>DASYKO010000165.1:0-3113 GCA_035995285.1 Hyphomonadaceae bacterium | reverse complement strand
GCGGACTATGGCTTCATGCAGCAGCGCGTGTTCGAGGATCTCGACGGCCACCACTGGGAAGTCATCTACATGGATCCCGCGCACGTTCAGGCTTACTGATCGGGCAGGCTTCCTGACCAGGCAGGCCCACTGATTTCACCCCAACACCAAGTCAAAAGAGAAACCCCATGAACCCTGCACACGAAATCTCCTTCGAGCTCATCCTCAACGCGCCCAAGGAAAAACTCTATCGCGGCTGGACCGAGCCGGAGCTGATGAAGCAATGGTTCGCGCCCAAGCCTTGGACCACGGTTAAGGTCGAAACAGACGTCCGCCCCGGCGGCGCCACGAGCATCACGATGCGCTCGCCCGAAGGCCAGGACTTCCCGAACCCGGGCCAGTGGGTCGAGATCATTCCCAACAGGAAGATCTCATTCACCGACGCCTTCACCGGCGACTGGGTTCCCAAGGACGGCGCGCCATTCTTCGTCGCCATTGTCGAGTTCGAGGATGCTGGCCCAGGCAAGACGAAATACACCGCCCGCGCCCGCCACTGGACGGCGGAGGCCAAGGCCCAGCACGAACAGATGGGCTTCGTGCCCGGCTGGACGATCTGCGCCAAGCAGCTCGAAGAGGTTGCCCAAAAGATCTGAACAACAAGAGGGCGGCCTTGCGGGGCCGCCCTCAACGCACGAGAGGAGGAGACTACCCATGCGCTTCATCACCATCTTTCGTAGCAAGGCCGCGCCCTCGGGCCCGCCCAAGCCGGAACACATCGCCCAGATGCAGGAAGAGATCGGCAAGCTGGTCTCTGCCGGAAAGATGGTGACCACAGGCGGGATCGGGATCCGCGCCGCCACGGGCGGGCGCGTTACAAACGAAGGCGGCAAGATCTCGGTCGAAACGCCGCCGCAGGGCGAGGGCGGGTGGATGGCCGCTGGCGGCTTTTCCATCCTCAACGCCGACTCGCGCGAGCAGGTCGTCGAACAGGTGAAGAAGCAGCTGCAGTTCATGGGCGATGGCACGGTCGAGTTCTGCGAGTACAAGCAGTTCTACCCCGCCGCAGAGCAGACGATCACGCCGCCCACCGGAACGCAGCAGCATCCGGGCGGCGTGGTGCCGTATCTCAACTTCGACGGCGCGAGCGAGGTGGTGGACTTCTACAAGAAGGCCTTCGGCGCAACGGAAGTCACGCGGATGCTTGCGCAGGACGGCAAGCGCCTGATGCACTGCCACCTCAAGATCAATGGCGGCGCCTTCATGCTGGCCGACAATTTCGTGGAGTTCGGCATGGGCGCGGTGCAGCGAACGGCGAGCTATGTGATGCAGCTGATCCTTGCCGACGGCCAACCGCTGTGGGATCGCGCCGTCAAGGCGGGCTGCACGGTGCGCATGCCCTTCGAGATTGCGCCGTGGGGCGACAGGTACGGCCAGATGACCGATCCGTTCGGCGTCACCTGGGCATTCAACACTCCTGCCAAGAAGTAGGGGGCGAAGCGCTAGCCGAAAAACTGGCCTCAAGCTTGCGACGGCACGTGCATAGCTTGCGGGAGCCGTCTGCACATGGACATCGGTGGAATTGGCGTCAACGCGCCCATGTTACTGAAACCGCCGGAAAAAGATCCGGCGATGGAGCTTGCGGCGCTCAACGCAGCGGCGGGCAAGGGCAAGACCGATCCGGCAAACCTGCCGAGCCGCAGGCAAGGTTTTCCACCAAGTCGCCCGCGCAGATCGATACCGCGATCATGATCGCGCTGCAGTCCGGCGAGGAGACGACCGGCAGCAAGGCGGCGGACGAGTTCCTCGCATTCATGAAGAAGACGCCGGAAGAGCGCCTTCGCGACCAGATCCTCAAATCATTGAACATCACCGAGGACGATCTCGCGAAGATGAGCCCGGAGGAGCGCGCCGGGGTCGAGGAGAAGATCAAGGACATCATCAAGCAGAAGCTGACGCCGGACGGCGAGGCCCAGTCCGGGGATGCTGCGGACAGCAAGACAGCTGACATGCTGAAGCTGCTGGAATAACGCCCGGCTTTACTTGGCTCTGCCGCCAGTGAATGGTCCCATAGGGTCGGAGCCTTGGGGACCTGCAATGCAGCGGACAATCCTTGCCTGTTGTCTCGGCCTGATCGCGGCCTGCGCCAGTACGCCTGCGGGCGAGCAGGGGCACACGTTCATCCCCGGCAGCTTCGCGCCGCAACGCCAGCCGGACGGGAACAGCATCGTCCTCAACGCCGAGGGCGGTGTGATCGTGGTCGATACGGGGCGGCATGCGGCGCACACGCAGCAAGTCATCGAGGCGGCGAAGGTGCATGGCGGCGTGCTGGCGATCATCAACACGCACTGGCATCTCGACCACACCAGCGGGAACATCGCGTTGCGTGAGGCCTATCCGTCTGTCGAGATCTACGCGAACGCCGCGGCGCTGCACGATGCGCTCTCCGGCTTCCTGGCGCGAGGGCTGGTGAACAACCGCCGCACGCTGGCCGATCCCACAACACCTGCGGGATTGGCCGACGACCTGCGCGGAGACATTGCCACGGTGGAGCAGGGCGAGAAGTTGCGACCCACCGTCTCGGTCGAAGCCCCGCGCATGCTGACCATCGGCGGGCGCTCCATTGAGGTTCACACGGCGAAGGCGGCAAGCGCGGGCGATCTCTGGCTCTATGACGTGCGCGAGCGTCTGCTGATCTCCGGCGATCTCGTGACGTTGCCGGCGCCGTTCCTCGACACGGCCTGTCCCGAGGCGTGGCGGGCAGAGTTCAAGGCGATCCTCGGAACTTCCTTCGCGCAGCTCATACCCGGCCATGGCCGGCCGATGACCCGCAAGGATGTCGAGACCTATCGCGACGGGTTCGGCGCGCTGCTGGACTGCGCGAAGGGAAATGCGGCGCCGGCTGTCTGCGCCGCGGCATGGGCGACGACAGCCGCGCCCCTGCTCGATGGGTCCACCGGCGATGTCGGCCAAGCCGAGGCTTATGCCCGCTACTATGTCGAAAATGTCCTGCGCAATCCGCAGTCGCGCCAGGCGTGGTGCCGGGGCTAGCCGCTTTAATGCTTTCGATACGCGTGGGGTCCGCAGGCTTAACGAGGGCTTAGCCCCGCCTGGCCTATATCGGCTCCGTTGCTATC
>DASYKO010000164.1:0-6981 GCA_035995285.1 Hyphomonadaceae bacterium | reverse complement strand
AAGAGTCAGAGAGCCCTCATGGTGAGCAGCCGCCGATAGGCGGCGGCCGTCGAACCACGAGGGCGGGCTCACAGGTGGAAAGGTCACTCGCCGTGCGCGCGCTTTGCGCGAGGGAGGAAAAGATCGATCCTACTTCTTCGGGTTGTTGCTCGTGATGAACTCGACCAGGGAGTCGCGGTAGAGTTCGGGGGCGAGGCCGGCGATGTAGCTGGAGAGGTGGCCGCGGTTTGTGAGGATCACGCGCTTGAAGTTGGGCGCTTCGCGCCAGAGACGGTGGGTGCGAGCGTAGGGCGTGTCGAACTCGCCGACGACGGCGAGGATCGGGATGTTGAGGGCCTTGAGGTTGATCTCGGGCCGTGGAACGGCCACGGGCACAGGCTGGCTCGACAGGTTGGATTGATCCGTGGAAGCAGCGGTGGCGCTCGCTGCCGCCCCGGCGGTGACATTGGCTGCTGTGTTGACGTTGCTCACGCCCGCCTTGGCGGCCTCGGCCTTTGCCCGCGCGTCGTAGAGTTCGCGCGCTTTCGCATCGAGCGGCGCGGTTCCCACGGGTTCCGGAGGGATCATCTTGGCGAACTCGCTGCCTTCGGCTTCACGCACGCCCGAGCCGCCGAAGTGGGCCGTGTAGAAACGGTCCGGTGCGCGGGCGAGAATCTGGCCGGTGATCGCCGCCCATGGAGAAGCCGCCGATGTGGGCTTGTCTGATGCCCATCGCGTCCATGAACTCGAGCACGTCGAGATCCATGTTCGGCGTGCGGCGCTGGCGCTTGCCATCGGGGCCGACCGTCTGGCCGTGGCCGCGCATTTCGAGCGCGATGACGCGGTTGGTCTTGGCGAGCGCCATGCCGAGGCCGTTGGCCATCCAGTTGGTCGCCGTGCCGCCCGAGCCGTGGATGAGGATCACGACCGTGCCATTGGCCGGGCCGGCTTCGCAGTAGTGGAATTTGGTCTTGTCCTTGCTGGTCCAGAACTTGTCCTTCCAGCCCGTGGTGAGCGCCAGGATGTTCGGCAGTTCCTGCACGGTGGACACGGCCGCCGCCGGTGTCTGTTGAGCTGTCGCGATCGAGGGTGTGGCAATCATGGCCACGCCAAGAGCGAGCATAGTCGCAAGCCTACGCATTCAATCCTCCCTGATTTTTTTGTGTCGTCTTCTGGTTTGCCGTTCCGCAAGCCTACGCCAAACGCACGGAATGAAAAGCGGTCAAGCCTGACCGTTCACGAAGAAACTGCCGAGTGTTCGATCGGTTGTTTCGGCCCGGCCTATTTCGCCGAGCCTACTTCGGCGGCGGCAGCGCCTTGAGCTCTTCATCGAGTGTCTTCTGCACTTCGGGGGGCAGGGAGCTGATGTGCTGGGCCATCTTGGTCGTGGCGCCCATGATCCGCGCCATGCCCTGCATGGAGGCGCCCGCCTTCTCGCTTTCGGGAAGGGCGTCGAGCGCCTTCGACTGCGCCTCAAGCTGGGCCATGATCGGTTTCAACTGCGGTCCGATCGCATTGGCTGAAGCCTCGTCCTTCACGGTGAGGACGACATTGACCATCTGGTCGTAGCTGTCGACGAACGCCTTCATCTGCGGGTTCTTGATTTCCGCATTGGCGCCGGACGCGCTCATCGCGGCGGCCATGTCGGTCATGGCCTTGGCGGCGGCCGCTGAGTCTGCGTTGGGTCCGGCCGGCGCGGCCGCAGTCTCGGCGGGCTTGGCTGCTTCAGGGGCGGGCTTGGCGTCACAGGCAGCAAGGAAGAGGCCCGCGGTGGCGAGGGCCAGGGTTGTCCGGATCATGCGATGGTCTCCCAAGAATCTGCCGCATCCTGCGATGGACCGGGCGGGGGAGCAATCGAGCTTTCGATGCTAGGGAAGCCGATGGCGGGCTGGCGGCGCCGCCCCCTATCGCACGGGACTTCAAGACAGCGTGTTGCCGGGGCTTTTTGTCTCATGAATCCGGCCTGAATCTGCGTGTTGGGCGAGGGGCGCGGCGGGGTTTCGCCTTGCCCTAAGCGTCAGGCCGTTGCAGCCTGCATATGAGAGCATCCGCCCCGACAAGAGTGGCGGAGGGAGAGGGATATGGAAACCGCAGCAACTGCCGGCGAAGCCGCGCCGGTAAAAAAGAAGCAGAGCGAAGCCGTCGTCATCGTGGCCTCGAGCGTGGGCTCGGTGTTCGAGTGGTATGACTTCTTCCTGTACGGAACACTGCTGCCATTCATCAACAAGCACTTCTACACCGGTGTCGACGAGACGACGGGATACATCCTCGCTCTGGCGACATTCTCGGCCGGCTTCGTGGTGCGCCCGTTCGGCGCTCTGGTGTTCGGCTGGGTCGGCGACATGGTGGGCCGCAAGGCGACCTTCCTCGTGGCCATGGTGATCATGGGCGCCTCGACCTTCCTGGTCGGCTTCCTTCCGAACGCGGCTTGGTTCCAGCAGAACATGGGCGCGGGCATTATCGCGCCGATCATCCTCGTCATTCTGCGCGTCATGCAGGGGCTGGCGGTGGGCGGGCAGTATGGCGGGGCGGTGACGTACGTCGCCGAACATGCGCCGCATGGAAAGCGCGGCCTCTACACCAGCTGGATCCAGATCACGGCGACGGTGGGCCTGCTTGCCTCGCTGGCGCTCATCATCCTCGTTCGCACGATGATGGCGGAGGCGGATTTTGCAGAGTGGGGCTGGCGCATTCCCTTCATC
The DNA here is from genome assembly GCA_035995285.1 of Hyphomonadaceae bacterium. Lineage (GTDB taxonomy): Bacteria > Pseudomonadota > Alphaproteobacteria > Caulobacterales > Hyphomonadaceae > UBA7672. The sequence continues at coordinate 4,300 of DASYKO010000164.1, read as the reverse complement.
GTTTCCATCGTGCTTCTCGTCGGCTCGATCATGATCCGGCGTATCCTGGACGAGAGCCCCGTCTACGCGAAGATGAAAGCGGCCGGTCAGACCACCAAGGCGCCGTTCGCCGAAGCCTTCGGCAAATGGGGCAACCTCAAGTATGTCCTGATCGCGCTCTTCGGATCGGTCGCGGGGCAGGCCTGCGTCTGGTACACGGGCACGCTCTACGGCCTGTTCTTCCTGCAGAAGCTGCTGAAGCTGCCGGATCTCGACGCCTATATGATCATGGCGATCGCGCTGGCCGTCGGCACGCCGGCTTATGTGTTCTTCGGCTGGTTGTCGGACAAGATCGGCCGCAAGCCGCTTGTGCTGCTGGGCCTTATTCTGCCGGTGATCACCTATGCGCCGATCTTCCCGTGGTCGGTGTTCCACCAGATCACCAACGCCGCGAACCCCACGATGGCGCGGGCGCTGGAGACCAGCAAGGTGGAGGTCTGGGCGGACTCCACGCAGTGCTCGCTGCAGTTCGACCCCGTCGGCAAGACCAACTTCACCGAGAAGTCGTGCGACATCGCCAAGACCTTCCTGTCGAACAACGGCGTCAACTACGACATCGTCGACAAGGGACCGGGCACCATCGCAACGGTGCATGTGGGCGAGAAGGTGTTCCAGACGCCTGATCCGTCGGTGGTGAAGGGCGACGACCGCAAGAAGGCGATCGCCGCATTCCAGGCGCCGCTGGGCGCGGAGTTGAAGGGCGTGGGCTACACGTTCAGCGACGATCCGAAGAAGCCTGCCTTCGCCGAGCACGCCAACATCAACTACCCGGTGGTCGTGTTCTGGGTCGCCTTGACGACGATCTTCACGGCGATGATCTACGGTCCGATGGCGGCCATGCTGGTGGAGCTGTTTCCGGCCCGCATCCGCTACACGTCGCTGTCGCTGCCGTATCACATCGGCAATGGATGGTTCGGCGGCCTGTTGCCCACCATCGCCTTCACGATCGTGGCGGCGACCGGCAACATCTTCGCCGGCCTGTGGTATCCGGTCATCGTTGCGGCAATTGTCTTCGTGGTTGCGGTGTTCTTCCTGCCTGAAACCAGCAAGAGGAATATCGATACCTAGGCCGCAGGACGCCCGATGACATCTAAACTCGGCAAGCTTGTTCTGTCTCTACCGATGCCCGCTCCTGCAAAGGAGCGGGCAGATCGTTTGTTCGACGTGGTTGATCCCGGCAGGCATATTGGCATCGACAGGCTGATCGCAACCGCCAACGAGCATCAGGCGGATGCGATCCTGATCTCGCTGGGCCTGCCGTTCAATGCGGAGAACCTGGCGCGGCTGCCGCCGAGCGTGAAGGTGATCGCCTCGACCAGCGTGGGGTTCGACCATATCGACGTGGCGGCCGCCAACGCCCGCGGCATCGCCATCGGCATCACGCCGGATGTGGTGACGGATGCGACGGCCGACATCACCCTGCTGCTGATCCTCGGCGCCTGCCGGCGGGCGAAGGAGCATGTGCGCTCGATGGATGCGGGCTGGAATCCGCGTAACGGCTTCTTCGATAATCTCGGGATCGATGTGACGGGCAAGACGCTCGGCATTCTCGGCATGGGGCGTATTGGGCGAGCGGTGGCGCAGCGGGCGCGCGGTTTCGGCATGCCGATCCTCTATCACAACCGCACGCGGCTGAGCGCTGACCTGGAGGCTGGGGCGAAGTACTATGACAGCTTCGAGGCGATGCTGCCGCACTGCCAGATCCTTAGCCTCAACCTGCCAGGCGGGCAGGGCGTGGTTCTAACGCGTGAGCGGATCGCGATGCTGCCGAAGGGAGCGGTGGTTGTGAATTCGGCGCGCGGCTCGCTGATCGATGATGATGCACTGCTCGATGCGCTGAAGTCGGGCCATCTGTTTGCGGCGGGGCTGGATGCGTTCGCCAAGGAGCCGAATTACGACCAGCGGCTCAATGAGGTTCCGAACACCTTCCTGCTGCCGCACGTGGGCACGGCGAGCCACGAGACGCGCACGACGATGACGCATCGGGCGCTGGACAATATCGAGGCGGTGCTGAGCGGGCGGCCCGCGCCGTTTCCGGCGCCGGCGAAGTAGGCTGGGACCGCCGGGCGCCTGCCCGGCAGTCGACGCGAAGCGGCGATGTCTAATGCCGGTGCGTACGCACTCGTGGTTCGACGGACGCACGCTTCGCGTGCTGCTCACCATGAGGGCTACTGGATATTCAGCGGAATCCGAGAAGGCCTCATGGTGAGCAGCCGCCGATAGGCGGCGTCCGTCGAACTACGAGGCCGTGCTTGCCGTTGTCGAAGTGCCCAGCATCCGCTTACGCCAAGGCTTCGGCGCGACAAGGGCGCCCGGCCATCCCGGATTACGCGCTCTTCTTCCAGTATTTGTGCGGCTCGACGTGCGGGGGCGCTTCGTGGTGGCGGTGGGTGTTCTTGTAGGTAGCCACGGTCTGCTTCGGCTTCATGCCGAAAATCCCGCGGAAGAAGTTTTCCATCTTGCGGTGGAAGATCCAGTTCTTGCGGAGCAGGGGCGTGTTCGGAGCATCCAGTTCGCCGCGGGGCATCATCACGTCGTTCATCGGGGGCTTGAGGCCGCGGATCAGGTCTTCCTCGATCAGGCGGCGCTCGTCTTCCGTGCCGATGCGCATGACGTGGCGCTCGGTGGCGCCGAGGATCCACCAGGCCTTGCCCCATTTCTCATGGCCGAGCAGGCGGCCGCGCAGGTTGGCGGCCTTGCCGACATAGAGGGGCTGCAGGAAGAAGCCGAAGTGGCGCTTCACGAAGACATAGATGCCGCCGGAATCATCCGGGATGCCGTTCTTGGTGAGGGCGCAGCTGAACAGGTAGCGCTTGCCGCTCTCGCCCTTCCAGAAGTGGGCGCCGAAAAAGATGATTGGAAGATTGCTCATGATCCCGCCTCCTGAAGCGGGCGAAGTCTTCTCTTTCTGTGGTTAATGAGGGCTGAAAATCGCGGCGTGACGATGGCTGGGCCGCCATAGCGCCGCCTAAAAGCCTGTCAGCGGACCTTTTGGCCGGTTGCCTTGAGCGGCAAGGGCTTTTAGTCACTTTCACGACACTTATCGGGTCTGCCGGGGTAACTTGATGTTCTCTAAAATCCTGATCGCCAACCGCGGGGAGATTGCCTGCCGGGTGATCAAGACGGCCCGGCGCATGGGCGTGAAAACGGTCGTCGTCTATTCAGACGCCGCCGCCGGCTCCATGGCGGTCGACCTGGCAGACGAGGCCGTGCACATCGGCGGCTCGCCGGCGGCGCAGAGCTATCTGGTGCAGGACAAGATCGTCGACGCCGTGCGCAAGACGGGCGCGGAGGCGGTCCATCCGGGCTTCGGCTTCCTTTCCGAGAACGCAGGGTTCGCCAAGCGGCTGGCTTCCGAGAAGATCGTCTTCATCGGGCCGAACCCTCACGCCATCGAGGCGATGGGCGACAAGATCACCTCGAAGAAGTTTGCGGCCGAGGCGGGTGTCAACACCGTGCCCGGCCACATGGGGCTGATCAGCGACCCGAAAGAGGCGGTGAAGATCGCCGACTCGATCGGCTACCCGGTGATGATCAAGGCTTCGGCCGGCGGCGGCGGCAAGGGCCTGCGCATCGCGTTCAACGCCAGTGAAGCCAAGGAAGGTTTTGACGGCGCGCGGGCGGAGGCGATCGCATCATTCGGCGACGATCGCATCTTCATCGAGAAGTTCGTGGACCAGCCGCGGCACATCGAGATCCAGGTGCTGGGCGACAAGCATGGCAACATTCTCTACCTGAACGAGCGCGAGTGCTCGATCCAGCGGCGCAACCAGAAAGTGTTCGAGGAGGCGCCGTCGCCCTTCCTCACGCCCGAGACGCGCAAGGCGATGGGCGAGCAGGCGGTCGCGCTGTCGAAAGCGGTTCAGTACGACAGCGCCGGGACGGTGGAGTTCATCGTCGACGGGCAGCGCAATTTCTACTTCCTCGAGATGAACACGCGCCTGCAGGTGGAGCACCCGGTCACCGAGATGACGACGGGTATCGACCTGGTCGAACAGATGCTGCGTGTGGCCGCCGGCGAGAAGCTGGCCTTCAAGCAGAAGGACATCGGCATCAAAGGCTGGGCGCTCGAGAGCCGGATCTATGCCGAAGACCCCTATCGCGGCTTCCTGCCGTCCATCGGCCGGCTCAAGCGCATGAGGTTCCCGGCGGAAGGCAAGCTGGGCGAGGGCACGGTGCGCATCGACACGGGCGTGCGCGAGGGCGATGAAATCTCGATGTTCTACGATCCGATGATCGCCAAGCTGATCACCCACGGGAA
>DASYKO010000163.1:0-7462 GCA_035995285.1 Hyphomonadaceae bacterium | reverse complement strand
CCACATGCGTGGCACATGGATCTGGCGCATCGGCTGGCGGCGGCGGGCTCGCCCATGCTGATGGCGACGGGGTGGCGCGCTGTGAAGATCGACGATGAAGCTGCATGTGCGGATGCGGCGGCGTGGTGGGATGATCTCACGTCGAAGGGCGGCGAGGGCATGGTGGTGAAGCCTGCCCGGTTCGTCGCGCGTGGAGCAAAGGGACTGATCCAGCCGGCGTTGAAGGTGCGCGGCTCGGAGTATCTGCGGATCATCTATGGGCCGGAATACGATGCGCCGGAGAATCTCGAGCGCTTGAGGAAGCGGGGGTTGGGGGCGAAGCGTGCGCTCGCGCTGCGCGAATTCTCGCTGGGGCATGAGGCGCTGGTGCGCTTTGTGGCGGGCGAGCCGTTGCGGCGCATGCACGAGTGCGTCTTCGGCGTGCTGGCGCTGGAGAGCGAGCCGATCGATCCCAGGCTCTGAGGCGAACGCGAAAATGTCTGCGCGCGCAGGCATTTTTGTCTTGCCATCTTCCCCCTCAACTTCCCTTGGGGCGGGCTTGACGGCGTGTGGCGGGCAGTTTCCTGATAGTTCAGGTCAGGAAGGAAACTACCCCATGAAAACGCGCATTACCGAGATGTTCGGCATCGAGCACCCGATCATCCAGGGCGGGATGCACTATGTCGGTTTCGCCGAAATGGCTGCCGCCGTTTCCGAGGCCGGCGGGCTCGGGATCATCACTGGCCTGACCCAGAAGACGCCGGAAGGCCTGCGGAAAGAGATCTGGCGCTGCCGCGAGATGACGAAGAAGCCGTTCGGCGTGAACCTCACCTTCCTGCCGGCGATCACGCCGCCGGATTATCCGGGCTTCGTGAAGGTGATCATCGAGGAGGGCATCAAGATCGTCGAGACTGCGGGCAACAATCCCGTGAAGGTGCTGCCGGCGTTCAAGGACGCGGGCGTCAAGGTGATCCACAAGTGCACGTCGGTGCGCCACTCGCTGAAGGCCGAGAGCATTGGCTGCGATGCGGTGAGCGTCGATGGCTTCGAGTGCGGCGGGCATCCGGGCGAGGACGATGTGCCGAACTTCATCCTGCTCCCGCGCGCGGCGGAGGAGCTCAAGATTCCATTCGTGGCGTCGGGCGGCATGGCGGATGGCCGCTCGCTGGTGGCGGCGATGGCGCTGGGCGCGGAGGGCATGAACATGGGCACACGCTTCATGGCCACGAAAGAAGCGCCGATCCACCAGAACGTGAAGGATGCGCTGGTGAAGGCGAGCGAGCTGGATACGCGGCTTGTGATGCGCCCGCTGCGCAATACCGAGCGCGTGCTCAACAATGCCGGGGTGCAGAAGATCCTCGAGATGGAAGCGGCCAAGGGCAAGGACGTGAAGTTCGAGGACATCATCGCCCAGGTCGGCGGCGTCTATCCCAAGATCATGATCGACGGCGACATGGACGCGGGCGCGTTCTCGTGCGGCATGGTTGCGGGCCTGATCCACGATGTGCCAAGCGTGAAAGAGCTGATCGACCGGATCATGCGCGAGGCGGAAGAGATCATCGGCAAGCGGCTCAGGACGATGGCGGCGGCTTAGCGATACTTTTCCGGCCGGTTATCGACGCCGTTCAGCTCGTTGATCACGATGCGGATGGCTTCGGCGACCGTTGCATCCTTCGCGGCGATCTTGGTGCGCAGGGTGGCGAGGCCGTCGAGCATCTCCTCGCTGTTCGCGCCGAGATCGGCGATCGCGACCAGCAGCGCCTCGAAGCGGAACCAGCTTTCGACGCGGCCCGGGACATCCTTGAGTTTGCCGAGGGGGAGTTCGTCCAGCAGCTTGAGGAGTTCCGGCGCCAATCGCGGATCGTCGGGGCCTGCGAAAAGCGGGCGGGCGTCACGCAGCATGGCGATGCCGGCGCTGAAGTCGCCATCGTCCTTCGAGCGCAGGCAGCGCATCATGGTGTCGTAGGCGACGGGCCGCCTCAGGAGCAGGGCGGCGGCGAGTTCGGAGGAGGGGCTGGCGAGATTGGCGTGGGGGCGGAGCGTGTCGAAGTCCGTGTCCGGCGGCAGGCTGAGCGCGGCCTTCACGGCCAGGAAGGCGTGAAACTCCGAAGGCGTGTCGAGCGGCGGCGGTGGAATTGCGCCCGCGATAGAGCGGAAGCGTTCTGCGCGCGGGCGATCCTTCTGTGCGAACCAGAGCTCGTCTTCGAGTTTGGAGAGGTGCGCGGCGTCGCGCACGCGCGTGTTGGCTGGATAGAGCAGGGTGGGATAGCGCACGAGCGTGGATGACATGGGCCAGCGCCAGGGGGCGCCGGGATGGTCGACCGCCACGCGCGGGAAGCGGGCTAGCCAGTCGACGATGTGCTGGGGCGTGGGGACGGTCCAATAAGCGGTCCAGGCATTGCCGGTGAAGCGGCCGTCATCGCCGACCTGCCTTGTCACGGTGACGGCGCCGCATTTGAGGCAGGCGTTTGCGCCGAGGTTGAGCGGTTGCGGCCAGAGGCTGCGATGGAAGTCGGGGCCGCAGTCGCAGGCGACCGTGAGTTCTTCGAGCATTAGCTCTTGTTGCGGCTGCTTGCCTTCAAAGGCCGGCAGTGGCGCATCAGGACGTTTCACTTCGCGCGTGGGCGCCGCGGGCGGCTCGGCTGGCTTCGGCTTTTCAGGTCGGGGCGGCATGACAAGCTCGCCCTTCTCGAAATAGTCTCGCATCATTCCGTTGCGTGGACCGTCCTTGGCGGAGAGGGAGAAGGTGAGGGTTTCGGGTTTGCCGTCACGCTCCCAGTCGATGGTGAATTCCATCAGCTTGGTATCGAGCCCGATGTGCCGGATCACGCCGGTGGCGCCTTCGGGCACGGCAAGGCCGCGGGCGTCGGTAAAGGGTTTGAGGACCTTCACCTGATAGTGCGCCGAGAGGTGATCGATCGTGGCGCTCAACTGGCAAACACGCTGGCCATGTCGGCAAAGCCCTTCACCTCGATCGGATTGCCGGAAGGGTCGCGGAAGAACATCGTGCGCTGTTCGCCGGGCTGGCCGGCAAAGCGGATCACGGGCGGGATGTCGAAGGCGATGCTTTGTCTCTCAAGGCGGCTTGCGAGCGCGAGCCAGTCCTGCAGCGGCAGGATCACGCCGAGATGAGGCATCGCTACCTTGTGCTCGCCGACATGGCCGGTGGGCGTGACGTGGAATGGCTCACCCAGATGCAGCGAGATCTGGTGGCCGAAGAAATCGAAGTCGACCCAGGTGTCGGTCGAGCGTCCCTCGGCGCAGCCGAGCACGCCGCCGTAGAACCGGCGGGCGGCATCGAGGTCGGTCACGTGATAGGCGAGGTGGAAGATGCCCTTCATGGGCGCGATGTTAGCGCGCGATCATGGTCCCGGCCACAGGTGCTTGGACTACTTCGTTCCGCCCCAGCCGGAAGCGGTCGCCACGTGCAGGGCGGCGATGTCGGCGCGCAGGAGGGCCTGCGCCTCGATCGAGGCAAGGGCCGAGCGTTGGGCCTGACGCTGGGCGTCGATCACCGAGATCAGCGAGCCGGCGCCGTTCTCGTAGGCGAGCGAGGCGAGGCGGGAGTTTTCGGCGGCGAGATCGCGAGCGCGGGTCTGGGCGGTGAGCAGGTCCTGATCGGTCGAGAGGGCGGACAGGAGATCGGAGACCTGGGCGAAGGCTGAGAGTACAGTCTGGCGGTAGGTAGCGTCGGCTTCCTTGGCTGCTGCTTCGGCGGCTTTCTTCCTCGCCTTGAGGGCGCCGCCGTTGAAGAGGGGGGCGGTGATGGAGGGGCCGGCGCTCCAGCCGCTGGAGTCGTATTTGAACACGTCTTCCGGGTGTAGGGCGGTGAGGACGAACGAGGCGTCGAGGGACAGGCTCGGATAGCGCGCAGCTTCGGCGATGCCGATGGCGGCGGTGGCGGCGTGCAGGTCGGCTTCGGCGGCGAGGATATCCGGGCGCTTGCGCACGAGTTCGGACGGCAGGCTCACGGGAATCGAGTTCGGCAGGTTGAGTTCGGAAAGATCGATGTCAGGCGCCGCCCAGTCGGAAGGCGCCTTGCCGACGAGGAGGGCGAGGGCGTGGCGTGCGGTGGAAATGCGGCGCTGAAGGGAGGGGCGGCCGGCTTCGTCTTCGGCCTGCTGCGCCTCGGCGGGGTTGACGGCGGAGGCGGGCGAGCCGCCGGCTTCGATCCCGCGGCGGATCATGGCGATGGTCTCGCCGTCATTGTGGATGATCTGGTCAAGCGTCGCCAACTGGGCGCGCAGGGCGGCAAGTTCGACGGCGCGGGAGACGACGGCGCCGGTGAGGTTGAGATAGGCCGCGTCCGTGCGCTGGCGCTGGGCCTCGGTGCGGGCGGAGGCGGCTTCGTCCTTGCGGCGCTCGCCGCCGAAGATGTCCAGGTTGTAGCGGAGGCTCGTGCCGATCGAGAAGACGTTGATGGTCGGGCTCGGGAAGCCGGAGATGCCGAACCCGGCCGTGTTGATCCGCTGGCGCGACGCGCCGCCTGAGAGGTTGGCGGTGGGGCCGCTGTCGCCGCGCTGCGCCTTCTCGAGTTCGGCGACGCGCTCCAGCGCTGCATCGGCCTGGTCCAGTGTCGGATTGCCTGTCAGCGCCTGTTCGACCAGCGAGTTAAGCTTGTCCGAGTTGTAGGCCGTCCACCATTTCTGGGCGGTGCTGGAGGAGAGGCTCGCAAGCGGCGAGGCCGCGGGATCGCCGGTCATGGCGTAGCCCGCCGTGGCGGGCGCCGCGGGTTGCTTGAAGTTCGGGCCGACCGTGGTGCAGGCGGTTAGCGCAATCAGGCTGAGGCCGGCAAGGATCGCACGCTTAGGCATTTGAAGCTCGCTTTGTACGCAACAGGAGGAGAATGGGCAGAACCACCAAAGACATCATGAACAGCATGTGGAAGGTGTCGACATAGGCGACCATCGCAGCCTGGCGGTCGATCAGGCCGCCCATCACGGCCTGGCCGGCGGCGGTCGAGACGTCGAGATTGGCGGGCAGGTCGGCCACGATATTGGGATTGTCGGGCGTCACCTGCTCGGCGAGGCGCGAGGAGACGATGCGCATGTTGTAGATCTGCAGGACGCCCACCATCGATATGCCGAAACTGGAGCCCACGTTCCGGATCAGGGTGAAGAAGGAGGCGGCTTCGGTGCGCAGCTGGGGCTGGATGGTGGTGAAGGCGATGGACATCAGCGGGATGAAGACGAGGCCAAGCCCCAGGCCCTGGAACAGGCCGGAGATGAGGATCGGCGTTTCGTCCATGTCGAGCGAGAAGCCCGACATCTGCCAGTAGGAGAGGCCGGTGAGGCTGATGCCCACGAAGATGATGATGCGGTTGTCGATCTTTCCGGCGAGGCGGCCGACCAGGAACATCGACACGAATGTGCCGACCCCACGTGTGGCTTGTGCAAGGCCCGCAGTGAGAACGGGATAGCCAAGTAGGCTCTGCATCAGCGTCGGCAGGACGGCCATGCCGGCGAACATCAGGACGCCGATCAGCAGGATCATGAAGCCGCCGGCCAGGTAGTTGCGGTCGGCGAGGATGCTGGGGTGGATGATCGGGCGCTCGGCGGTGAAGATGTGCACGAAGAAGACGTGCCCGCCGACCAGCGCCATGGCGGTGTAGAACCAGATCTCGGCGGAAGAGAACCATTCCTCGCTCGGCCCGCGGTCGAGCAGCATCTGCAGGCCGACGAGGCATATCAGCAGGGCCACATAGCCGAAGCCGTCGAACTTCGGCCGGTCGCGTTTGGCGCGCTTCGGCAGCGTCGCGCCAAGGATCATGAAGCCGACGGCGGCGATCGGGATGTTGATGAAGAACACCCAGCGCCAGTCAAGATTGTCGGTGAGCCAGCCGCCGAGGATGGGGCCGAGGATGGGGCCGAGCACGGCGCCCATGCCCCACACCGACATGGCGCGCGCATGATCCTTCGGCGGGTTGATGTCGAGGAGGATAGCTTGCGAGAGCGGGATGAAGACGGCGGCGGTTGCGCCCTGCAGCACGCGATAGACGACCATCTCGGCGATGCCGCTGGCGATGCCGCACAGGACGGAGGCGACGGTAAAGCCGACCAGGGCTACGAGCAGAAGGTTACGGCGCCCGAAGCTCTGTTCGAGCCAGCCGATCGCGGGCGTCACCAGCGTGCCGGCGAGAATGAACGAGGTCAGGATCCACAGGATCTCGTCCTGCGAGGCCGAAAGGGATGAGCGGATCTGCGGCAGCACGGCGTTGGCGATCGTGCCGTCGATCGAGGTCATCAGCGTGGTGAGCACGACGCCCAGCGTGATGAGCGCGCGGCGGCCCGGCTCGGGATATTCGCCATAGGGCGTAGCCGCCTGGGCGGCGCCCGGAGACGATGTGACTGGAATGGGCTCGTCCATGTCTGCCTGACGATCTTAGCTTGGCGACCTTAGTTGGCGACCTTCGCGACTTGCGCGGCGGGAGCGGATTTGGCGCGCGTGTCGACCGTCGCCTTGGCGCTGAGGCCGATGGCCAGGAGCGCTTCGGGCGGGACTTCATCGAGTTCGATGCGAACGTTCAGGCGTTGCACCACGCGCACCCAGTTGCCGGTCGCGTTCTCAGCCGGGAGAACAGCGAAGCTGGAGCCGGTGCCCGGCGAGAAGCTGGCGATGTGGCCGTGCAGCTTCACGTTCGGGAATGCGTCGACATGGATGTCGACGGGCTGGCCGGGGCGCAGGTCCTTCAGCTGGTTCTCCTTGAACGCCGCATCGACCCAGGGCTTGCCCGAGACGATCCAGAACAGCGTCTGCGCCGGCTGGACGTAGGAGCCGGGCTGAAGCTGGGTCACGCGCGTGACGATGCCGTCGGTAGGCGCGTGGATGGCGGTGTCGGCGAAATCGCTCTTCGCCGCGTCGAGTTCGGACTGGGCCTGCATCACCAGCGGGTGCTTGTCGGTGGGCAAGTCGGCGGCGCCGCCGAGATTGGCGAGTGCATTGGCCTGGCTTGCGACTGCGGCAGTCTGGTTGCGCGCGGCGAGGTCAGCCGTGTTGCGCGCCTGGTCGAGCGCCTGCTGCGAGACGAGGCCGGCCTTGAAGAGATTGTCCTGACGCTCGAGTTCGCTGCGCGCGAATTCGGCGGAGGCGCCTGACGTGCGAAGATCGGCGGCGGCCTTGCGCCAGGAGGCGCGCAGGGCGTCGACCTGCAGCTTGGCTGCTGCCAAGTGCGCTTCGGCCTGCGAGACGGCGATGCCGAAATCGCTCGAGTCGAGCTTGATCAGTTCATCGCCCTTGTGAACCAGCTGGTTCTCGGTGACGAGCACCTCGGCCACACGGGCGCGCACGCTGGACGAGATCGGCGCGCGGGCCGACGAGATCGAGGCGTTGTCGGTCGAGACATGGCCGGCAGTCAGCATCAGCCAGACCGCGACGACCGCCGCGATCAGTACGGGCGGCACGATCATCAGGGTCAGCCGCCGCTGTTGGGGCGTCATGCCTTTTTTGGCGGGTGCGGCAGTGGCGGGGGCGACGGTGGCTTGCG
>DASYKO010000162.1:0-2152 GCA_035995285.1 Hyphomonadaceae bacterium | reverse complement strand
AAACACCATCTGCCCTTGCGCCACGGCATAGGCGACGTCGATCAATTGCTGCGGCAGGTTGCTGCGGGCGCAGAAGCCGGCGGCGCCGGCCGCCATCGCGCGGCGCACCAGATCCATGTCGCCCTCCGGCCCATGCACGAGGACGCGCGGCGCGTTGGCCCGGCCGCGCAGATTCTCCAGCAGCCGCTCGCCGCCCAATGTCGGCAGCGCCCAATCCACCACGCCGATCCGGGTCGGCATCCGGCCCATCATTTCCAGGAAGGCCTCCGCGTTGGAAAGCGTGGCGACCAGGGTGAAGCGCGAGTCGCGCTCGAACAGATCGGACAGCGCCGACAGCATCAGCGGATTGTTGTCCGCCAGCGCGACGCTGATCGGCCCTTGGGGCTTGGAAACCGTTTCAGCCATTAAAAACCCACCCTTCCGGACAGGAGGCTATCTCATCCAAATGATGGAAACAATCCATAAGGATGGGATACTACCCACCCCAATGGGTCAGAAAGGACGGGGCCTTTGAGTGTTGTGGGGAAAAACCTACCCGATCAGACTTGCCTGAAATAAACAAAGCCGGTGAGATCCGGCGTTCAGGAGGAGGGCGTCATGGCAGGAATGCGGGGTCTCTTTATTCCAGGGCCCACCAATGTCCCGGATCGCGTCCGGCGCGCCATGGACATTCCCATGGAAGACCAGCGGGCGCCGGATCTCCCGGAGTTCACCCTACCGCTGTTCCAGGACGTGAAGAAGGTCTTCAAATCCCAAGCGGGCCAGGTGTTTCTCTTCCCTTCGTCCGGCACCGGTGGCTGGGAAGCGGCGCTCACCAACACGCTCTCGCCCGGCGACAAGGTTCTCGCTGCGCGCTTCGGCCAGTTCTCCCATCTCTGGATCGACATGTGCCAGCGCCATGGGCTCGAGGTCGAGATCGTCGACGTCGATTGGGGCGAGGGCGTTCCGGTCGAGCGCTATGCCGATATCCTGGCGGCCGATCGCGGCCACAAAATCAAGGCGGTGCTGGCCTGCCACAACGAGACGGCGACCGGCGTCACCAGCGACATCGCCGGCGTGCGCCACGCGCTTGATGAGACCCGGCACCCGGCACTTCTGTTCGTCGACGGCGTCAGCTCGATCGCCAGCATCGACTTCCGCATGGATGAATGGGGCATCGATATCGCGGTCTGCGGCTCGCAGAAGGGCTTCATGCTGCCGGGCGGCCTCGCCATCCTCTGCGTCAGCCCGAAGGCGCTGGACGCGGCGAAGAGCGCGAAGCTGCACCGCTGCTACTTCGACTTCGCCGACATGATCAAGACCAACAAGGACGGCTTCTTTCCCTATACGCCGCCGATGCAGCTGATCCGCGGGCTGCGGACCTCCGTCGACATGCTGCTGAGCGAAGGGCTGGAGAATGTCTTCGCGCGGCACCATCGCCTCGCCGAAGGCGTGCGCCGTGCGGTTTCCGCTTGGAACATGAAGGTCGTCGCCAAGGAGAAGCGCTGGCAGTCGGATACCGTGAGCGCCATCCAGATCACCGAGGGCTTCGATTCCAACAGCCTCGTGCGCCACGCCTATCGCCGCTACGGCCTCTCGCTCGGCGTCGGCCTGGCGCGGCTGAACGGCAAGGTGTTTCGCATCGGCCATCTGGGCGATCTCAACGAGCTCATGGTCCTGAGCGCGCTCGGCGGTGTCGAACTGGCCATGCGCGATGTCGGCGTGCCGATCAAGGCGGGCAGCGGTGTTGGCGCCGCGGTCGATTACTTCCATCAGCAAGGCGTGGCTCTCAGTGCCGCCGCCGCAGAATAAGAAACAGGGGAGAGAGATGGACATTCACGAGTATCAGGCCAAGGAAATCCTGGCCGGTTACGGCGTCCCCGTGCCGCGCGGCGGTCTCGCCTACAGTCCCGAGCAGGCGGCCTATCGCGCCCGCGAGATCGGCGGCAACAAATGGGTCGTGAAGGCCCAGGTCCATACCGGCGGTCGCGGCAAAGCGGGCGGCGTGAAGCTCTGCAGCAACGAGCATGAGGTCTATGACGCGGCCGACGAGATGTTCGGCAAGCGGCTGGTCACGCATCAAAGCGGCCCGGAGGGCAAGATCATCTACCGCGTCTATGTCGAAGGCGCGGTTCATATCCTGAAGGAGATCTATCTCGGCTTCGTGCTGGAT
>DASYKO010000161.1:0-2801 GCA_035995285.1 Hyphomonadaceae bacterium | reverse complement strand
AGCAGCCAGAGCAGCCCCGGCTGTCCGGCCTCGTTCGGCGTGTTTTCGGTGATCGACAGATAGGTGGCGCCCGTGGCGATGACGGCCGCCAGCGCGAACAGGATCGCGAATGCGTTAGAGGTAGCTCTTCCGAGCTTCTTCCCCTGATTGGCGGCTTGTTCAGCCATGCACTCTACCTGCTAACCCGCAGGCGGCGCTTCCCTCCCCTACCCCGTGCCGTAGGGGCACGAGTCCAACTGGGGTAGCGTCCTCCCTGGGCGACCATCACCCGGTGCCGCCGCCCGCACTCCACCCTGCGGCAAGCGTGCAACACCTGTGATAAGCAAAGCACACTCTGATGCGGGAATGCAACAGCGTGTGTCACAGGAACACGGAAAGTCCCGCGCGAGGGGAAAAACGGGTGTTTGAGGCCCCTATTTCTGCGGCTCGCCGTCTGAGGCCAGCCGGTCCGCAACGGATTCCAGGCTTTCGGCAAACACCGCGCTGCGCTCCTCGCTGAGCTGGGCGATGGCTCTAGCGAGGCGCTTCAAGGGGTCGAGGTCCAGCGCCTGCCTTCCCTGCTCCGTCAGGAACAGCGTGTCCGGCTGCGGGGGCGCGGGCGTGCGACAGATAAAGCCGTGGCGCACCAGGAGGCGAGAGATCGCGCACGATGCTCGCTGGTGACGCGCCGACATAGGCGACGACCTGCGCCTCCTCGCGGGCGCGCGCAGTGCGCGAGAGATAGCGCATGATCGCCCACTGCGTGGGGGTCATGCCATCGTCGCGGTGGACCAGCCGCGCGGTCTGGTCGAACAGGGCGGCGAGGGCTACGTCGCGCTGCGTCGCCCGCGCGATCGGCGGTGCGGTTGGCGGCGTGCTCGTGCGCGTGGCCAGAGGCAGCTCGATCAGCATGTTGACCGCTCCGGTGAGCTTGCCGGCCTCGTCGAACATCGGCGTCGGGAAAGGCGTGAACGGGAAGCGCGAGCCATCCGGCCGCTCGCAGACCGCCTCGACTCCGCGAACAGGCTTCCCGGTCTTCACCGTCACCGCCATTGGGCATTCCGAATGCGGCAGGGCCGTTCCGTCCGGCCAGTAGAGCCGCCACGAGCCGCACCACATATCCTCGCCGATCACCGGCGAGCGGCCCCACAACTGTGCGGCGGCCGGGTTGAAGTAGGTGATCACGCCATCGGCGTCGGTGGTGTAGAGCGCGGCAGGCAGATTGCTGACAATGCCGCGAAACTGCTCGCTGCCGTCGGAGGATGGCGATGTAGTCTGCATCAGCGCCTATTCACCCGCAGGCGAATTCCCAAGCTGTTGGCGGCTTGTAGCAAAGATAGGCGAGACCGGCTCAGCAGTCCATTCGAGCGCGGCTTAATACAGGCGGATACGCGGCTTAGTCTGCGGGGCCCACGCCCAGCCCGTTGATCTTGGAGCGCAGCGTGTTGCGGTTGAGGCCCAGCAACGCTGCGGCGCGCACCTTGTTTCCATTTGTGGCCGCCAGGGCCAGCTTGATAAGCGGGCGCTCCACCTGCTCGATCACGGTCTGGTAGATCTGGCCTGCGTCCGGATCCTTGTCCGGATCGGCGGACAGCGCTCCGATGAAGTGGCGCGAGAGAAGCGCCTCGATCTCCGCCTCGAACTCCCGCTCGCCGGCGGCGGTGCGCGTGGTCGAACGCAGTTCACGCTCCACTTCGCGGGCCGAGATGATGGGCTCGGGGCTTAGTGCAGAGAGGCGGCGGATGACGTTCTCGAGTTCGCGGACGTTGCCGGGCCAGTCATAGGCGACGAGAAGATCGTAGGCCGATTTGTCGAGCTGTTTCTCCGGCAACCCTTCCTTCTTCGCGCGCACGAGGAAGGCCGAGGCGAGATCCGGAATGTCTTCCTTCCGCTCGCGCAGCGGCGGCAGCTGCAGCGCCACCACGTTGAGGCGGTAGTAGAGGTCTTCGCGGAACAGGCCCTGATCCACCAGAGAGCGCAGGTCGTGCTTGGTCGAGGCGATGATGCGCACATCGAGATCGTCGCCCGTCTGGGAGAAGCGCCCATCCTGCAGGAAGCGCACGAGCCGTGTCTGCGCTTCCAGCGGCATGTCGCCGACTTCGTCTAGGAACAGCGTGCCGCCGTTTGCGTCCATCACGCGGCCGCGGCGCTTGCCGTTGAGGTCCTTGGATGTGCCGAAGAGCTCTTCTTCCACCTGCTCGCGCTGGATGGCAGCGAGTGACACCGCAACAAAAGGCCCGGGCTTGCGCTTGCCGAGCTGGTGTATGGCGCGCGCCGCCAGGTCCTTGCCGGTTCCGCTCTCGCCCTCGATCAGGACGGTGAGGTCGTTGTTCATGACGCGGGCGATGACGCGATAGACCGACTGCATCGGCTTGGAGCGGCCGATCAGCGGCAGTGCCTCATCCTTCTCCGCCCGGCGCCCGCCGTTCGTTTCCATCGAGCGCACGGGCTTTTTCTGCAGGGCGCGGCGGACGGTTTCGGCCAGCTTGTCGATGTCGAATGGCTTGGGGAGATAGTCGTAGGCGCCATGGTCCGACGCCATGGCCGCCGTAAGCACCGTGGACTGCGCCGAGATCACGATCACCGGCAGGTCAGGCCTTGCGCGCCTGATCTGGGGCAGCATGTCGAAGATCGATTCATCCGGCATGTAGACGTCGGTGATCAGGAGATCCCCCTCGCCTGCCTGGATCCAGCGCCACAGCGCCGACATCGTGTTGGTGGCGCGGACATGATAGCCCTCCTGCGCCAGCGTCTGGCTGATCACGAGACGCACGCTGGCGTCGTCGTCAGCTACGAGGATGGTGGGGCCGCTCATGCGGTTG
>DASYKO010000160.1:0-24563 GCA_035995285.1 Hyphomonadaceae bacterium | reverse complement strand
GATTCCATGAGCCTGCCCTTCAACCGCCGTTCCTTCATGCGCGGCATTCTCGGCGGCAGCGCCGTCTGCGTCGGCATTCCGGCGCTCAACATGTTCATGGATGGCAACGGCCAGGCCTGGGCCGATGGCGCACCCCTGCCGGTGCGGTTCGGCACATACTTCTGGGGCCTCGGCCTCACCGACACGCCCACCGGCGGCACGCGCTGGGTGCCGACGAAGACGGGCTCGGGCTATGAAGTGACGCCGGAGCTTGAGGCGATCAGGAAGGTGAAGGACAAGGTCTCCGTCTTCTCCGGCTTCCGCGGCATTGGCGATGGCAAGGCGAACATCGTGCACTGGAGCGGCCACGCCTCTATCCTGTCGGGCATCGCGCCGGCGACGTCGACGCGGTTTGACGGGCCGAGCTTCGACACCAAGATCGCGGACGCGATCGGCACGTCTTCCCGCTTCAAGGTGCTGGACGTGGACGCATCCATGTCGCGCAAGGGCGTGAGCTATTCCACGCGCTCGGGCGCTGCGTTCTCGACGCCCGAGGCGACCTCCCTTGCGCTCTACAACCGCATCTTCGGCGAAGGCTTCCAGGATCCCAACAGCGACAAGTGGGCGCCCGATCCCAACATCATGCTGCGCCAGAGCGTGCTCTCGGCCATCACCGAAGAGCGCCAGGCCCTGATGGCCAATGTCGGCCGCAGCGACCAGGTGAAGCTCGACCAGTACTTCACCTCGCTGCGCGACATGGAAAACCAGCTCGCCGTCGGCCTGCAGCGGCCTGAGAAATGCGAGGCCTGCGTGATCCCGAAAGCGCCGGAGGAGATCAAGCGCGGCGCCTCGATCGACATCGTCAACTCCAACACCAGGACAATGGCGCGGCTGCTCGCCATGGCGATGGCGTGCAACCAGACGCGCGTGTTCAACTTCGTCCACACGGCGGGCGCGTCGGAAACCTATGTTCCCGGCGAGAGCAAGATCTACCACCAGATCACGCATGATGAGCCGACCGACACCAAGCTCGGCTACCAGCCGCAGACCAGCAAGATCGCCGGCATGGTGATGCAGGGCTTCGGCGACTTCCTCGCAGAGCTCGACGCGATCAAGGAAGGCAATGGCACGTTGCTGGATAACAGCCTGGTGTTCGGCTTCTCGGATACGGGCTATGCCAAGATCCACTCGATCGAGAACATCCCGATGTTCCTCGCGGGCGGGGCAGGCGGCAAGCACAAGGCCGGCCAGCACGTTGCCTCCAAGGGCGAGAGCGTGACGCGCGTGTCGCTGACGGCGATGCAGATCGCCGGCGCGCCGGTGGGCGAGTTCGGTGTCGGCACGATGAAGACGTCGCGGCCGATCTCAGAAGTGATGGCCTAGGGGATACTGATGCGCCGTTTCATCGGGCTTGCCGCGCTGGTTGCTGCTCTCCCCGCCTCTGCGTGGGCGGACTGGCACAGGAGCTATGTGATCGAGTGGAACGAGCCGGCCATGTATTACGGCGCCAAGGATGGCGTCACAGAGCCGGGCACGGACTGTCCCAAAGGCACCAACCCGGAGTTCAACTGGGAAAAGGTGATGGTCGCGGCGGGCTATACCCCGCTCGAGGCCAAGTGGATGCGCGATCCTGCCAACCCGACACGCAGCCCGGTCAACGGCCAGAACCAGATGGCCTTCCGCGGCAAGGACCGCGCGAACATCTACACCAACCCGACATCGATGGCCGACCCGGGCCTCGTCGGCGTTACGGGGCCGACGACCGAGGGGGTCAATCTCGACAGCAATGAGAAGACCGGCTTCCCGGGCCTTGCCGGCGAGAAGGGTGTCGATAATTCCTTCTATCGCACGCTAGGCTGCTGGAAGACTTACCGCGCACCGCAGCGGCTTTCGAGCGGAGCGCTGCAGTTCAACGATTCGATGCGCAATGGCGGATGGACCACGGTGATCGTCGTGACCGGCAAAGGCGCCGATCCGATGAACGATGCGAACGTGAAAGTCGGCTTCTATTTCAGCGCCGACAAGATGGTGAAGGACGGCAACGGCGCCATCGCGCGCGACTATACGTTCAGCATCAAGCCGCACGCGAAGTATGAGGCAATCTTCAGCGCGAAGACCAAGGACGGCGCCATCATCTCGACGGCGCCATCGGACGTGATGATCCGTGACGCCAGCTATACGCAGGATCTTGAGCTGCTGCGGGCGCAGATCAATCTCAAGATGCAGGCGGATGGATCGCTCAAGGGCTATCTCGGCGGCTATCGGCCGTGGGAGCCGATCTACAAGGGCTGGGTGAATGCGCGCGGGCCGGTTATCGAGTCGCTGACCTGGGTGCAGCTGCCGGGCGTCTATTACGCGCTCAAGCGCAACGCCGATTTCAGCCCCACGCCGGGTGGAGAGAAGACGCACATCTCCTATGCGATGCGCATCGAAGCCCTGCCCGCCTTCGTAATGACGCCGGATACCGCGAAGGAGGCAGACGAGGTTGTCTCCTACAACGCGCAGGCTTCGCCGGACACGGCCAAGCCGCAACTGTTTGCGGTGTGGGATGCGGGCGGCGTGATTCCCGACAAGACAGCCAAGGTTCAGGCCGGCCCCACGACGCCCATCACGCCGCCGGTCGGCTATGGCGGCGCGGGCGGCCAATAGAGTCATGATGGAGAGTCACATGAATCGTCGCCTGCTCATCGCCGCTGCGGCGATCGTATCTGCGGCCATCGCTCCCCTCGCCTTCGGCCAGGCGGCGCCTGCCGTGCCGCCGCTCGATGATGCGGTGAAGCCGATCCGGATTTCCGGCCTGGGGATCAGGGTAAACGATATCGAACGCTCGAAGAAGTTCTACACCGAGGTGCTCGGCCTCAAGGTGGATGCGCGCGTGCCGGCGCAGGGCGAGGTCTCCGAATACCTGCTCGGCATGACGGGCAATACGCGCGAGGACAACCTGATCGTCATCCGCAAGGGCGAGGTGAAGCCCGGCGCCAACGAGTTCGGCAGCATCTCCATCGTCGTGCCGAACGGGCGCAAGCTGGCCGAGCGGGCAGTCGCCGCGGGCTATACGACGGCCCGGCCGATCGTCGACGGCACCAACTTCATCAAGGACCCGGACGGCTACACTATCGAGCTGTACCAGCGCCCGGCTGCAGCGCCCGCGAAGCCGCAATAGGCCTCCGAACCGTTAGCTGAGGCTCACGCTCAGCTCGCACGTTTCGTGTTGAGCAGCATGTCCATGGCGTGATCCATGGAACCGGCTTCGGTGAGGGCGCCACCGCCGACGAAGAAGATGTTGTCGGCGTCGCGGATCGTGTTCAGCCGGTGAGCGATGATGACCTGGGTGGTTGTGGCGGGCAGCCGGCCCAGCACGTCTTCCAGAAGCTGTTCGGTCACCGTGTCGATATTGGCGGTGGCCTCGTCGAGGATCAGGATCTCCGGCTCGCGCAGCACGGCCCGCAGGAAGGCGATCAGCTGTTTCTGGCCAAGGGACAGCGTGTCGCCCGCGCCGCCGACGACGGTCGCGAGGCCCGCGTTGAAACGGCCAACGAACTCGGACAGGCCCTTGGCCTTGAGATGTTCGCCCAGCGCGGCATCGTCGAGTGCGCGCAGCGTCTCGTTGCCGTAGGTGATGTTGTCGCGCACCGTGCCGGAGAACAGGAAGGGCTCCTGCAGGATGAAGCCGATCTTGGCGGCGCGCTCGTCGGCGGTGAGGCTGCGGATGTCGCGGCCATCGAGATAGACCGCGCCGCGGCTGGGATCATAAAGACGCGCCATTAGCATGGCCGTGGTCGTCTTGCCGCCGCCTGTCGGCCCGACCAGCGCATAGGTCTTGCCGCGCTCGAGCGCGAGGTTGACGTCCGCCAGCACCTCTTTCCCATTCGGATAGCTGAAGCCGACATGGTCGAAGACGAGGAGGGCTCCCGCGCCGCCGGGCGCTGCGTCCGGCATCGGCTCAAGGTCTGGCTTCAGGCCGAGCACTTCGGACACGCGGTCGAGCGCCGCCATCGCCATCTGCAGGCTCGACCAGACGGTCGCGATCTGGCGCAGCGGATTGTAAAAGGCGGTGACGTAAAGCAGGTAGCCGACGAGCAGCCCCACGGTGAGCTGGCCCTGCCCGATCATCCAGACGCCGAGCGACAGCACCAGTATGCCCGCCGCGCTGCCCGCGAGCGTGTAGAGCGGCATGAAGACGCCGGAGGATATCCCGGCCCGGATCTGCGAGCGGAAGTTCTTCTGGTTGGCCTGGTCGAACTTGTCCTTGAAATAATCGGTGCGGCCAAAGGCGACGATCACCTTGAAGTTGTCGAGGCTCTCGGAGATGTCGCCTGAGAGAGCGCCCTGCGCATCGAGCGCGGCGCGGTTGGTGCGTTTGACCCAGGGCGAGGCCAGCTGGGTGATGACCAGGATCACGGCGGCGGGGGCCAGGGCGGCGAGGCCCAGCTGCCAGTTCAGCACCAGCAGCAGGATGCCGGCCCCGGTGATCAGGAACGCGGCGCCGAAGAACTGCATCAGCGCCTGGGCAAAGAACTGGTTGATCTTGTCGGTGTCGCTGTTGACCCGCGAGATCAGGTCGCCTGCCCGGTTCTGGGCGAAGAATGCGATCGGAAGGGTCGAGAGCTTCGTGAACAGCGCGTTGCGCAGCTTGTAGAGCACGTTGCGCCCGGTCGTGCCCATGCGGATGGTCTGCAGGTAGCTGGTTCCGAGCGCGGCCAGATAGACCAGCGCCAGCAGCCCGGCATACCGCAGCAGCAGCGGATAATCGCCGCGCGCCATCGCCGTGTCGATGACTCGCGCCACGATCGCCGGGCCCAGCAGGCCGGCGCCGGAAGAGACAATCACACAGGCGACCGCGATGATGAGGTTGGTGCGCTCGTCGGCCAGCAGCGGCGCCAGCGCCTTTGCTGCGGAGCTGAGGGTCTTCTCGCCTTCCTGTGTGGTCTTGAGCGCGTAATCCATGGGTTACGCCGCCTCGTACTGGTCGGTGGTTTCCTGCGAGCGCAGGATCTGCACGTATTCGGGGCTCGAGCCCGCCAGCTCCTTGTGGGTGCCCGCGCCCAGCACCTCGCCCTCCATCAGGAGGATGATCTGGTCATAGCCCTCCACCGGTTCGATCTTCTGGGTGATGGAGACCAGCGTCAGGCCCGGATAGTTCTTCGCGACATTGGCCAGGATCTTGGCTTCGGTGGCGGCATCCACGCGCGCGGTGAAATCGTCGAGGAAGAGGATCTTCGGCTCGATGGCCAGCGCCCGCGCCAGCATCACCCGCTGCTTCTGCCCGCCCGAGAGCGACGCGCCGCGCTCGGACACGACTGTGTCGAGACCCTGCGGCAGGCCGGCGACGAATTCCGTCAGCTCTGCCGTCGCGATGGCTTTCGCCAGGCTTGTGCCGTCGACCTTGGTATTGAAGGCGATGTTCTCGCGCAGGGAGAGATTGAAGAGCGCGCTGTCCTGGAAGACGAAGCCGATCTGGGAATAGAGGCTCGCGCGGCTGTACTCGGCGACGGGGCGGCCGTCATAGAGTATCTCGCCGGATGTGGGCGCGATGAGGCCGGTCATGGCGTAGAGAAGCTGCGACTTGCCGGCGGCGGTCGGCCCGATGATCGCTGTGCGCGTGCCGGGCGCCACCTTGAACGACACATTATCGAGCACGGTCTTGCCGGCGTAGGCGAGGTTCACGTCCCTGACTTCGATTGAGCCCGTGAGCTTGTCCGCGCGCTCGCCACGGGCCGGCGCGGGAGGGGCAAAAAGCACGCGGGCGAGGCGCATGTAGGAGGCCTGCGCCTGGCCGATGGCCTGCGACATGAAGCCTATGATCACGATCGGGAAGATCAGCACCGACAGATAGGCGTTGAACGCCGTGAACTGGCCGAGCGTCATCGTTCCCTGGATGACGAAATGCCCGCCGAGGGTGAGGATGGTGAGGATCGCCACATTGGTCAGGAACGAGATGATCGGCATCATCGTCGCGAACTGGCGAAGGATCTGCATGCTGATCGCCCGCGTGCGGCCCGACAGGTCGACAAAGCGCGCGAACTCGCGGCCCTGCGTGTTGAGGAGGCGAACCAGGGCGGCGCCGACGATGTTCTCGTTCAGCACTTTGTTGAGGGCGTCCATCATGCCCTGGATCTGACCGAACAGCTTGCGCACCCGGCCGAGGACGACGCCGAAGACCACCGCGATCAACGGCAGCACCGCCAGCACCGCCAGCGCCAGTTGCCAGTTGAGCCAGAGGAGCAGCGCGCTGGTGCCGATGATCAGGAACACCGACGAGATCAGCGAGGCGACCGCCTGCGAGATGAAAGTCTTGATGGCGTCCACATCGGACGTGAGGTTGGTCAGGAGCCGCGCCGGCGTCAGGGCCTCGACCGAGGCATAGGTCTGCTGCGCGATCACGCCGGCCAGCCGTGTGCGCAGGTCGCGCGCCACCCGTTCGGACGCCACGGTCTGGACCACCACCTGCAGCCCGCCGAGCACGAACGCGCCGCCCGCAAGCGCCGACAGCCAGATCAACGTCGAGGTCATGTCGAGATTGCCGGCGGTGAAGCCATCTATGGCGTGGGCTGTGACCTGCGGGACGGCGAGCCCCAGAGCGCTGGAGGCCACCGTTAGGATGAGCAGTAGCGCGATCTGCCCGCGATAGGGAGCAAGCAGGCCACTGAGCTTTGGCCCGGCCGGGGGTTTGCCCTTGCCGCCTGCACCCGGGCTGCCTGGCCCGGGGCCTCCGGGTCCTGGGCTGCCTGGTGATGTCGCCGCCGGTCTCGCCAAGATCTTTGTCTCCGCGCAAGTGGGCCGGTGCTATCAAGTTATCCGGGCGAACGCCAAGGGCTACGCCGCCACATTGGGGTTTTATCGGACGAAACCCTTGTTTCGTCGCACGCTGTCCGCGGCCCGGTTTTCAGGCTCTATTGATTTCAGGAATTAGCGGAGCTTTGCCATGCAGACGATTGACCGACGCCGGGTGTTCATGACGATGGCCATGCTCGGCGTCGTATTGCTAGGCGTTCCCGGCATCCTGACGGCGGAGGCTGCGCCCGCCAAGAAATGGGTGTGTCCGCCTTGCGGCTGCGCGGCCGATGGCAAGGAGTTCGATGCGCCGGGGCGTTGCCCGGATTGCGGAATGGACCTGATCGAAAAGCCTGAGGATAAGCCCTCGCCGCCGGCCACGGCGCCTGTCGCCACGCAACCGAAGCCGGCCGAGCCTGCGAAGGACCCGAAGGCCGCCGCGCCCGCGACGCCGCCGGCTCAAGTCCAGCCGCCGCAGTGATCTGGGGACAACGCCCGTGTATACAGGCGCGATGATCGCCGAGGCGGGTCCATCGCACGCGAAAAGACTGGATGAGCGGCTGCCGCCGGATGTCGAGCCGGGCGGGTTGAGCCGCTTTGCCGCCTATCAGCGCTATCCGGTTTTCACCTGGCCCTGGTTTTTGCGCAGGGCCTTCGTGTTCTGGCCGTTTGCGGCGGCCTATGGCGCGTTCCTCGGCGTGTGGCATGCCTCTTCGATGGGGCTGTGGCGCGACGCCATTCCGCTCGGCGGCCGGGGTGTTCTTGGGTTCATCGTCGTTGTCAGCGCGGGGCCGCTGATCGCCATGGCGATCCGGTATCGCAGGCTGCCGCCGATCATCGAAGCAATTCTCGTGGTGGCGGCCGTCGGTATCGGCATGGCTATCGGCGCCATCGCGATCACCTGGGTGGAGCGCTACCACGACATGCTGATGGGACGGCAATGCTGTGGGTCGATGCACGCCCCGATGGCCGTCCAGAGCATTTCCCGCTTGCTGGGTCTTTTCATGGGCGAGCTGCCCGGCTGGCTTGGCCTGTTCCTCGTCAGCGGCGGGCTGGAGCTTCCCTCCTATCTCGGCGAGCGCCGCAGGATTGCGGGCGCCGAGCAGCAGCGGGCGTTTTCCGCCCTTCGGCGGGACAAGGCGGAGGCCGACATGCGCCTCACCGTGCTGCAGGCGCAGGTGGAGCCGCACTTCCTGTTCAACACGCTGGCGTCCGTACGCTCGCTGGTTCGCACCGATCCTGAGCGGGCCGAGAAGACGATCGAGGCGCTGTCCGACTATCTGCGCTCGACCTTGCCCAAGCTGCGCGGCGCAGTTGGTCTCGAGCGCTCGACGCTGGGCGAGCAGGTCGATATCTGTGCGGATTATCTCGAGCTGATGAAGGTGCGCATGGATGAGCGGATCAGCATTGCCATAGATGTGGCGCCGGATCTTCGCGTGCTGAGCTTCCCGCCCCTGCTGCTGATTTCGCTGGCCGAGAACGCCGTGAAGCACGGGCTGGAGCCTAAGCCCGGCGGAGGCGCCATTGCCATCCGGGCGCGGCGCGTCGATCGGAATGGCGAACAGGCGCTCGAAGTCGCGGTGGAAGATGATGGCCTCGGCCTGCGCGAAGGCGCGGGGTCGGGGGTGGGGCTGGCCAATCTGCGGGAACAGCTGCGCCATCGATTTGGCGAGCGGGCCCTGCTCGACGTCTCCAACCGCGAGACGGGCGGGGTTTCGAGCCGCATCATCATTCCGATGGAGCACGAGTGAAGGCGCCGACCGCCATCATTGCAGAGGACGAGGCGCCCCAGCGAGCAGACATGCTGCGCCTGCTCGGCGAGTTATGGCCGGATCTCGATATACTGCAGGTGTGCGTCAATGGCGCCGAGGCGATCGAGGCGATGGGCCGCCATAAGCCGGACATCGCGTTTCTCGACATTCGCATGCCGGGCGGAGACGGGTTTGACGTTGCGCGCGCGGCAGGGCCCGGCACGCATGTGGTTTTCATCACCGCCTATGACACGTTCGCCGTGCAGGCCTTCGAGGATGGCGCTGCGGACTATCTCCTGAAGCCGGTCAAGCGCGACCGGCTGAAGGCGGCGATTGAGCGGGTGAAGAGCCGGCTGGCGTCCGGCGCGCCTGCCGATCTGGATGACCTGCTCGGGCAGCTGGAAGCAAGGCTTGGATCGGGGCGCGAGAAGATCCGCTGGATCACGGCCAATGCCGGTGGCGCGATACGCATGCTTGCCGTGGATGACGTGCTGTTCTTCCAGTCGCAGGACAAGTACACGCGCGTGGTCACGGCGAGCGAGGAGACGCATATCCGCATGCCGCTTAAGGAGCTCCTGCCCCAGCTTGATGCGGACGAGTTCTGGCAGGTGCATCGCGGCACGGTCGTCCGCGTCTCCGCCATCCGCACGGTCAAGCGCGACGAGGACGGCAAGATGCGGCTTCATCTCAACGGCAAGGTGGAAACGCTTCCCGTATCCCCGGCCTTTGCGGCGCGTTTCAAGGGCATGTAGCCCATCCCGCCCGGACCGGTTTCGTCGCAGCCAGCCCCGGTTTCATCGCATCACAGCCCCTGCCCCTGTCTCCCCGCGCTAGCGTCCTGACGTTGCAATCTGGGAGACATTGCATGCTGTCTGGATATTCGCGCGCCGGGATTCTGGCTCTGGCTTTCATGGCTGCGCCTGCAGCGCTGGCCCCCGTAGCACTGGCCCAGGCGTCGCCGCGCGATGCCATGCTCGTGACGGCCGACTGGCTGAAGGCGCATGCTCCGGATCCGGATCTCGTCGTCCTCCATGCGGGCGACAAGAAGGATTACGACGCCGGGCACATCGAAGGCGCGCGCTACATGCCGATGGGCGGGCTTTCGCTTCCCGAGGCCATTGGCCTGCAGCTGGAGATGCTCCCGGCCGAGGAGCTTCACAATCAGATCGCCGAGCTCGGCATTTCGAACACGTCGCGCGTGGTGGTCTACTTCACGCGCGGGATGATCCCGGACGCGACGCGGCTGATCTTCACGCTGGAGGCGGCAGGGCTTGGCGATCGTGTGTCGCTGCTCGATGGCGGCCTGCCGGAATGGCAGCGTCTTGCCTATCCGCTGACGACGGCGACGCCCAAGGTCGTGCCGGCCAAGCTCGCGCCGCTGAAGATGAAGGCGCGGGTGGTCGATGCGACGTTCGTGCAGGAGCATCTGAAGGCGCCGGGCTATCGCATCATCGATGCGCGCGCGTCGATTTTCTATGACGGCGTGCAGGCAGGCGGCGGCGGCAATGACAAGCATCTCACCGGCCACATCCCCGGCGCAGGCAGCGTGCCCTTCACCTCGATCACGGGCGCCGATCTCAAGCTGAAGCCGGCGAGCGAGCTGGAGGCGGCATTCAAGGCCGCTGGTGTTGCGAAGGGCGACAAGCTGCTGGTCTATTGCCATGTCGGCTGGCAGGGCACGGCGGTGGTCTTCGCTGCGCGCTCGCTCGGCTATGACGCTTCGCTCTATGACGGCTCGTTCCAGGACTGGTCGCACCGCAAGCTTCCCGTCGAAGCCGTCAGCGCCAAGCAATGAAGACGGCCCGGCCTTACGCCAATCCCTATGTCGCGGGCGTCTGTCTCGGCCTTGTGCTGCTCGGCGCGTTCGTGGTGGCGGGACAGGGGCTGGGCGCTTTCGGCGCGTTCGCCAGTGTCGCAACCGGACTGGTCGATGCGGCTTCGCCCGCGGCGGCGGAGAAGAATGACTACTTCGCCAGCTATCTCGCCGGCGGCGCGCCGTGGACGGCGTGGATGCTCGTCGAGATTCTCGGCGTGATCGCCGGCGGTGCGCTCTCCGCCTTCCTGGCGGGACGGATGCGTTTCGAGATCGCGCGGGGCCCACACATCGGCGACAGGAGCCGGCTGGCGTTCGCGGCGGCGGGCGGCGCCATCATGGGCCTCGGCGCGGTGCTGGCGCGCGGCTGCACCAGCGGGCAGGCCCTTTCCGGCGGCGCACTTCTCAGCGTTGGAAGCTGGGGCTTCATGCTGGCAGCCTTCGCGGCAGGCTTCATCGCGGCGCCGCTGGCGCGGAGGCTCTGGAGATGAGCTTTACCGATTCGCCCCTCGCCGCGTTCGTGATCGGCACAGCGTTCGGCTTTGCGCTGGAGCGGGCCGGGCTTGGCGATGCGCGCAAGCTCGCCGGCCAGTTCTATCTGAAGGACTTCACCGTCCTGAAGGTGATGTTCAGCGCCATCGTCACGGCGATGCTCGGCGCGTTCTGGCTGGGACGCATGGGCCTCATCGATCTTGCCGCCATCCATGTGCCTGAGACTTTCCTCGCGCCGCAGGCCGTGGGCGGCGCGATTTTCGGCATCGGCTTTGTCGTCAGCGGCCTCTGCCCCGGCACATCGTGCGTCGCCGCCGCGAGCGGAAGGCTGGACGGCCTTGCAGCGATGCTCGGCCTCCTCGCCGGCGTCATGATCACCGGCCTCGCCTTCCCGCTGCTGGAAGACTTCTACAGAAGCACAGACCGCGGCGTCTTCACCCTCCCCGAACTGCTCGGCCTGCCCTACGGCGTTGTCGTGGTTCTGGTGGTCGCGATGGCGCTGGCGGCCTTCCGGCTTGCGGAAACCCTGGAGCGGCGGCCATGAAGGCGAGCACGCTGGGCGCCGGCGCGCTCCTGCTGGGCGTTGCAGCCCCCTTTGCGGGGAGCCCTTACCGCGCGCCGCAACACCTCGATGTCGATGGCCTCGTAGCCCAGATCGAACGTGGCGAGGACCATGTCACGGCGCTCGAACTCGCTGGCTGGATCCGCGAGCGCAAACCGGGCCTGCGTGTGATCGACGTGCGCACGCCGGAGGAGTTTGCCGCCTATTCCATTCCGACCGCCGAGAACATCCCTCTGGATCGGCTGGCACGAACCTCGTTCCGCGATGACGAGAGCGTCGTGCTCTATTCCGAAGGGGGGGCGCATGCCGGACAAGCATGGGTGCTGCTGAAGGCGTTGGGCCACAGACACGTCCGCTTCATCGCCGGCGGGCTGGTCGACTGGCACTACGACGTGATGACGCCGGTTCTTGCTCCCGATGCGTCGGCGCAGGACAAGCAGGCCTTTGAGGCAGCCTCCGAACTCAGCCGCTATTTCGGCGGGGAACCCGGATTGAGTCCCGCGCAGGAACCGCGCGCTGCAGATCCGGCGACGCGGCCGCGCGTCGCCTCGCTTCGCCGCCGGGGATGCTGATGCCCGACACGCTCACCCTCGATTCCTTCGACGGCCTGCGCCAGCGCGAATTCTCGCGCCTGGACGAGCAAGGCATTGCCTATCTCGACTATGCGGCGGCGGGGCTCCATAGCGCCTCACAGGCCAGGGCTTATGCTGAGCGGCTGTGCGCCGGGGTCTATGGCAATCCGCATTCCGAGCATGGCCCTTCGCGCGCAAGCGAGAGAGACCTCGAGGCGGCCCGCAGCGCGACACTGGCTTTCTTCGATGCGGATCCCGACGTCTATGAGGTGTGCTTCACGGCCAACACCAGCGCCGCGATCAAGCTTGTGGCAGAGAGCTATGCCTTCAGTCCTCGCCGTGGCCTTCTCTTGTCGGCAGACAACCACAACTCGGTGAACGGCATGCGCGAGTATGCCCACCGTGCAGAGGCGCCGGTTGGCGTGCTGCCGCTCGATAGCGAGCTGCGCCTTGAAGAGCCAGCCTCGCATCTGCGCGAGTTTGCGAAATCTACTCGCGACGGCCTGTTCGCATTCCCTGTTCAGTCCAACTTTTCCGGCGTTCGCCATCCCCTCGACCTGGTCGCCGAGGCCAAGGCGCTAGGCCTCGAAGTGCTGATCGATGCGGCAGGCTGTTGCCTCTCTGGCGACATCAGCCTGCGCCGGCATCCGGCCGACTTCCTGGCGTTTTCGTACTACAAGCTGTTCGGTCTTCCGACCGGGGTCGGCGCGCTCATCGCTCGCCGCGATGCACTGGAGCGGCTGAACCGTCCGTGGTTTGCCGGCGGAACGGTCGACTTTGTCTCCGTTGCGCATGACCGGCATCAGCTGACGCGAGGCCATGCCGGCTTCGAGGACGGCACGCCGAACTTTCTGAGCGCCGGCGCCATTCTCGACGGGTTCGATTTCATCTCGAAGCACGATGCGGGAGGCCTACGGGAGCGGCTGCGGCGTCTCACGTCGCTCTTCATAACGGAAGCGCAGGCGCTGGCCTATCCGGATGGATCTCCGCTTGTCCGTCTCTATGGACCGGCAAACATGGTCCAGCGGGGCGGAACGGTCGCGTTCAACATCCTGCGCCCGAACGGCGAGACGCTCCCCTATTGGCAGGTCGAGTACGCCGCGCGGGATGCCGGCGTCGCCATTCGCGGTGGCTGCTTCTGCAATCCGGGCGCCGCGGAACGCGCCTTCGATTTCGCGCGCCACGATGTTGCAGCTTGCCTGAACGCCCTCGGCGGTGGTTTCACGATACCGAAACTCCAGCAACGTCTTGGCCCCACGGCGACCGTCGGTGCGCTGAGGCTGTCAATTGGCGCCCCCACCGTCAAAGGCGACATCGAGCGCGCAATTGCGGTGCTGGCGAGTTCAGCCGCGGCCTAGAAGCTCCGGCGAAACAGGCCGCTGAGAGCGCGCGAACGGCCCGTCGACGCCAGGTGAGCGAACATACCGCAGGGAGCTGCGCACTTCGTCGCGGAGGGCGTTACCCACCTATTAAGGGCCATGGCCTACGTTCCGCCCATCAGTACTCGCGTGTGGGTTGGGAGCGACACGTTCATCGGGCCGGTTTGATGTCGCAAGACTCATTCATTTGCAAAGCTTCGTTCGCGCCATGACCGTTACCGACGATGGCAAATGGCAGGTCGTCTCCCGGCGAGACTATATGGCGTTTCTCCGCACGCATCCGCGACGCCAAAAGCTTCAACGCGCACGCTTCGATCAGGGCGATGGGCGTGGGCCGATGTGGTACATCTTCGACGGCGGCGCGTTCGAAGCCGATGAGCGGCCGGCGGCATCCACGACGGCGCACATGGTTGCGCTTCGCGTTATTTGGCTGGAACGCGACGGCGGTAACGGCCAGATGCGCTACTGGATTCCGGCGACGGGCCCTGCAACCGTAGAGGTTTGAGGGGCGCTGGACAGAGCCTTCTCAGGGCACGGCGAATTTCGGCGGGGCCATCACGATGCGCTCAGGTGTCGGCTCGCCCTTGAAGAAGGCGAGGACGGCGTCGGCGACGCGCTGGTCGGCTTCGTAGATGTTGTGGCCGCCATTCTCTACGATCAGCCGCCGCTTGTTGGAGAAACCCTTGATCTCCTCATTGCCCTCATCGGGATAGGTGCGGCCATCGAGCGTCGCCGAGATAAAGAGCGCCGGGATGTCGGATTTGAACGGCGCGCGGAAGGCGTCGCCCGCGTCGATCTGCGGGCGGATGCCCATCACGTGCGGCATCGGGAAATTGAGCGTGTCGGAGAGGAGCGAGGTTTCCGCCTCCTTCGTCACCAACGCCAGACGAGCCTTGGTGGCGCCCGAGGCGAGGTCCATTGCTTCCGGCATGCCGCGGAAGGCGCTCAGGCTCTGCGCCATCGCATAGACGCGGCGCGCAGCCGGTTCGTAATTGCCTTTGTCCGACGCCAGCCACGCCATCGGAATGGTGGCGATCGCCGGCGGATCGGCGATCGAGCCTGCCGTGAGCATCTGAAGCGCATAGCCATCGAAGGTGAGCGTCACCGGAGCGCTGGCGCCCTGGGGCGTGAATGTCACGGTTGCAGGCGCAGCGTTCAGCTTCGCCGTCACGCGGCGGATCATGACGGCCACGTCGGGATAGGCGGCCCGTGCCTTCGGATCGGCGTCGATCAGCTCCTGCACATGGGCGAACATCTTGTCCGTCATTGCCGGACGCTTGATCGTCTGGTCAAGGCCTTCGATGCCCGACAGCACCGCCTTGTTCACCGAAGGCCCGTGATATTTCATGAAGGCAAGGCCGAGATGGGAGCCGTAGCTGATGCCCCACAGGTTGAGCTTTTTGGCGCCGAGGGCGTGGCGCAGATCCTCGATGTCCTGGGCGTTTTCCAGCGTGGTGTAGCCGTCGATGTCGATGCCTTGTTGCTCCCACCACTCGAAGCATTTCGACAGGCGCGCGCGCACGAAGTCCGTGATGGCCGCGCGTGTGATCGGCTTGGTCATGTCGAAGGCCGGATCGGCCCGGCAGGCCGGGAGCGCATTCGAGAGCCCGCCTGAACTGCCTGTGCCGCGCTGGTCGTAGGCGATCACATCGGCGACTTCGCGCAGCGCCATGGTCAGCGGGAACCGCCCGCCTGTGAGCGACAGCGTGCCGGGAGCGCCGGGGCCGCCGGCGAGGTAGACGATCGGATCGCCGGGCGTGGCCGAGGTCGACTTGAAGCGCACTAAGCTGATCTTGATCCTGCGCGATTTCGGATCCTTGCGGTTTTCCGGAACCTCGAACGTGCCCTTCTCGGCATCGACCTTGGTCCCGTTCTGCGCCGTGAACACGTAGGGCTCAAGCGTGAGCGCCGGGGCCAGGACCTGAGCGGTTGCAACGGTCTGCGCAATCTCTGCGGGCTTGCCCACGCAGGCCCCGAGCGCCAGCACTACTCCCGCCATCAGCATAAGCCGCATAACGCATCCTCCGCATCATGACCCCATGCTGCGATGGCATGCGCCGACATGCGGATCACGCATCAATCGGTGAACGGCGCCCGCCATCCGGCGAGTGGCGCAGCGTCATCAGACGTCGCGCCTCGTTTGCAAATTCGCCGGATACCGGCCTATCCGGCCCATCCTGTCGGCCAACGGGCACAATTCATCGGTGAACGGCGCCGCCAGCTTCCCAAAAACCGGGTAGACTGCCGTTCATGATCCTACGCGCCGCACTCTTGTTTCTTGCATTGTTTGCCGCGCCGTTCGCGCTTGCGCAGATGCCGCCGGATGTGCAGCCGGACCGGCCGATCAGCGGGCTCGTCAGTCCGCTCGCCTGCGCGAGCCTGGGCGTGAGCAATGATCCTTCCGATATCGACCACGCCTCGTGCAAGCCGTTCAGCTATTTCAACCATGTCGACACGCAGGATCGCATTGTGTGGGTCACGGGCCGCTTCGTGATCCAGCCCGGCTACCTCGGCGCCGCGCCGCTGGGCCTTTACACCGGGGCCCTCGCCTCGCGAGAGATATGGTGGAATGGTGCGCGCGTTGGCGAGGTCGGCCATGTCGGCGCGACGCGCGCGGAGGAAATCCCGGGCGTGCTGGATGCCATCACATGGGTTCCACCGGACCTCATCCGCACCGGCGACAACGAGATTGCGGTGCGCCTGTCAACGCATCACCTGGCCGTGCACGTCGCCGCTCCGCTGCACTACATCTACGCCGGGCGCATGGGCGATGACCGGGGGCTCCTTGCCGAATACGGCACGCGCCTTGCCGTGACTGGCGCGCTGATCGCAGCCGCGTTGTTCTTCGGAGTGACATTTGCGCTGAACCGCCGCGCGCTTGGGCCACTTTTCATCGCACTTGCTTCCACCTTCGCAGTCGGCCAGTTGTGGCTGGAAAGCCTGCGCGGGTTCATCGCCTTCCTTTATCCCCTGCAGATCTGGCGGCTGTCTGCCATTGGCGTGCTGGCCCTGGGCTTCGCCCTCGCCCTCACCGCCTATCTCGCCCATCGCTTTGCGCACAGGCGGTGGCGACTCCACGTCGTCATCGCAGCCGTTATCGCGCTTGCCCTCTGGCCACTGATGCCCGGGTTCGACGGCATGACGCTGGGCTTCATCTTCGGCCCCTCGCTCGTCTGGCTGGCTGCCGCAGGGCAAGGCCTCGCCGCCCGCCGGCCCGGCGCACTCATTGCCACGCTCGCCACCGCAGCCTTTGTGGTTCTTGAGGTGGTCGAGAATGCGATGTTCCTGGAGCGCACCTTCTATGCGGCGATCACGCTGCTGATGCTCGTGCTGATCGTCGACCAGGCCCGCGTTCTCCGGCGCACGCGGGAGGCCGAGGAACAGGCCAGCCGCCGTGCAGCCCAGCTGGAGCTCGAACTGCTGCGCCGCCGGATCGCGCCGCACTTCCTGATGAACACGCTCAATGCGCTGACCGAATGGGTCGAGTCCGATCCCAAGACGGGCGTGAAGATGATCGAGGCCCTGGCGGAGGAGTTCCGCCTTCTCTCGCAGATCAGTGACCGGCCGCTGATCCCGCTCAGCGAGGAGATCGCACTTTGCCGCCGCCATCTCGAAGTCATGTCCTACCGGGTCGACCGCCCCTTCTCTCTGGCGACGCGGAACATCGACGAGAGCGCCGAAGTGCCGCCCGGTGTGCTGCATACTCTGGTCGAGAATGCTTTCACGCATGACCGGTTCGAGGACGGCGGAGAATTCGTGCTGACGTCCGAGCGAGACAAGCATGGCGAGCGCCTTGTGCTGCTGACGCCTTCGACCGCGGGCGCGCACGAGACGGCGAAAGCGGGATCGGGCGGCGAAGGCCTTGCCTATGTCCGCCGCCGGCTGGAGGCCGCGTTCGGCGCCGGGGCGCATGTCGAAAGCGGCGCGTCTGCGAATGGCTGGCGCACCGTGCTCACCATTCCGCGCGCCGCGGCGGCCACATGAACGTGCTGATTGCAGAAGACGAAGCCCCGGCTGCGCGCCGGCTCGAGCGGCTGCTGCGTGAGCAGCTTGGCGAGAAGCTGACGGGCATTTCCGTTGCTGCGACGGTTGACGCCGCACGCGCGGCCCTCGCCGCCTCACGCATTGATCTTCTGCTGCTCGATCTCAATCTCAACGGCGCCGACGGGTTCTCGATCCTTGATGCTGCGCCGTGCCCGCGCACCATTGTCGTCTCCGCCAATTCCAGCCGCGCCATCGATGCGTTCGATCGCGCTGTCATCGATTTCGTCACCAAGCCGGTCTCGCCGGAGCGCCTGGCGATCGCCCTCAAGCGCGTGGCTGATGACTCAGCGGCCTCGACGTCCGGCCGGGCGATGCTCGCCGTGCGTGCCGCGGGCCGTATCGAGCTTGCGGCCTTCGCGGACATTGTCTCGCTCTCCGGCGCGGATGACTATGTGGAAGTTGCCCTCGCTGACGGCCGCCGCTTTCTGCACGACACGAGCCTGCGGGATCTCGAGCTTCGCCTTCCCTCCGGTTTCGTGCGGGTGCACCGCTCGCACATTGCGAACACCGCTCACCTGCGGGCGATACGGACGCTCCCTGGACGGCGGCGCGTGCTGGACCTGTCAGGCGGCGCGAGCGTTCCCGTGAGCCGGAACCGGCTGAGCAAGGTGATGTCGCTGCTGCCTCGCTAGCGCGACGTCTTCGGCTTCGCTCTCCACGCGAGTTCGCACTAACGCTGCGCTTCACCGCCTGCCGTTACGTCGGGCGTGGCGCGCGGCCCCAGAATTAATGCCAACCCTCTTGCCAAGGAAAGCTAGCGATGACTAGCTTTGTAAAAAGCGAGGCGTGGAGGTGGGTATGCGTGCGATCAAGGTGTGTCTGCTTGCGTGTACGATGCTGGCGGCGGCGCCCTTGCCAGCCCTCGCCCAGCAAGCCGATCAGGCTTCAGACGTGATCATCGTCACGGCGCAGAAGCGATCGCAGGACATCCAGGACGTGCCCGTCGCGGTGACAGCGATCACTGGCGAGGCGCTACAGAGCCGGGGCGTCAGCGATGTGCTGGATCTCAACTCACTTGCTCCCGGCCTGCAGGTGAAGACGGACGACAACGCCGCCAACCCGAAGATCTTCATCCGCGGCATCGGCCTCAACGACTTCAACCCGAACACGGCGAGCGCCGTCGCGATCTACGCGGACGGCGTCTATATCGGCTCTCCCCTCGCCCAGATGGGCCAGTTCTTCGATCTGGAGCGCGTGGAAGTGCTGCGCGGACCGCAGGGCACGCTCTATGGCCGCAACACCACGGGCGGGGCGATCAACGTCATCAGCCGCAAGCCGGGCAAGGAGTTCGAGGCGGATGCTTACGCCGAACGCGCCTCGTTCAACGGCGTCACGCTGGAGGCCGGCGTGGGCGGCCCGCTGCCGGACGAGACGATCGCCTACCGCCTCTCGGGCACATACAGCAACAATGACGGCTACACGCTGAACCGCCTCACCGGAAACCGCGGCAACGATACGGATCGCCTGAGCACCCGCTTCCAGGTCGCATGGACGCCGTCGGACTCGTTCAATGCGCTGTTCCAGCTGCGCTATGGCCGCTCCAACGACGGATCGATCTGGGCCTACAACCGTTCGCTGTTTCCGCAGACGGCTGCCGCCACGGGGCCGGATGGCGTGCTCTGCGCTCCGGCCTTCTATACGTCCGGCGACTGCACCGACGCCGGCGGCTACGCCAACACCAGCACCAATCTCTACCAGGGCGACTACCATCTCGAAGGCAAGGACCAGGTCGAGACCTACGGCGCCTCTTCAACCCTGACCTGGGATCTGGGCGGCATGTCGCTGATCTCGGTGACGGGCTTTGACCATGCCAACCGCGATGACATCGAAGATACCGACGCAGGCCCCACCGACATCCTCAATGCCCGCTATCTCGCGAACCAGTGGGCCGCCAGCCAGGAACTGCGCCTGCAATCCGACGGCGACACCAACCTCAATTGGGTCGTGGGTCTTTATCTCGCGCACGACAAGCTCGACACGAATTCCCATTACGACGTGTTCCGCGTCGCCAACACAGGCAATCCGGCGATAGACCAACCGCAGGGCATCGGCGTTTTCGGCTGGCCCTACACTCAGGAAACCGACAGCTACGCCGTCTTCGGCCAGGCGGATTACAAGTTCACCGATCGGCTGACCGGCACGATCGGCCTGCGCTATTCAGCCGACGAGAAAGACTTCCAATACGCCAGCACCTACGCCAGCAATGTAGGTGATCCGACCTCCGACATCTTCACCGTCGACGACAGCAAGAAATTCGACAGCGTCTCCGGCAAGATCGGCCTGCAGTACGAGGTCAACACCGACGTTAACGCCTATGCGAGCTATAACCGCGGTTACAAGAGCGGCGGCTTCTTCGGCGGGCAGACGACGGATCCGGCTGCGGTTGCGCCCTATGATGACGAGCTTGTCGACGCCTACGAGGTCGGCCTGAAATCGCAGCTGTTCGGCAAGATGCTGACGGCCAATGTGGCGGCGTTTTACTACGACTACAAAGACCTGCAGGTGTATACCCTGATCGTGGACCCAGTGACCCAGCTCACGGTGCAGAACTTCACCAATGCCTCGAACGCCGAGGTGAGCGGGCTCGAGGTGGAGCTGGCGTCTTCGCCCATCGACGGTCTCGACTTGTCCCTGGGCGCATCCTTCCTCGATGCGAGCTACAAGGACTTCAACTCTGCGGGCGATGATTATTCGGGCAACACCCTGCCCAACGCGCCGGAGGTCAGCCTCAACGGCACAGCGCTCTACGAATTCCCGCTCTTCAGCGGCAATGCGTCGGCGCAGGCGGAAGTCACCTATCGCACCAAGGTCTATTACGACACGCGCAATGTGGAGCGGCTGTCGGATGGAGATCGCACCTTCGTGAACCTGCGCTTCGGGTGGTCGCCGTCTTCTGAGAACTGGGAGTTTGGCGTGTTCGGCCGCAACGTGTTCAATGAGACGAATATCGGCGACATTATCCCGATCGAGGGCCTGGGTTTCGATTTGTTCAGCATGGGACCGAGGCCGACATTCGGCGCTTTCCTGCGCTATCACTACTGATCCGCCATGAGCGAAGCACAAACTAGCAAGGCCCAAACCAGCGAAACAAAGCCTGGCGAGTGGATCGGGACGCGGCCGACTGCCCTGCAGTTCTCTGCGGTGATGTTCGTCGGCGTGACCGGCATCATGATCGCGGGGTTGCAGCCCCTGCTGCTGGGCACGCTGGAACACGAGAACCGGATCTCGCCGGTGCAGCTTGGACAGGCGGCGACGGCGGAATTGCTGATGATGGGGCTGGCGGCGTTCATCGCCGGTGCGGTGCTGAAGCCGCAGAGCCTCAAGCTGATCGCGATCGTGGCCTCGCTGCTGCTTGCGGTGGCTGATCTGGCGACGCCCTACGTGCAGGGCGATACTATTACATTATTACGTGGCCTCGCCGGAATCCCGAGCGGGATTCTCATCTGGGTGACGGTCGCGCTGATCGCGCGCTCGCCGACGCCGGAGCGATGGTCTGGCGTCTATCTCACCGTACAGACGCTGGGCCAGTTCGTGCTGGCGACGATCATGTCTCTCACCGTTGTGCCGGCCTATGGATCGGATGGCGGATGGTTCGCGCTGGCGGCGTTCTGTGTGCTCACCGCAATAGTCGCGCTCGCCATTCCATCGAGCTTCGCACTGCTGCCCAAGACGGAGGGTAACAGTTCGCTTCCCGGAACGCGCGGCTGGATCGCGCTGGTCTCGGCCTTCCTCTATTCGGCCTTCACCATCGGCGTATGGGTCTATGCTGAGCCTCTGTCGAAACAGTCGGGGCATGATCCCAGCATCACCGGCCTCGCGGTTTCGGTGTCTCTGGCCTGCCAGGTGGCGGGCGGCGCAGCCGCAACGCTGTTGGCCGGCAGGATAAACTGGCTATGGACGACGCTCGTCGCCGCGGCGCTGGCTGCGGCGGTGACCGCGGGCATGGCGACGCTGCCAGGGCCTGAGATGTTCCTGGTGCTTTCGGGTGCGTTCGGCTTCCTGTGGCTGTTCGTGCTGCCCTTCCTGGTGCCGATGGTGATCGAGGCGGATCCGACGCGGCGGGCGGCCGTGCTGATCGGCGGGGCGCAGGTGCTGGGTGCGAGCTTCGGACCGTTCTTTGCCTCCATGCTGGTTACGGACACCGACGCCCGCGGCGCGCTGGCATTCGGGGGAGCTTGCCTTGTGGTATCTGTCCTGCTGGCCTTCGGGCTGCATCAGATTCGGCCCAAGGCTGTGGCCGTTGCGAAGGAATGACCATGCCGACCGTGAAGCGCGCAAAGCGGAAGCCGCGATCACCGGCGCTCCGCGCGGCTCCCAAGCAGGAGCGCGCCGTGCAGACGCGCGACCGGCTGCTGGACATTGCCGGCGAACTGCTCGGCGAAGTCGGCATCGAGCGGATCTCGACCAACATGATCGCCGCGCGGGCGGGCGTCTCGCCAGCCGCGCTCTACCGCTATTTCAAGGACAAATACGCTATTCTCGAAGCGCTCGGTCGCCGCTTTATGGACCGGCAGAATGCGGTGCTGTTCGCCTGGCTGGAAAAGCATGCTCCCGGAGGGCTCGATGCACTTGGCGCCAATGTCGAGGAGTTGCTGCGCGCGACGGCGGACATCACCAGCCGCGAACCCGGCGGGGTGTGGATCGAGCGCGCGATGCGGGCGGTGCCGCAGCTGGCGCATGTTCGCGTTGAATCCCACCGCGAGGTGACGGATGCGATGCTGGAAGTCTATGCGCCTCTGCTGCCGAAGGTGAACCGCAAGGCGCTGTGGCGGCGGCTGCGCATGACGGTGGAATACGGCTATGCGATCGATGAAATGCTGAACGAGGAAGACCGCATCCCGCGCGAAGAGCTTTTCCGCGAGGCTGCCGTGCTGCTCGCCAGCGCGCGTCTTGAAGGTGCATGATGACGGCTTGGTCCAACTGGTCGGGTAGCGTCTCATCCACTCCGGCGCGGATCGAACGCCCACGCAATGAGGCGGAGCTGGCTCAGCTGGTACGAGCGGCGAACAAGGTGCGCGTGGTCGGCGCAGGCCACTCCTTCATGCCCCTGTGCGAGACGGATGGCACGCTGCTCAACCTCGGCGAGATGGAGGGTGAGGTTGCTGTCAACGCCGATGCGACGCGGGCGACCGCGCCGGCGGGATGGTCGCTGGCGAAGCTGACGCAGATCCTTTGGGACAAGGGCGCATCGCTGATCAACCAGGGCGATGTGAACCCGCAGGCGCTGGCCGGCGCGATCGGCACGGGCACGCATGGCACGGGAGCGACGCTCGGCTCGCTCTCGACTGCGGCGCGGGCGTTCGAGCTGATGATGGCCGACGGCTCCATCATGAAATGCAGCGCGGCCGAGAATGCAGAGCTGTTCCAGGCGGCGCGGCTGTCGCTGGGGCTGATGGGCGTGGCGACCAAGATCGAGTTCGATGTTCTGCCGGCCTATCATCTCGAAGAGCGGCTTGAAGTCTATCCGCTGGCTGAGATCGCCGAGCGCTGGGATGAATGGGCGGCGGCGAACCGGCATATCGAGTTCTTCGTGTTCCCCTATGCCGATCTCGCCATGCTGAAGATCCTGCATCCCAAGCCCTCCGAAGGGCCGATGAAGGAACAGAAGGACATGGACGACACCGCGTTCCGGCGTGTGTGCGATCTTTGCAAGACCTTCCCATTCCTGACCGGCTACCTGCAGCGCCGTCTGCTGCCCAAGGAGATGAAGCGGCGCCGCGTCGGCCCGGCCTATCGCATCTTTCCGTCCGAGCGCACGGTGAAGTTCGAGGAGATGGAATACGAGCTGCCGCGCGCCAATGGCTGGCCTGCCCTGCGCGAAGTGATCGGCTGGATCAGGAAGAAGAACCTGCCGGTGGCCTTCCCGTTCGAGTTCCGGCTTGTGGCGGCGGACGACATCTGGCTGAGCCCGTTCCAGGGCCGGCTCGGCGCGTCGATCTCGATGCACCAGTATCATCGGATGGCGTGGCGCGAAATCTTTGCGGAGGGCGAGAAGATCTTCCGCGCGCACGATGGCCGCCCGCACTGGGCCAAGCGGCACACGCTCACGACATCTGATGTGCACACACTGTATCCCGATGCGGCGAAGTTCTGTGCGGTGCGCGACAGGATCGATCCCGGCGCCAAGTTCGCCAACGCGCATCTCACCCAACTGTTTGGCATTCAAGCGAAGTGATTTGGGAGGCCCGCAAGCCATGAACGACCGCGAGCTGCACGCGCACCTCATTGGCCAGCAGGGCGGGCGCAAGGCGTTCAATACGCCGGTGCTGGTGATCGAGCTCGATGCGCTGGAGCGCAACATCGCGAAGATGGCTGCGTTCGCCAAAGATCGCGGCATCGCGCTGCGCCCGCACGCCAAGACGCACAAGAGCGCTGACATTGCGAAGAAGCAGGTGGCGGCCGGCTCCGTGGGCGTTTGCTGCGCCAAGCTGGGCGAGGCCGAGGCCATGGCCGATGGCGGGATCGGCGCGATCCTTGTGACATCGCCCGTCGTTTCGGCGCCGGCGATTGAGCGGCTGATGAAGCTAAATGCGCGCATTCCGGACCTGCGCGTGGCGTTGGACAATCCGGCGAATGTCGCGGCGTTGAATGCTGCGGCATCCGCGGCGGGCAAGGTGTTGCAGGTGCTGATCGACATTGATCCGGGCATCCGCCGCACAGGTGTTCCCTCGCCTGAGGCTGCGGCCGATGTTGGCAACGCGATCAAGGCGGCGAAGTCGCTGCACTATCTGGGCGTGCAATATTATTGCGGGCGGGAGCAGCATATCGAGGACTTTGCCAAGCGCCGGGAAGCCGTCGAGGATCGCACGGCATACCTGCGCACGGTGATCGAGGCGCTGGCCGGCATCGGCATGGCGCCGGGCGTGGTTACCGGGGGTGGCACGGGCACGCATCGCATCGATGCGGAGCTTGGCGTGTTCAACGAGCTTCAGGTCGGCTCCTACGTCTTCATGGACCGGCAGTACAACGAGTGCGATCTCACCGGCGCCGACGCGGGCACGCCGCCTTACGAGACATCGCTGCAGATCGATGCGCGCGTGGTCAGCGCCAACACCGCGGGGCTGGCGACGATCGATGCGGGCTTCAAGGCGATGGCGACCGATGGCGGGCCGCCGACTGTGCTTACCGGCGCGCCGGTGGGAGCGCCTTACCACTTCATGGGCGACGAGCATGGGCTGGTCGTATCAGGCGAGACGA
>DASYKO010000159.1:0-2595 GCA_035995285.1 Hyphomonadaceae bacterium | reverse complement strand
TCCTTCTGGGTGCCGAACCAGTCGGCGATTTCCGGATCAAGCCTTAGTCGCACCAGCTTCCGGTTTCGGGAGGGATAGAGCGGCACGGCCGCGCGCCAGAATCCCACGCCCAGGCTCTCGCGGGAGGGCGGGCTTTCGAGGCTGTAGTCTTCCATTTTGTCTAACTGACTGCGGGACCGTTGCACCGTAAATTGCTTCGTCGTCACGATCCGCTCTCCACGCTGTAAGGATACGCCGGCGGGTTCCGCGCGGCGTCCATGTCACCACCATGAAGAAACCGCCGTCATGGCCGAGCGAGATCATCCGCTTCTCGCCATACATCTTGCGGTTGTCTTCCCGCTCGAGGACCGGGTTGTCGAACATGCGGGCCGCGCGCACGAAATCGACGCCGTGATCGGCGAGATTCCTTCGGCGCAACTCGTAGTCCCACTCGAACATCTAGGCCCTCTACGCCCCACCCCCGGAGGGGGACTTATAGGGGCAGAGGGAGATTTGGCGAGCGTCATGGGCTGCGGCAAGGCTTACATCTCGCTTACATATTGGGCATGTCGCTTACATGTAGGAGAGCCACCAGTCCCGTCTGG
Source organism: Hyphomonadaceae bacterium (assembly GCA_035995285.1). Classification (GTDB taxonomy): domain Bacteria; phylum Pseudomonadota; class Alphaproteobacteria; order Caulobacterales; family Hyphomonadaceae; genus UBA7672. Next base: position 2,011 of record DASYKO010000159.1, on the reverse strand, counting down.
TCCGCTTCACCTGCGCCCACCAGCGGCAGAGCGGATAGATCGCCGCGAGCACGATGACCCAGCCGACATAGACCGACCAGAGCGGCAGGCCATCTCCGCCCATCGCCTTCGGATCGAACACGAAATTGTGGAGCGTGTTGTGCATGCCGGCAGTGCTCTGCCCTGCAATCAGGCGGCCGGCATAGGCGACGGCGTGAACGACATAGACGTGCGCCACATAGGCCATGAGCGGCACAGCGCCGAAGGTGCGGAAAAATCCTGCGATCGGCCCCGGCAGGCGGGCGAGCAACGGGAAAGCCAGCAGCACCGGGCCCAGTGTCGCCAGCACGAAGTGCAGGGACGGCGGATACTTCGCGACATCGAGGAAGGACATGATGCTTCCACCCCAATCGGCGCGCGGCGTCCAGGGGATCGGATTGCCATAGAGGTTGAAGCTGCGCAGGACGAGGAAGAGCGCGATCATCGCGGCGCCGATGAGCATCAACTGGCGATCGCGGTCCGGCGCGACGAACGTCGAGCCGAGGCCATAGCCGAGCGCCATGATCCCGAACCACGGGATGATCGCGTAGCTCTCGAACAGCCACGGCGGCTGGATCACGAACTGGAAGCTGAGCTGCCAGATGAACGCGAAGGCGCCGAACATCTTCGGATCGACACCGGCAAGCGCGTTGTGGCCGATGATGATGGCGGCGCCGACGATCAGCACAACGGCGCGCGGCAGGAAGATGAGGCCGGCGAGCAGCACCATCGAGACGCCGATGGCCCAGATCACCTGCAGGAAGATCATGTAGGGGAGCGACCAGGCCCAGGCGAAGCTGATGACCGTCAGCTCGAGCACAATGAGCCACACGCCTCGCGTCAGGAGGCGCCAGGAGACGGCCCGCTGGCCCATGCCGCGCTTGATCTGCAGGCGGGCAGAGACGCCGGAGAGGAAGACGAAGGTCGGCGCGCAGAGATTGGTGACCCAGCGCGTGGCGTAGAGGAGAGGCGTGGTCTGGGTGGGATCGAGCGGATTCATCCCGTAGCCCGAGATGTGCATGTAGTCGCGGATGTGATCGAGCGCCATCAGCACGATGACGAGGCCGCGCAGCACATCGATGGCCGCGATCCGCTGGGTTGCCTGGCCTTCAGGTCCCGCCGGCACGCATGCGCTCCACGTCCAAGGGACACTCTCCGGGAGCAAATCCAAGCTTGGCTGTTTCGTGGTCAACAAGGTCGCGTGCGCCTTGCCGTGTGGCAACAGTCCACGGCCCTGACGTCAGCTTGTGACCAGCGTCCGACCAGAATTCGATTGTGACGTGGAAGCCCTCCTCATCGCTCCACGCGTCAGCCATGGCATGTCCGCCGCTACTTTTGTGAAAAGCCGGACTCATTGCGACCGCTCGATCCGCCATTTTCCCCTTGGCCTGTGCCTCAGGCCGCCGCGAGATGCTTGGGATAGCGCAGATCCGCTGCGAGACCCTCGCCCATGAGGTCGATGAAGTTCTCGCAGTAGAATCGATTCCTGGCCTGCTCGCTTGAGTTGGCGAGCGAGTCATTGAAGCGCTTGAGCGGGTTCCTTCCGCCTTCGATGTGCGGGTAGTCGGAGGAGAATAGCGGAATCTGCTCGTCCGAGTTGGCGATGATCCAGCCGACATCCTCGTGCGGGTATGGCGTCACCCTCACCTGCCGTTTCACGAACTCCGAGGGCTTCATCGAGAGCTTCTGCAGGCGTTCCTCATTCCGCGCGAAGGCGCTGGCCGCACCGTCGAGATTGCGCATCCAGCCGGGCAGCCAGGAGGCGCCGAGTTCGATGACGCCGAATTTGAGTTTGGGGAAGCGGTCCATCACGCCGTCGATGATGAGGGCGGCGAGCGTGAGTTCGACCGAATGGGGAATGGGCATATAGGAGAGAGACGTAAAATTCTCTTCCCCGCCGTGGAAGTCCTTCACCTTCGGCAGGCCGTTCTCGAAGTATTGCGGGTCGAGCTTCTTCTCGTCTCCCACATGGAACAGGATCGGCAGGCCCGCC
>DASYKO010000158.1:0-9810 GCA_035995285.1 Hyphomonadaceae bacterium | reverse complement strand
TTCGGCGCCACGCTCGGCGCGCGCATCGAGAACCTGTTCGACAACGCCATCGGCGCGATGGAAGACCAGGACGTCTTCGCCCGCCAGCGCGAAATCGAGCAAGGCGTGCTGCAGCAGCTGATCGACATGGAGACGGCCGTCGAGGGCCAGCAGACCGTGGCGATGCCGCTGGGCATCAAGATCTACGAGGCGATGTTCTCCTTCGAGCAGCCCAACAAGTCCATCAACAAGGAAGGCGGCCAGGGCGGCCCGATGGGCTATGACCATGAGCACCTCGACGACATGGTCGACATGCTCGAGAAGGCCAATCCGCACACGGTGGAAGTCCTGCTGCGCATGATGGAAATGCAGACCAGGCAGAACATCGTCGACATGCTGTGCAAGTCGGGCGGCCTCGTCGCCTTCACGGCGGCGGAACTCGGCTTGTCGGAACGCACGGTCGACCGCGCCAGCAACGGCGCCAACATCATGAAGCCAGCGGCCTTCCCCACCGCCTCCAACGGCTCGGCGGAACCTGCCCCGGCAACATCACCGGTATCCGCCGGCCCAGCCATGAGCCCCGCCGAGGCCTACTACGCCCTCGGCGCGCCCAAGGGCAAACAGCCGCCAGCGAGCAGCAACTAGCTTGACCATCGACCGCGAAGACCAGCTCGACGGCCTCAAACACATCGGCCGCATCGTCGCGCGTGCGCTGGAAGCCATGCGCGCCGCCGCTGAGCCCGGCATGACGACGGCGGAGCTGGACCAGGTCGGCGCAGACCTGCTGGAACTCGAAGGCGCACAGCCCGCGCCCAAACTCACCTACGGCTTTCCGGGCGTCGCCTGCATCAGCGTCTTCCCCGCCATCGCCCACGGCATTCCCGGTGAGCAAAAGCTGGCGGCAGGGCAGCTGATCAATCTCGACGTCTCGGCGGAAAAGAACGGCTACTTCGCCGACACCGGCGCGAGCTTCGTGCTGCAAGGTCAGGACAAGCGGTTGGAGCGTCTGTGCCGGGACGGCAAGCGCGCCCTGTGGACCGGCATCCGCCAGGTGAAATCCGGCGCGCGTCTGGCTGCGCCCGGCGAGGCGATCGAAGCCTTCGCCCGCGCCAATCGCTATTCCCTCATCCGCAATCTCGCGAGCCATGGCGTGGGCGGCGGCCTGCACGAAGAGCCAAAGGAAATCCCCACCTGGCGCGATCCGTCCGAGCGCCGCCGCATCAACGAAGGCCTGGTGTTCACCCTCGAACCTTTCCTGTCGATGGGCGCAGAGTGGGCTGTTGATGGCGATGACGGCTGGACGCTCTACGCCGACAAACCCGCACCCACGGTCCAGTACGAGCACACGATGGTCGCCACCCGCAACGGCGCGGTAATCACTACTCTGGCTGCGTAGGGCTCGCCGCCTAAACCACCCGCCCAGGGTTCATCCGGTTGTCCGGATCCAGCGCCTTCTTCACCGCGCGCATCATGTCCATCTCGACCGCGGATTTGCGCCAGGCGAGCTCATCGCGCTTGAGCTTGCCGATGCCATGCTCGGCCGAGATCGAACCATTGAGACTGCACACCAGATCGTTGATCGCCTTGGTGATGTGGAGGCCGTCCTTTTCCACGAACTGATCCTGATCGGCGCCCGGCGGCGGCGTGATGTTGAAATGGATATTGCCATCGCCGACATGGCCGAACGCGATCACATCCACTCCGGGATGAAGCCGGCGCGCCAGCGCGTCGCCCTCGACCATGAAATCCGCCACGCGCGAGACCGGCACGGCCACATCATGCTTCAGCGCCTTGCCGTGCGCTTTCTCCGCCACCGAGATATTCTCGCGGATCTTCCACATCATCGCTTTCTGCGCTTCGCTCTCGGCGATCGCGGCATCCTCGATCAGGCCGGTCTCCAACGCATCGGCGAGGATCGCTTCCATGATCTCCCGCGCCCCATCCGCCCGCGGCAGCGACAGCTCGATCAGCACGCGCCACGGCGCCGGCGATGAGAGCGGACCACGCACATCCGGAATGTGCTTCAGCACCAGGGCCATGCAGAATTGGGAAACGATCTCGAAACCGGTCACCGCGCCGCCAGAAGCAGCCTTGGCGCGCGCTAGCAATTCAACCGCCTGTTTGGCCGATGACAGCGCAACCCATGCCGTCTCCTTCACGGCGGGCTTCGGGAACAGCTTCAGCGTCGCTGCCGTGACAAGGCCCAGCGTGCCCTCGGCGCCGATGAAAAGCTGCTTGAGGTCGTAACCCGTGTTGTCTTTCCGCAATCCGCGCAACCCGTTCCAGATGCGCCCATCCGGCAGCACCGCTTCGATGCCCAGCACCAGATCCCGCATCATGCCATAGCGAAGCACGGCGACGCCGCCCGCATTGGTGGAGATGAGCCCGCCGATCGTCGCTACGCCCTCGGCGCCAAGCGACAGCGGAAACAGCCGGCCATTCTCCTCCGCCACATCCTGCGCGCGCGTGAGGATGACGCCGGCCTCCAGCGTCATGGCGTCGTTGAGCACATCGACTTCGCGCACGCGGTTCATGCGCCTGAGAGAGATCAGCACCTCGCCATACGGCACGCCGCCATTGACCATGCCGGAATTGCCGCCCTGGGGCGTGACCGCCACGCCATGCTCAGCGCACAGCATCATCGCCCTCGAGACTTCTTCGGTCGAGCCCGGCTTCACCAGCACAGGCGTCGATCCCTTCCACCGGCCACGCCAGTCACGCACATGCGGCTCGATCTCGTGAGGATCGGTCGACACGCCCTTCGGGCCCAGCGCCGCGCCAAGCTTGCCGATCAGGTCCGCGATGTTTGAAGAAGCGTGGTCGTCCGCCATGGTCAGGAAATCAGGCTCTCGGGTTTGCAGCTCTTGATTCCCGTTATCACCTTCGTGGTTACGAAAACACTCTGCGGCTCGCCGGTGATTGTCTTGGTGTCCGATTCCCAGCGCAGCCCCTTGCCCTGCCGATACGTCCAGTAACAGGAGGCGACGCTGTAGCCGGTGTCCTCATAGGCAAAACAGGCCAGGCCCTCCGGGTTGACGAACACCCTACCCTTCACGACTTCCTTGGGCGTTTCATAGAGGGTCTCGCCATCCGGCTGGATGCATTCGCGCCAGGACATGTTCTCCGACGGAGAAAACCCGTGCAGGTCCGAGCCGAGCAGCGCCTTTTTCACCTCAGCCGGGTCCTTGAGGCGCTCCCCCGCGCCCTTGGCCACTTGCGCCCCGGCGGGGGCCGCCAGAAAGGCGACAGCGAGAATGGCGATGAGGCTCTTGTGCGTCATGGTTCTTAATTAGCACGCGGGGCAACGCCGCAAAACGCCCATCGCCAGTTGACGGGTTTTGCTCGCCGATCCAACACAGTGGAACTGCAGTCTTGGAGACGCCCATGCCCTATTCCCCCTTCGACCTCACCGGCAAGGTGGCGCTGGTAACCGGCGGAAACCGCGGTATCGGCTACGGCTTCGCCGAGGCGATGAGCCAGGCGGGCGCCTCGATCGCCATCTGGGGCTCAAACGAAAAGAACAACGCCGAGGCGGTGAAAAAGCTGGGCGGCAAGGCCAAGGCCTGGACGGTGAACGTTGCGGACGAAACTCAGGTCGCCTCCGCCATGGTGGATGTCGCAAAACACTTCGGCCGCATCGACAGCGTGTTCGCCAACGCCGGCATCGGCGGAGGGGCCACATCGTTCGCCGAATTCCCGACGGAGACATACCGCAAAGTCCTCTCGGTGAACCTCGACGGCGTCTTCTTCACCCTGCGCGAAGCGGCCAAGCACATGGTCGCGCGCGCCAACAAGGGCGATCCCGGCGGCTCCCTCGTCGGCGTCGCCTCGCTTGCGGCGATCGAGGGCGCGGCCCGCAATGAGGCCTATGCCGCCACCAAGGGCGCCGTGGTCTCGATGATGAAATCCATCGCTGTGGAACACGCCCGCTACGGCGTGCGCGCCAACTCTGTTCTCCCCGGCTGGATTGCCACCGACATGACGCAGAAGGCGCAGGACAATCCCGCCTTCGCCGAAAAAGTCATCCCGCGCGTGCCGATGCGCCGCTGGGGCGAGCCCAAGGATTTCGGCGGCGTCGCGGTCTACCTCACCTCCAACGCCTCAGCCTACCACTCGGGCGATTCATTCGTGATCGACGGCGGGTATTCGATTTTCTGAGAAGGCCGGCCGCTGTTATTCCGTCAGCGAGTCTGATATGTTCGGATGGCGAACCGGGGAAACGCCAATGTATTTCTCGCCCGCCAACCCATCATCACCACGCCTCTTCGGCGCGACGATCGCCTGCATCGTCACCACTGCCGCCCTCTACGCGACGTCTGTATCGCACCTGGGGTTCGGGCACGGCTCGACCAAGCCGGTCGATTTCACGGACTCGATGTCGTCGGATGGATCAGGCGGAGCCGAGCCGAAAACGGTCATGGTTCCGGACACCAGCATTCCGGCAGCCTCGCCCTCCCCCGGGCCGGGCTCGAACGTTGTGCGCGAAGGTCGCGATCACCTCAAGACGGTCACGCCTGCCGCGGGCAGCGAAGACAACCAGGCGGGATTGGCGTTCAACCTCAGGGGATCGGGTTTCTCGAAATCCGGACTCGGCGTCGTCCACCCTGCGTTGAAGGAAGCCAAGCCCGCGAGCTTTCCTCTGGCCTCCCTGATGGCCAAGGAAACCGGCACGACAACGATGAGCTACTGTGTCACCCCACACGGCCGCGTGCGCGATGCAAAGGTCACCGTATCGAGCGGCTACAAGCAGCTCGATGCAGCCGCAGTCGAGTGGCTGCAGTCGCGTGAGTACAGGCCCGGCACGATCAAGGGCGCGCCGACGGAGATGTGCGGCCTGATCGATTATCGCTGGCGGCTCTGACGATCGCAGCCGATCTATATTGACAGTCCGAGTAGTGACAGTTACTGTCACTACATGGCCGACGACAACCGCTATACCGCTGAACAGCTCGCCCAGTTGGGCGGCGTCACGCTGCGCACCGTACGCTACTATGTGCAGGAGGGCCTGATAGACCGGCCGGAGGCGCGCGGGCCGGGCGGGCACTTCACCGACAAGCATCTGCGGCAGCTGAAGCACTGCCAGCTGTTGCAGGACTGGGGCTTCGACCTCGAGACCATCCGCGACAAGGCCAGCAACTTCCAGGGCATACTCGATGGCTTCGCCAGCGACACGGGCGGGCTCGACCGCACCACGCTGCGCGCCGTGCTACGCGCGATGACGGGCGATGAAACCCAGCTGACCAAACAGTCTGCAGCCGTCCGCGCCACCATACAGCGCTATCGTGGCATGACGCCGAAGGACGACTCGAAGCTCAAGGCGGAGCGCATCCCGATGGCTGACGGCGTCGATCTCATCGTCGACCGCAGCACTTACGACATGCCAAGCCCCAAGGAGCTGGTCGATATCGCGCTGCTGGTGCGCAAGATATTCGATCCGCTGAAAAAGCCGACCAAAGACGATGACTGACCTTCCCGCCCTCCGCCGCGCCTACGCCCGGAAGGTGGCCGACATCGCGGGCGTCAATTTCCCCGAGCTGGAGCGCGCCTACGCCGCTGTGCCGCGCGAGAGCTTCCTCGGTCCTCCGCCATGGAAAACCTTCGGCGCCGGCGGCGCCACCGAGACCAGCGACATCGCGGCAATCTACGAGAACGTCCTGGTCAGCCTGATCCCCGAGCGCCGGCTCAACAATGGCGAGCCGTCCGGCCACGCCATCTGGATCGACGCAGCCCAGCCCCAGCGCGGCGAGCATGTCGTGCACATCGGAACCGGCACAGGCTACTACACCGCGATCCTTGCCGAACTGGTCGGCCCCAGCGGCCGTGTTACAGGCATCGAGTTCGACCCAGGCCTCGCCACGCGCGCAGCCATCAATGTGAAGCAATGGCCGTGGATCACCATCCATCAGGGCGATGGCTGCACCTTTGCCTTCGATCCGGCGGACGTGATCTACGTCAGCGCCGGGGCGACACATCCCGTCCCCAACTGGCTGGACGGCCTCAAGCAGGGTGGACGCCTCGTCATCCCCCTGACCGCCGTACCGACCGGAAGCTTCCCGATGGGCGGCGTGTTCCGGATCGAGCGCCGCGGCGCTGACTACCTGGCGCGCTGCGTATCGGGCACCGCCTTCTATCCCTGCGAGGGATGCCGTGAGGCGGAGTCAGAAGCTGCATTGGCGGATGCATTCAAAAACGGTGGCGCGGATCGCGTTACGCATCTGGTGCGGCACGGCAATCTGCCCGATGACCAATGCTGGCTGCGCACACCCGGCTGGAGCCTCATCTACTGACGCAAGCCGCGAACCACTCGCAGCTTCGCACGTGCGTTCTATCCAATGTTTACCGATGCAGCGCCCGGATGCGTCTCGCCGCGGAAAACCGGAACCGCGCGCACAAGGTGGCGTTCCTCGCTTAACAGTTATCCACGAACGAGGAGACGAACTCATGGCTACGGCCCGCACGAGCGAAGACACCCGCAAATCTCCCGCCCGCAAGGCAAAGCCCGAACTGGACGCGATCCAGCTGCTGAAGGCGGATCACCGGCAGGTCGAGGAATGGTTCGAGGAGTTCGAGAAGGCCAAGGCCGACCGAAAGCGCGAAATCCTCGCCCACAAGATCTGCACCGCCCTCACCGTCCACACGCAGATCGAGGAAGAGATCTTCTACCCCGCCTTCCTCGAGGCCACGGGTGAGGAAGACATGAACGATGAAGCCTATGTCGAACACCAGGGCGCCAAGGACCTGATCGCACAGATCGAGGCCGGCAAGCCGGGCGACGACAAGTGGGACGCCAAGGTCACCGTGCTCAGCGAGCTGATCAAGCACCACGTCCACGAAGAGGAAATGCGCGACGGCATGTTCGCCAAGGCGAAGAAGTCCTCGATGGACCTCGACGAGATCGGCCAGCAGATGGCGGCGCGGAAGAAAGAGCTGATGAAGAACGCCGGAAAGCTCTGATCCTTTCGGTCACGAAATCGAATCATCTAACGGGCCCGGCGGAACTTTGCCGGGCCTTTCCTATTGGAACAGGCATGTATCCGGCATCGACCTGCCCTCCCCGATCGACTAGGATTCGCCCACAAATCAGGGGATCAGAATGACGCTTCGCTCGGTTCTTCTTGCTGCAGCCTCCGCGGCCATTCTCGCTGCCTGCGGCCCCGCCGACACGCCCGCGCCCAAGACGGACGAAGAGAAGATCAAGATGGCGAACGAGATCGCCGGCCTCACCACGGATCCGAAGATGTTCGACGCCGTGTTCGACACGATGACCCAACAGGTGCGGGCCGCGACGCAAGGCTCGCCCGCGATGTGCGAGGCACAGAAGGATGTGGCGCGCTGCCAGCAGATCGAAGCGAAGGTGAACGCCGAGGCTCAAGCCTTCATGGAAGAGACCATGGAGAAGACCAAGAACATGGCGCCCGAGTTGATGACCGACATGGCCGCGATCATGGCGCAGACCTACACCGGCGAAGAGCTGGCGAAGATGCGCGACTTCTATGCCTCCGAAGAAGGCAAATCGATCATGATGAAGCAGCCCGAGGTCATGCAGAAATTCATGCCCGCGGTGATGTCCAAGATGGCGCCGCTTCAGCAGGAGCGCGCACAGGCGCTCAGCGAGCGCCTCGCTAAGGCGCGCGCTGATGCCGAGGCCGCTGCAGGCCCCGCACCCAAGTAATTGTAGTTGTGATCGCTAGGCGATCACCGCGCAGCTTGCCGCGCATTCACGATTATCGATAAATCTTCTCGCCTGCCAAGTCCTGACTTGCTAAGGCTGGGCTTGCTAGGGCTTTGCCCAATTCTTTCATGTGCTGACAGGAAGAGCCGCGACCATGATGAAGCTTTCCGTTCTTGCAGCCGGCGTCGCCGCGCTCGCCCTCACCGCCTGCAACGGCACGAACTCAGCCGGCGGCGGCAAGCTCGCCGCGTGCGGGGAAAGCAAGGCGGCCCCAGCGGCCTCGGGCGGCACGCTCAGCATCGATCCGTTGAAATGGTCCTGCAAGAAGCTGCCGAACGGCCTGCGCGTCTATGCGATGCCGTCCACCGATACGGCAAGCGTCTCGGTCGCTGTCTGGTACAATGTCGGATCGAAGGATGATCCGCCGGGACGTTCGGGCTTTGCTCACCTGTTCGAGCACATGATGTTCAAGGCCACGTCCAACATGCCGTCGGAAAGCTTCGACCGCCTCACCGAGGACGTCGGCGGCTTCAACAACGCCTCCACGAACAACGATTACACGGACTACTACGAAACCGTCCCCGCCAACCATCTCGAGCGTGTCTTATGGGCCGAGGCCGAGCGCATGGGTTCGCTGGTCGTGGATGACGCCGTATTCAAGTCAGAGCGTGATGTGGTGAAGGAGGAATTCCGCCAGTCTGTGCTGAGCCGGCCCTTCAACAAGCTGTTCTATCTCTATCTGAGCCAGGCCGGGTTCACCGTGCACCCGTATGGCCGCCCGGGTATCGGCTCGATTGAGGAGCTTGATGCGGCGACGGTGGACGATGTGCGCGCCTTCCATGCGACGTACTACCGTCCGGACAATGCTGTGATGGTGATCTCGGGCAATTTCGACGAGAAGACGCTTGAAGGCTATGTCGACAAGTATTTCGCCCCCATCGCCACGCCCAAGCGGCCGATCCCGCGGGTGACGGCTGTGGAGCCGCCGCGGACGGCGCCCAAGGATTTCACCGTCTACGAGCCCAACACGCCCCTGCCGCTGGTCGCCATCTCCTGGCCTGCCCCGGCCGCGACCGACAAGGACATGGCCGTCATCCAGGTGATGGACGCCATCATGACAGCGGGGCAATCCTCGCGCTTCTACAAGTCGCTGGTCTATGATCAGAAGCTGGCGGCGCAGGCCAACTCCAACATCGATGTGACGGCCCAGCCGGGCCAGTACGCGGTCTACGCCATTCTTTCCGACGGGAAGTCTGCTGATGAGGGCCTCGTCGCCCTCAAGGCCGAGGTCGCCAAGATGCGCGACAACCCGGTCACTGACGCCGAGCTTGAAGAAGCCCGCAACGAGATCATCACCGGCACGCTGCGCAGCCGCGAGACTTCCGATGGCCGCGCAGCCGAACTTGCGCAGGCGATCGTCATCGATGGCGATCCCAATGCCGCCGACGAAAACCTCGCGCGCCTGCAGGCCGTCTCTGCCGCCGATATCCAGCGCGTCGCCAAGTCTCTGATGGACGACACCAAGGCCTACACCTTCCGCTACCTCCCCGAGGAAATGCAGAAGGGCGCCGCCGAAGCCGTGTTCGCCGATGCGCCGACCATTCAGGCGAGCAAGATCGACATTCCGGCTGCCGAAATTCCCGTCCTCACCCTGAACCCCGAAGGCTCGCGCACCCAGCCCCCGGCTGCCGGCGCCGCCATCGCCGCCAAGGTTCCGGGCGCAACCGAAAAGACGCTGCCCAACGGCTTGCGCGTGATCGTCGCCAACAAGCCTGGCCTGCCGCTGGTTTCCGCCAGCCTGCGCATCGGCGCGGGCGGATCGCTCGATCCCAAGGACAAGTCGGGCCTTGCCACCATGACGGCCGACATCGCCACGCGCGGCACCAAGACCCGCTCGGCAACCGAAATCGCCCGGCAAGTCGAAGTCCTCGGCGCATCGCTTGACGCCAGCGCGGGCGTGGACGCCACCGGCGTCTCGTTCTCCAGCCGGTCGGACAAGGCTGCCGACGTGTTCACGATCTTTGCCGACGTCGTGCAGAACCCCGCCTTCGCCCAGGAAGAACTCGACCGCGCCAAGCAGGAAACGCTCGACGACCTGATGGTCAACCTGCGCCAGCCCTCGACGGTTGGCGGCTACGCCATGACGCGCTCTCTCTACG
>DASYKO010000157.1:0-9389 GCA_035995285.1 Hyphomonadaceae bacterium | reverse complement strand
CCTCGAAAGCCCGCCCTCCCGCGAGAGCCTGGGCGTGGGATTCTGGCGCGCGGCCGTGCCGCTCTATCCCTCCCGAAACCGGAAGCTGGTGCGACTAAGGCTTGATCCGGAAATCGCCGACTGGTTCGGCACCCAGAAGGACGACCCCCACGCGGGGATCAACGCGGTCCTGCGCGCCTATGTCGAGCGGCGCAGGTCGGACGGGCAGACGAATGCGTGACGCCGACGAGGACGGTGCTGTCGTCACTGTTATTAGGCGGAGTTCGACCAATGTCTGACGCCGCTGGGTTTGTTCTGTCCATACGCGCCAGTCATCCGACTCGGCCAGCAAGCGATCTGTCAGGCGCACTTGGCGTTGGTGACATCCAGCGCGACGTTGGCGCGTCACGGCAGACGCCTGCGGGGACGCCTCTACCCGGCGTGTATAAAAAGTCGTTCTGGGCGTTGAGGTGTCCGAGCCCAAAATCCGACGATCTCGCCAGGCTCGTGACCTGGGGATGTGAGGTATTGACACCGTATCGGGCCCTCCTGGAGAAATGGATTATGTCGGGAGGAGATATCGAGTTTTTCATAGGAGGATTTCTGAGGTCTCATCTGGGCGCAGTCTTGCCCAGCGATCTCGTGAAAAGCTGTGCCGACCTGGGCGTTTCGCTCTCATTCGACCTTTACGTCGATAACGAAGCGTAGACGCCGGCTGCGGTGCAAGCATCTGGCGAACCACGAGCCGGGGCTTACCGGCCGTGAGGAAAATTCCGCTCCCCGGGTCCCAAATCCGCTGCTAGCCTCCCCGCCAAGATCGGGGAGTTCCCATGAAGCGCGCCATGCTTGCCTCCATCGCCGTGCTGACCGCTGCGGCCCTTGCCGCACCGCTGGTGCAATCACAGACCTCGCCCGCACAGCAGTCGCGCGAGGAGCGCGCCCCGCTCACCGATTATTCCAAATGGAGTCCTGCCGCTCTGCAGGCCGAACTCAACCGCCGCGCCGTCATCGAGAAGAAGGTGCCGATGCCGATGCGCGACGGCATCCATCTCTCGACCGACATCTACCGCCCGAAGATCATCCCGCAAGGTGGCGTGCCGATCATCTTCGACCGCACGCCCTACAACATGAACGACCTCCAGGGTAATTCCCTGCGCATGGTCGTCGAGGCGGTCGACCGCGGCTATGCCTATGTGCTGCAGAACGAACGCGGCCGCTATTTCTCCGAAGGCAAGTACGAGATCCTCGGCTATCCGCGCACCGATGGCTATGACGCGCTGACCTGGCTCGCAAACCAGACCTGGTCGAACAAGAAGGTCGGCACGCTCGGCTGTTCCTCCTCCGCCGAATGGCAGCTGCAGCTGGCCGCAACCAACCATCCCGCTCACGCAGCGATGATCCCGCAGGCCTCCGGCGCCGGCATCGGGCGTGTGGGGAAGTTCCACGAACAGGGCAACTGGTATCGCGGCGGCGTGCCGCGCATCCTGTTCGGCGTCTGGCTCTACAATACAGACAATCCGCTGCGCGCCGAAATCCCCGAAGGCCTCGACGCCACGACGCGCGAGCGCCTGTCGCGCTATGGCGATCTCGATCCCAAGAAGCCCACCGTCAACTGGGCGCGCCAGGTCGAACACCTGCCGTTCGGTGAAATGCTCTCGAGCCTCGGCGAGCCTAAAGGCACGTTCGAGGATCTGATCTCCCGCTCGCTTCCCGATGATCCGGCCTGGTTCAAGGGCGGCCTCTACCACGACAACGAGAAGTGGGGCGTGCCCGCCCTGTGGTATGACTCATGGTACGACGTCTCGATCGGCCCGAACCTCGCCCTCTACAATCACGCCACCAAGGCGGGCGTGGACGAAGAGACGCGCAACAACCAGTACGCCATCGTCGGCCCCAACGTGCACTGCGCCTATGCCGGCCTCGGCCCCAACTACAAATCCGGCGACCGCCAGCTTGGCGACACAAGCTTCGACACGTCCGGCCAGGTCTGGGCGTTCTTCGACCGATTCCTGAAAGGCCAGAAAGACCGCTTCCCCGATTCAACGCCCAAGATCCGCTACTTCACGATGGGCGAGAACAAGTGGAAGACCGCCGACCAGTGGCCGCCGAAGGCGGCCCAGCAGACAAAGCTCTACCTGCACTCCAACGGCCGCGCGAACTCCATGTATGGCGACGGCAAGCTGTCGTTCTCGGAGCCTGGCAACGAACCCGCCGACACGTTCAGCTATGATCCGCGCAATCCGGTGCAGACCATCGGCGGCGGCGATTGCTGCAATGGCGGGGTTGTCGTGCCCGGCGCCTATGACCAGAAACCCGTCGAGGTGCGCCACGACGTGCTGGTCTACACATCCGATCCGCTGAAGGAGAAGATCTCCGTCGCCGGCTTCGTCGACGCTATCCTGCACGTCTCATCCGACGCCAAGGACACTGACTTCGCTGTGAAGCTGGTCGACGTCGCGCCCGACGGCACGGCCTACATCATCGACGACACCATCCTGCGCGCCCGCTTCCGCGAGGGCTATGACAGGCAAGTGTTCATGGAGAAGGGCAAGACCTACAAGCTTGACTTCACGCCGATGACCACCGCCAACGACTTCATGCCGGGTCACCGCATCCGCGTGGAAGTCACATCCTCCAACTTCCCGAAATTCGTCCGCAATCTCAACACGGGCGGCCGCAACGAGTTCGAAAGCGAGGGCAAGGTGGCAGTGAACGAGGTGAAGCACACGCGTTCGACGCCGAGCTACATCGTGCTTCCGGTCATCAAATGAGAGGGGATCAAGTGAGAGCGGTTCTCCTCGCCCTTGCGCTCATCGTCCCAGCGGCGGCGGCGCAGACGCCTTCAACGACGCCGGCTCAGGATGTCGACGCCTTTTTCGACCGCGTCGCCAAGCGGGCAACGGCCTCCAAGCAGATCGACGCTGCCCCGCGCAATGGCCGCACACTGACGGTCGAACATCCCGGCCCCGGCATCCTCCGCCTCATCACCCATGGCGATCTGGACAAGGGCGCAAGGCCCGTGCTCGGCGTCGAGGAATTGAAGCTCGTCGCGCCGCCTGACCGCAAAGGCAAGTTCACGCTCACGCTTACCCGAACCGCAGGCGGCAAGCAGACAGCTTCAGGCGCCTGCACCGCCGAATTCTGGACCGCAGGCGAGACCCGCATCTCCGCAACCATCATCTGCCCCGGCGAGCTGGCCAAGGCTGGCCAGGACGAGCCGCCGCCACTGCTCCACGCCGCGATCCGTCTCAATCCCGGGCAGCTCACCATCTCGATGCAGCTTCCCAAAAGCAAGCAATCCTACATCTTCCTCGATCCCGCGATCTACGAAGGCTGAGGACGTCCGGACACTGCAACGGGCGTGTCCGGGCAGGGTCGATCGGGCCGCGATCCGGCGGGTGCGCTAACCTCGCGCGAATCTCGAAAAGGGAAGCGCCATGCGCCTCGTCATCGTCTCCGCCGCCGTGCTGGCCCTCGCCGGCGCCGCTTCCGCCCAGCAGATCCTGCAGCTCCAATCCACCCGCACGCCGGAAGAGCGCGAAGCCGCATTCAAGGCCGCCGACGCCAACAAGGACGGCAAGCTCGATCTGGCCGAATTCCGGAACGCGATGGAGCCGCAGATCGTCGCCCAGCTTCCCGCAGAAGCGATCGGCCAGCTGAAAGCCCAGCGCGACACCGACGCCGACGGCTTCGTCAGCAAGGCCGAGTTCCTGGCGCCGGGCCGGATCCAGATCCACCCCTAGGCGCGAAGCCAAAAGAAAAGCGGCGCAGGCTTCCCCGCGCCGCTCTCATTCGTCAGATCAAACCTAGTTCGCCGGTCCCGACGCCGCAGCACTGGGAGCGGGGGGCGGGCCATTAGGAATCGTCTTGGACTTCACCAGCTTCGGCGTCGCCTCGAACCGCGCCGCATCATCGCCTGCGTCCGTGTAAGCCGGCCAGGTGAAGCCGTCGGCGCAGGTCAGCGACTTGGCCTTGGGGTCCATCTTGAAGAACGCGATCCAGCAGGAGTTCACTTTTTTCGCCACCGCCCGGTCGGCATCGTTGGCCTTGCCGCCCGCGCTTGCCGCCCAGCTCGATGTCTCGAGCGAGTCGAACGCGAACATGATCTCGCCGGAGTGGATCGTGCCGGTCTTCCATTCGTCCTTCCGGAAGCTCGGCACGTAGGCGAAGTTGTAGAGCCACGCTCCGGCGCCGGTATCGCCCGCCAGCTTGGCGATGGTGCGGGCGCCATCGAAGCCGCCCTCGCCGGAGTTGGAGCCGATCATCACCGGCACGTCGATCTCGGTTCCTGTGTTGAGCGCATCGACCGTGGCGGTCGTCTTGAACTTGCCATCGACCGGCGAGCCGAAGCCGCGCCGCGTCGCCTCTGCGCCCGCCAGCGTCTGGGCCGAGATGGCGCGAAGCTGCGCCGTCGTCGGATTGTCGCCCAAGCCGAGCGCCTTGACCGCCTCTGCGCCGCGTTTCTCGACATCGGCAATGGGAGTCCCCGGGCCAAGAAGCGCGCCGGATTCAACCACCGCCTTCTGATAGAGACCCTTGGCCGACGGCACGGAGAGCAGGTTCACCACCATACCCGCGCCCGCCGACTGTCCCGCCAGCGTGACGTTGTTGGGATCGCCGCCGAAGGCCGCCGCGTTGCGCTTCACCCATTCGAGTGTCGCCACCGCATCCATCAGGGCGAACGCGCCCGTGCCTTCGCCCTTGGCCTTGGCTTCCTTGGTCAGCGCCGGGTGGGCAAAGCCGCCCAGTGGCCCGAGGCGATAGTTGGCCGTGATGGTGATGACGCCCTGCTTGGCGTTGTTCGTGCCGTTGAACGAGCCGAGGTGCGCCGCGCCCAGATAACCCGCGCCGCCATAGAGCCACACCATGATTGGGGCTTTCGTGGCGCCTGCGGGAGCGAACACGTTGAGATAGAGGCAGTCCTCCGACTGCACGCCGGCGACGCCGCCGCCATTGGTGGTCTTCTGGTCGAGGTTCACGACCTGCGGGCAGGGCGGTTCATAGGCCACAGCCAGGCGATCGCCCGGCCACTTGTCCGGCTTCACCGGCGCCTTCCAGCGCAGCTCGCCGATCGGCGCCTTGGCGAAGGGCACGCCGCGGAAGAAGTTCACGCCGTCCTTGCTCTCGCCGACCAGCACGCCGCTATCGATGGTGACTTTCGGACCAGCCGGCGCTGCCGCCGGCGTTTGTGCAACGGCGCTCGCCGCAGACAATGCGATCAAGCTCAGCAACCCCGAGATGTGGAGCTTCATACGTTTCTCCCTGAACCCCGGGATCTCATGAGCGTCCCGGTTTGCAATCTTTCTAGACTGTAGAGCGCCTGCCAGCAATCGGCGGATTCAAATCGACGCCAGCGGGTGACTTGGCCCTCGCGCATGCTAGTTTCCGGAAAGTCCAAGAATTTCCGGGAAGTCCTCGATGCTGAAATGGGTGAGCCTGATCACCGTGCTCGCCCTTGCGGCCGGCGTGGGCATAGGCGCGACCATTGGCGCATCGGGCAATGAGGGCCTGATCGGCTTTGCGACAGAGGTCGAATATCTCGGCGCGCTCTGGCTGAATGCGCTGCGGATGACGGTCATCCCGCTGGTGTTCTCGCTGATGGTGACAGGCATCGCCTCTGTCGCGGATGCGGCGGCTGCCGGGCGTCTTGCTATCCGCGCTCTCCTCGTGTTCGCCGTCCTGCTCGGCACGGCGACGCTTTACGCGTGTCTGGCGCTGCCTGTCGCCTACTCGCTCTGGCCGGTCGATCAGGCCGCGGCGGCGACGCTGGCTGCGCGCGGCGGCGGGGTCGAGGCGGTCTCCCCGCCCAGCATTGGCCAGTGGCTCTCCCAGCTTGCGCCCTCCAACGTCGTGCAGGCGGCGGCCGAAAGCGCGATCCTTCCTCTGGTCGTGTTCGCGATCTTCTTCGGCTTCGGCGCCACGCGCCTGCCGCCGGGCCAGCGCGATCCCATGGTCGCCTTCTTCCGCGCCGTGGGCGACACCATGATCATCATCGTGCGCTGGGTGCTCTATGCCGCGCCGATCGGCGTCTTTGCCCTGGCGCTGGGCGTCGGGCTGATCTCTGGCGCCGCGATCGTCGGGCTGATCGTCCAGTACGTCGTCATCGCCTGCATCGTGACCTTCGGCGTGGCGGTGATGGCCTACCTCTTCGCCTTCATCTGGGGCGGCGTCAGTCCCGCGCGTTTCCTGTCAGCGACCGCCCCGGCGCTGGCCGTGGCGTTCTCATCGCGCTCTTCGCTGGCCACGCTGCCGCTGATGGTGGAGCGCATGCGCGACGCCATGGGCGTGCCGGACCGTATCGCCAACGTCACCCTTCCGATGGCGGTCGCCATCTTCCGGATGACCAGCCCGGTCACCAATCTCGCCGTGGTGTTCTTCTCGGCCCAGGTGTTCGGCGTCGAACTCACTCCCACGATCATCATCGCCGGCGCTTTCGTCGCGATCGCCGTGAGCATCGGATCGGTCGGCCTGCCCGGCGAGATTTCCTTCATCGCCAGCGTTGCGCCGATCTGCATCTCGATGCATGTGCCGATCGAGCTGCTCGGCATTCTCGTTGCGGTGGAGGCCATCCCGGATATTTTCCGCACACTCGGCAACGTCGCTGGCGACATGGCGGCGACCGTGATCACGGCAAAAGGCAAATCCGCCGCGCCGGACGAATCCCAGTCGGCGTCCCATATCTAGATTATTCGGCCACTGCTGAAGGCCTGCGCACCACGCGGGCGGCGGCCAGCACTTCCTCGATCGCGCCGGCGACGACGTCGGGCTTGAAGAAGAAGAAGGCGTGATTGCTTTCGGGCACGATCTGCAGCCGTCCGCGGCTCGACCAGGTAGACAGATCCGACTGCAGCTTGCGCCAGACGATCTCGTTCGCCGGCGCCTTGATGCCATCGTCCAGCCCGTCGGCGGAGAGCAGATAGGCGTCGTGCGCATCCAGCGTCTTGCGCTGCTGCGTCTGCTCCGGCAGCTCGCGCGCCAGCACCACGACAGGCCAGTTGATGAGGTCGCGATACTTGCCCGCCACCTCCAGCGTATGTCCGCGCCCGCGCGCCTCACGAGCGTTGGCCGCCGCCGACTTGGGGTAGAAGGCGTTCACTTCCTTCTCGATCGATGCGTCGGTCGGATACTTCGACAGCCGCATCAGCCCGGTCCAGCTGAAGGCCAGCCCCAGATCCTGCGCCGGCGTGACGTAGTCGCCGCGAGGAATTCCGGCTTCTTCGAACACCTTTTCCTGGTCGGGATGGGATGAGTCCGCGAACACAAGTCCGGCGATCTCGTCCTTGTACATGCCCGCAAAGATCATGTTGTAGAGCCCGCCGCGCGAATGGGCGACGAGAACGTAGGGGGGCTTCTCTCCCGCCGCAGCCAGGGCAGCGTGCAGGTCCTTGGCCACCTCATCGGGCTGGAAATTTCCAGGCGCAGGATCGCTCCAGAGAATGCCCGCGCGGCTATAGGCGCAGGCCCGCGCCGTCTTCGAGATCCGCTCCTGTGCAGGCCCCCAGCCGAGCGAGCCCAGCACGTCGCCGCCGGCCTGGAACACTACGGTCGGGCCACCTTCTCCGCGGCAGTCGATCTGGATCTTCCGGCCGCCGCCTACGTCCACCAGCTTGCCCGGCGGGGGATATTCCTTCACCGCCTGCGCCTCGTAGACGGTCTCGCAGGCGGACAGGCCGGGCAGGGCCAGCGCAATCAGCGCCGCCCTGAAACCCGTGCCACGTTTCCTCAGCGAAACCTGCATGGTCCCGTTGTAGGCGCCCCAGGGGCCGAGCGCCACATCACAATGAGTTGGGATTGGGAGTTGGGGCTGACCCCAAAAGCAAAACCGCTGCGATGGGGGCGCCATCGCAGCGGTTCTGCCGGTTTTATTGCAGCTTACTGGATCTTGGCCGAGGTTTCGCCCAGCTCGCCGAGGGTCATGTTGAAGGTGTCGCCCGACTTCTTGCCATCGGGAACCTCGATGCAGGACTCTTCCGGCATGGCGTCGGAGGTGAGGCAGACCTTCTTGCCGTCGACACGGTACTTGCCCGGATAGGCGCCGGCCATGGCCGCGAACGTGCCGTCCTTGTTGAACAGCATGTCGACCGGCATGCCCATGATGTCGATGATCAGGCCCTTTTCGATCACGACTTTCACGGTGTCCGAGGCCGGGGCGCCGGCGGGCGTCTGTGCGAGGGCCGGGACCGCGGTCAGTGCGAGCGCGAGGCCGATAGCGAGTTTGGCGAGTTTCATTTCAGTGTTTTCCTTGGTTGGTAGGGCTGACTATTGAATCTTCGCGTCGGCTTCGCCGAGCTGGCCGAACGTCACTTTGAACGCATCGCCTGACTTCGTGCCGTCCGGAATGTCCAGGCACGCTTCCTCGGGCATGGCGTCAAAGGAGATGCAGAGTTTCTTGCCGTCCACCCGGTACTTGCCGGGATACTGGCCCTGCATAGCGGAGACGGACCCGTCCTTGCTGTTGAACGCCATGTCCACCGGCATGCCCATGATGTCGATGAGGATGCCCTTTTCGACCGCGACCTTTACCGCGTCCGATGGCGGGGCGCCTGCCGGCGTCTGCGCCAGAGCGGGAGCAGCAAGAAGCCCTGCAACGAGGGCGATGGTCAGAATGCGCATGGAAGTCCTCCCCAATGCGTCTATGGAAACGCTGGAGTTTACGTAGCACTGTTCCGTAAACTGAAACAGGGGGTCGGCTGCATGGGACTGCACGGAACTGCGGCACGGTGCTAACGGACCTCCAATGAGCCCCGCACCTTTCAAAGCCACCTGCCTGACCCTGTTCCCGGAGGCTTTCCCAGGCATTCTCGGCGTTTCGATCGTGGGCAACGCCTTGCAAAAAGGCCTCTGGCAGCTTGAGACCGTCGACATCCGCACCTTCGGGATCGGCAAGCACCGCAACGTGGACGACACCCCGGCGGGCGGCGGGGCGGGGATGGTGATGCGGGCCGATGTCGCCGCGGCGGCCATCGATTCCGTTGAGCAGGCGGGCCGGCCGCGGATATTTCTCTCGCCTCGCGGGAAAGCGTTAACGCAGGAGCTGCTGAGGGAGCTGGCGATGGGGCCGGGGGTGATCCTGCTGTGCGGGCGGTTTGAGGGGCTGGATGAGCGGGTGATCGAGGGGCGGGAGCTGGAGGAGGTCTCGCTAGGCGATTTCGTGCTGGCGGGAGGAGAAGTGGCCGCCCAGGCGCTGCTGGAAGCCTGCATCCGCCTGCTGCCGGGGGTGGCTGGAAATGCTGACAGTCTGGCCGAAGAGAGCTTTGAAACCGGGCTTCTGGAGCATCCTCAGTATACCCGTCCCCAGACCTGGGAGGGGCGGGAGATCCCGGCCATCCTGACCTCGGGGGATCATGCCAAGGTTGCGGCCTATCGGCGAAATCAGGCTGAGGAGTTGACTAAAGCCCGCAGACCCGATT
>DASYKO010000156.1:0-7445 GCA_035995285.1 Hyphomonadaceae bacterium | reverse complement strand
CCTTAGCAGGGGCGCGCCTTCGACCACTCGGCCACCTCTCCGCGCTGCTTGAGAGGGGTTTCCTAGCCGGTTTCGGGGCGGGTGCAAGCCTTTGGGGCCGAGTGTCGTGAAACCTTGGGAAATTGGGGCGGAATGGCCCTGTCGGGCCGGCTCCAGAATCGCTTGAAGGGCTGAGGCAGCCCCGCCAGGTGCTTGCCGCGCTGGAAGACCTCAATCTGAGGTCACCAGGGAGGCGCAGAGGACACCTGGGCGCCGCGTGCGCCCGGCCCGCCCTGACCGGACGCCTTCCGCCTGCTCGCTCAGCCCAGCGTCCAGCGGGCGCTGAGTTCGATGATGACCTGGCTGTCGCGGTGTTCGTTTTCGATGAAATCGAGCTGCGTGGTGGCGCGCGAGCCGTCATAGACGCGGCGGGTGATGTCGAACTGGTAGGGGACGAAATTGTTGATCTCGCCGCGCAGGGTGAAGTTCGAGGTCGGCTTGTACTCGATGAAGGAGCCCCAGAACGAGCGCAGGTCGAGGAGCTGGATTTCCTCGGGCAGGTAATGCCGCTCGCGCCAGCCGGCGTAGAAGTTGACGCCATAGGTGAGCTTCAGCTCCGGCAGGTCATGCCGGAAGGACAGGTTGACGTTGTCGGGCCGCTGGCCGGAGATGCGGCGCATCACGCCGGTAGTGGGATCGCGCACTTCGCTTTCCTGCAGGGTGACGTCGGCCTTGAGCTCCGCGCCTTTCAGGCCGAACCGCTCGAGCGGGAGGGTTGCGTTGAGGGCGATCACATCGTTCTTGCCGTCGCCGATATTGCCCGGGCCGGAGACCAGCACCGTATCGGGAACGCCGTCAGCGGGGTTCAGGTCGTCGGGCACGCCGTCATTGTTGTCGTCGACCGTGACGGTGAACGGGAAAACGTCGATGACGTCTGTGATCTCTTCGTGGCGCAGCGTGAGGACAATGGCGCCATTTTCCCAGAAGCGCTTTTCGAAGGCGATCTCGTAAGCCCAGGTCTTGTCGGGCCGGAGGTCCGAGTTGCCGGCGGTGAGGACGCCGGAGTTGAGGCTGACTTCGGAGGCAAAGTCCTGGAAGTTGAGCTGGCCGACCTCGCGCTCCACGCGCAGGCGGACCTGCTCTTCCTTGGTCGGCGACCAGGTCACGAGGAGGCGGGGCTTGGGATAGGTGAAGGAGCGTTCCTTCTCGATCTGGCCCGACTGGGTGATGGTGGAGCGCTCGACGCGGACGCCGGCTTCGAGGGACCATTTATCGCTGGGCCGCCAGGCGCCCTGCGCAAAGGTTTCCCCGCGCAGTTCCTCGACGCGGACATCCGACGCCGGAAGCGCTACGGCGATGCCGTTCTGGCTGAGCGCCACGCTTTGTTCGCGGTAGTTGAACGCAACCTCTCCCCCGCCTTCGAAGGAGAGTCTGGGCGATAGGGTGTAGCGCAGGACGCCGCGGCCGATGGATTCGCCCGCTTCGGCGTCGACATTGAAGTTGGCGGTTTCGGGCGTCGGGATGCCTGGCGGATAGACGACTGCGCCGGAATGGCCGGTGCCGAAGGCGATCTTGGAGAGGGCCAGCGCTTCGATCTCGAATTTGTCGTTGAGGTCCTTGGTGTAGTTGAGACCGATCTCGCCGCGGTCATTGGCTGAGCGGCCGGTGAAGCGTTGGTCGCTATCGGGAGTGTAGAAGTGGCCCTCGTCCTTGAACTCGTCCGTGGCGATGAGGGCGTTGGCGCTGAACGTGCCGCCGAATTGCGGACCTTTGTAGCCGGCGCGGCCGGAATAGACCCAGCCGTCGGCCTCGCTGAAGGCGTTCTCGAGGGTTTCTGTCATCGAGGGATAGTCGGTCGTGCGGCGGAAGCCGAACCCGACGCTGTCGTCGTAGGACGTGCCGCGGCTCAGGGAGAAGTCGAACTGGTGTTCGCCGGAGCGCTTGGTGGCCTGATAGTTCCAGCCCGGGATAGTGTGGCCGGTCTTGGCGAAGATGAAGGAGCGGCCTTCGAGGACCTGCTGGAAAGTGTCCACCCGTTTGCGGATGACGTTGGCGATGACGGCCTTGCCCTGCATGTCGATGCCCGGAGCGCCGCCGCGGATGACGTCGATGCGCTCGACCTGAGTGATCGGGATGCGGCCCAGGGTGTCGGAGAGTGAGTCGGTCTTGATGGTGGGGCGGGCGCCGTCGATCAGCACGTTGCCGGCGGCCCCGGCGAAGCCGCGCACCTGGTCGCCGCCCTCGAAGGTGAAGCCCGGCAGGCGGCTGATCATGTCGAGCGCGGTGTTGGGGCGGGCGTCGGCGAAGTCGGCGGGGGTGTAGGAGATGACGCCGGATTGGCCGGCTGCCGGTTGGGGCTGCGGCGGACTGGTCTGGGGCGTCTGGGGCGCTTCCTGAGCCAGGGCTGGCGCTGCCAGGACGGCGAGCGCGGCTGACGCAAACGCTTGGTATTTGAGCCCGGACATGGCCACTCCGCACTGACTTGGCACTTACATGGCGGGCGAGCCGCCTGACCTTGCGGGTATCGATATTCGATAAATTGGCAACAGGCCAGCGGCTTCCTACTAAAAGAATAGTTTTTGTTTCGGAGCGCGAGCAGGGGCCGGATAGCGCACGATTATTTCCCTACCCGCCCGTTTGCCGGGCCCGGCTTGCCCGCCCTTAGCGGACCTTGGTCGCGCCGGCTTGGCTTTTCAGGTCCTCGCCGTCTTCCTTCGTGATGAAGCGGGCCTTCACGAGCCTGTCGACGCTCTTCTTGAACGCCGACTCATAGGCCGCCTGGCTGGGATAGAGGGCGGCGAGTTTGTCGGGGGTGAGCGGGATTTCGTGGCCGGCGATGCGGCAGAAGCTGAGGCCGGTGGAGTTGCCGTTCCAGATAGAGGTCGGCACGTCGAGGAAGGGCGAGCGGACGCCGCCTTTGACGTTGCCTACTGCGTCGAGGACAGGCTTGGCGTCGACGACTTCGATGTTCTGGGATGGCGGCGGGGCTTTGCCTTTCTCGACCCAGTCCTTGAGGTTGCGGTAGATGGCGTTGAAGGCGATCGGGCTCGGGAAGCGGCTGCGGGCGCCCTGGTCGCACATCAGCGCGGGCGGCGTGCGGCCGCCTTTGACGATGTCTTCCGAGTTGGCGGCGAACCAGAGTTCGTCGGGCGTGGCATGGCCGGCGCCGGCGAGATCGTAGTGGCGGTACTGGTCGCCGGGCTTGTCCGAGTCCTCGCGGCGGCTAGCGACCCAGCCAAGATAATCCGACTGGCTCATGATGTGGATCACGGGCGTGACGGCATTGCGGATCGGGCGGCGCGGATCGCCGGCCGGAATGCGCTCGGCGCACTGGCTGATGGGCGATGGGCCGGTCAACTGGGCGACCATGTAGCCGTCGAAGGCGGGCTTGCCCTGTTTGGCGATGACCAGCGGCTGGATGGCGTTGATGTAGGTGAACAGGAAGCCGCCGGTCTGCGAATAGCCCCAGCCATAGAGGCGCTTGGCGCGGCTTTGCTTCTCGCCATAGCGGAACGGGTTGGAGGCGTCGGCGCTGCGCAGCCAGTTGGCGGTTTGCGTGTGGATGTCCCAGACGAGGCCGTTTTCGGTGTCCTTGGTGGTGTCGCCGGTGACGGCGCAGTTCTTCGGATCGTCTACGGCGAGCGGGTTCTTCCAGGAGATGCTGGCGTAGCGCTGCGGATCGAATGTCTTGAGCGTGACGACCGCCACCGGCTTGGCGGTGATGCCCACCCAGGCGTCGCCCGAGCGGACGATTTCCTTGTGCTGGAGCGCCCAGCCGATGTTGAGGTCGAACAGGTTGGACGGGTTCAGCATCTCCACGATGACGCGGCCGGAGAATTTGCCTTTCGACTTGGGGCGACGGACCAGGACGCGTGTCGTATAGGGTGCGTCAGCCGTGCGGATCACGGCGCCGGTCGCGGGCCAGTCGTAGACGTTGGCCGTGCCGGAGACGAAGAACTCTTCTTCGACATAGCCCTGCGCGTTGAGGTCTTCGGGCGTCAGCGTGTAGGCCGCGCCGCCGAAGGCGTGGCTCGCCTCGGTCTGGGCGATCGGGCCTTCGACTTTGAGTTGGGCTTCGGCCATCGGGGCCACCATGATTGCGATGAGCGCCAGCGCGGCAAGCGTGCGATTTCTCATAACTCTTGTCCCCTTCCTTCTGGCCCTCACCCTGCAGGCTTCGGCGGCGGAGCAGCGCGCGGCGTCGGCGTGGCCATTTCGGGTGTGATGAGGCCGACATTCGTGGCCTTCGAGACCGTGTTGAAGAACATGAAGATGCGTTTCATGTTTTCGGCGCCGCGGCGGATCCAGAATTCGTGGTCTGCCCCTGGGACCTGCACATAGAGGTGCTGGGCGCCGGCCTGTTGCAGGTACATCGATGCGCGGCGCGAGGTATCGGCCGGGACGATCGAGTCCTTCTCGCCGTGCGAGATCAGGATGGGCACGCCCTTGTAG
Organism: Hyphomonadaceae bacterium; assembly: GCA_035995285.1. Classification (GTDB taxonomy): domain Bacteria; phylum Pseudomonadota; class Alphaproteobacteria; order Caulobacterales; family Hyphomonadaceae; genus UBA7672. The sequence continues at coordinate 3,014 of DASYKO010000156.1, read as the reverse complement.
GCTTGCGCCGCCTCGAGCGAGTTGATGCCTCCCGCGCCGGAGATGGGCGCTAGGCCGGCCCACACGTCGGCGTATTTCGAGCCGAGATAATAGGTTCCGGCGCCGCCCATCGAATGGCCCATCAGGTAGATGCGGTCGGGATCGATGTTGTAGGTGTCGCGGACCGTCTTCAGCAGCTTCATCGCGTCGATCTCGGAGAGCTCGCCGACCTTGTAGGGATCTTCCGTGCCTGGCTTCTTCGCTGCGGTCGGCACGGGCCTGCCTGCCTGGGCGCCCCCACCAGCCCGCGAGGCTGAAGCCCATCGGGGCGACGACGATGTAGCCGTTTGCTTCGGCGAGGTCGGTCGTGCCGTCGAACAAGATCTGCTGCAGCGGGGTGATGTTGAGGCCGTGCAGGTCGACGATCAGGGGCGTGGGTTTCTTGGCGTCGTAGGTCGTCGGGATGAACAGCGTATACGGCATGTCGGCATTGGCTTCGGCCAGCTTGTAGTTGCATTCGAGGATGCGCTTCTGGCTGTTGGTCAGCTTGGGCTGGGCCGAGCGCGGAATGCCCTGGAAGCCTTTCGAGATGTCGGGCGCGGCGATGTCCTTCAGGGGTGAGCCGTCGTGATTGATGTTGGCTGTGCCTGCACTGTCGGTGGCGTTCTTGGTTGTGACAAAGGCACAGGTCTGGCCGGGCGCAAGCTGGGCCGCGGTTTTGGCGGCCTGTGCGTGGGCCGGCGTGGCCAGCAGAGCGAGAGCGGCTGCCGGCGCGCCGATGGCGAGCGCGAGTCTTCCCATAATGGACATGTCTTCTGACCTCTCCCGATGGCCGGCCCTTGTGATCCGGGCCTGACCGCTAGCTTCCCCTAGCGACGTTCGGGCGGCGACGCGGGCGCGTCAAGCGGGTTGAGCCCATGCTGGCTCGTTCGAAGGGTCATTCTCGGGCGTAGCGAAGCGGAGACCCGAGAATGACTCGTTGAGGGGTTCGGGCCTCGATTTCAAATATCCGGGCGCTGTTTCGCATCAGGCCGGTGGAAACCGCCTGGGATGGTCGTGCGCCCTCGTTAGGTGGAGGGCCGGGGACGCGGATGACCCGCGCTGATGTTGGCCACGCCATTGCTGGCGCTACCGGTAGATTGACTGACGCGAGATCATCCTGCGTCCCCGCGTTCGTTGAGACACCGGCCTCGGACAAGGAGATGTTTCACTCCTCTGCCGTTGGCGGCGCCGGCGGCGTGCAGGCCGTGGATGTTCCGCCACGGTCCCTGGACTACTCCCTCCCTTGGCAGCCTTCCGGGGCCGCATTCAGAAGGGCTGAGCTCGGCCCGCAAACGAAAGGGGCGCTGTGCTCCACGCTCGATACGCATCGCCCCCGCGCCGTTGAACAGCGATCGACTGCCCTCCATGCGGAGGCGACAAGGGCATTATCCCTCAGCTTTGGAGCATGCTGGGGAGATTATTTTTCGTTCCACTAGTCGGGGACTCCGCGAAGCGAAGCGATTCAAGGAGTTGGGTATGCGCGACGGGCTGAATCGAGCGCTCCAACTAGTGGAAAAGAATTCCGGCGCGCGGCTGTCTTGGTGGTCTTGGTGAGAACGCGTGGGCCGGTGGGAGCGGCTGGAAAAGCCTAAACACCAAGGTCACCAAGGATGCGCCGGGCACACCAAGTTCCCCTCGACTTCGAATGGGATGGGAATTCTCGCGTGTCCCGATGACGGTCCAACCGAGATCCTCGGCACGAGGCCGAGGATGACTCGCGTAGATGGGTGGCTCACTCCCACCTGCGACTGGACAGGTAGAGGAATGGGTCCCGGATAAGTGCAGGCGCACTTTCCGGGACGACGGCGGTAGGTGTGGCTGCGGCCTACTTCTGCCAGCTCTTGATCAGCGTGTCGTAGTCCACCGTCTCGGGCTTGGGCTTTTCGTTGGCGAGTTTCGGTTTCGGCGCGCCCCCGTTTGCCTTGGCGCGGTCGAACCAGACTTGCGGGTCTTCGGGCGTGTTCAGCTTGGGGCCGAGGTCACCTTCCACGCCAGAGGCTTCGAGGCGCGCCATGAGGTCTTCCTGTGCGGTGCACAGAGCATCCATCGCCTGTTGCGGAGTTTTTGCGCCGGCGGCGGCGTCGCCGATGTTCTGCCACCAGAGCTGGGCGAGCTTGGGATAGTCCGGAACGTTGGTGCCGGTGGGAGACCACTGCACGCGCGCCGGGCTGCGATAGAATTCGACGAGGCCACCGAGTTTCGGGGCACGCTCGGTGAAGGACTTGTCCTGGATCGTGCTCTCGCGAATGAAGGTGAGGCCCTGATGGCTCTTCATCAGGTCGACGGTCTTGGACGTGACGAATTGCGCATAAAGCCAGGCGGCTTTTGCCCTGTCGGTCGGCGTGGACTTCATCAGCGTCCATGAGCCTGCATCCTGGTAGCCGAGCTTCTGGCCGGGCTCCCAATAGGCGCCGTGCGGAGACGGAGCGACGCGCCATTTCGGCGTGCCGTCGGCGTTCATCACCGCCGGCGCCTTCACGAGGTCGGCGATGAAGGTGGTGTAGAGGAAGATCTGCTGCGCGATCTCGCCCTGGCCCGGCACGGGGCCGGACTCGGAGAAGTCCATGCCTTGCGCCGCGGGCGGTGCGTACTTCTTGAGCCATTCGAGATATTTGACGATCGAGTAGACCGCCGCGGGGCCGTTGGTGTCGCCGCCGCGGGCGACGCATGAACCTACAGGCTGGGACTTCTCATTGACGCGGATGCCCCACTCATCGACCGGCAGGCCGTTGGGCTCGCCCTTGTCGCCAGTGCCGGCCATGGAGAGCCACGCATCGGTGAAGCGCCAGCCGAGCGAGGCGTGCTTCTTCCCATAGTCCATGTGGCCGAAGACCTTCTTCCCGTCCTCGGTGCGGCCGGTGAAGAACTCGGCGATGTCCTCGTAGGCGGACCAGTTCACCGGCACGCCGAGGTCGTATTTGTACTTGGCCTTGAAGTCGGCCTTGTTCTTGGGATCGGAGAACCAGTCGTAGCGGAACCAGTAGAGGTTCGCG
>DASYKO010000155.1:0-2015 GCA_035995285.1 Hyphomonadaceae bacterium | reverse complement strand
GGAGCGCAATTTCGCATCGAACGCCGACGTGGTGCGCGATTATTTCGTCAACCAGGGCTATCGCATGTGGCAGCTCAACGACGACAACTCCCACATGTTCGAATCGAGCCGCATCGATCCCAAGCGGCGCTGGAAGGATTACTTCCTCATCCATCCCTCGCGCGGCCCGACCCTGCCGGAAGGCATGTTCAAGAAAGCCTTCACGAACTAGGGCGCGATGGGAGGGTTCATGTCAGCCCTCGATCCGAAGACCGAGCAGCGCTGCCGCGAGAGTTTTGCGCGGCAGAAGATGATGGCCGCGATCGGCGCGGAAATTCTTTCCGTGAAGGCCGGCGAGTGCGAACTCGTCATGCCGTTCGACGAACGCTTCACCCAGCAGCACGGATTCATGCATGCGGGCGTGATCACGACCCTGGGGGATACGGCCTGCGGCTTTGCCTCGCTGTCGCTGATGCCGGAGGACGCGGCGGTGCTGACCACCGAGTTCAAGGTGAATCTGCTATCGCCCGCGAAGGGCGAGCGCTTCATTGCGCGTGGGATCGTCGTGCGGCCGGGCAAGAAGCTGATGGTGTGCCTCGGCGAGGTGTTTGCTGAAGATGGCGGCAAGCGCAAACAGGTCGCGCTGATGACGGCCTCGATGATGGTGATGGATACGTCGACGGGGCTGAAGGACTGACTCCGGTATTTTCTGCGGGTTGCCCTTCACGCCGTCTGGCGCGATAAGGAGAACCTAACAGGAACCTCCTTTTGGCCGATGCTTAACAGCCCGTCCAGCTACGCGCCTGGTTCTCAGGCTTTTGGCGATCCCGTGCCGGATGGGCGGGCGGCGCTGATCGTGCGCGGGGTGCAGGTGATGCTGGCGGAGCTGGGGCTGGCGTCGCTCACGGAAGTGACGCTGACGAACGGGCGGCGCGCGGATGTGATGGCCATCGGCCCCAAGGGAGAAATCGTGATCGTGGAGGTGAAGTCGTGCCTCCAGGATTTCCAGACTGACCAGAAGTGGCCGGAGTATACGCCCTACTGCGATCGTTTTTACTTTGCCGTCGACTGCGATTTTCCGAAGGAGCGCATTCCCGAGGAGACGGGGATGATGGTGTGCGATGCGTTCGGCGGGGCGATCCTGCGCGAGGCTGCGGCTGCCCCCCTGGTGGCGGCTCGGCGCAAGGCAGTGACGCTGTCGTTCGCCCGGTTGGCCGCGGCACGGCTGATGCGTGTCGGCGGGGCGCCTCATGCGCCTGAGGCTGCGCCCGAACCTACGATCGAGTAACCATGCCGTTGTTGTACCCCATCGCGAAGACTGCCCGCGCCGCGCTCGATGAAGAGGGCGGGGCGCGCACCGTGGCGGAGGCGCGCGAGCTGGCCGGGGCGCCGGTGACGCTGGTGTCGGAATGGCTGCGGCCGCAGCCGGCCGAGCGCGAGGAGATCGAGGGCAAGGCGCAGGCAGGCGTCGCGCGGGGGTTTGTCCAATTCTACGAGGACGCCAAGGGCAAGCCGGTGATCGCCGTCTCGTTCTGGAAGCCCACAAGTGGAGTGAAGACGAAAACTCCCAAGGGCAAGAAGGCGGCGAAGGCGGAGCCAGCGGAGGAATCGACTGAGCCGAAGGCGCCCGATCCGGCGGAGGATCACACCGACGACCTCTATTTCAACAAGCCGGGCGCAAAGACGAAGCGCAAGAAGAAGGCGGCCGATCCCAACCAGCTTGATCTATTTGCCGGTCCGGACCAGCAGGGCGATGAGCAGCCCGATCCCCACAACCCGCTTGTGGTCATCGTTGAGGAAGAGGGGTCGGGGTCTGCATTCGGGCTGGGCGACAATCCGCTCGGCGATATTCCCGAAGAAGAATGATTGGCTGGAATACGAGCAGGGCCGGGGGGTTTCCGCCTGACCTGCAGCAATGAGGGGCGCGAAGTAATCTCCCTCGACTTTCCCCGCGTACACATAAAGGGCTTAGTGTGGAGAGCCCGGGTGGGATGACCCCCATGATGGGCGTTGGCGGTCTTATGCGGTCTGAAGGG
>DASYKO010000154.1:0-9110 GCA_035995285.1 Hyphomonadaceae bacterium | reverse complement strand
GCCCATGTGCTCCCCTCGGATTTAGACCGGTGTGGCTCAAGCACGAAAGAGAAGCAACCGCCAGCGGCGAGGACGTAGAGCGATGACTGACGGCAATCCGCCGCGCCGATTCTCGAAGGGCGATTTCTACAAGCTGTGCCGCGAATGGCATGGCTATCTCTCGGCGCTGGCTTTCATCGCGCTGATCTTCTTTGCCGCCACCGGCCTCCTCCTCAACCATCCCGGCCTGCTCGGCGGCGGCGCGGCCGAGCCGGTGGAGCGGGCATTCAAGCTTGATGCCGCGCAGATCGCAGCCGTGAGGGCGGCGCCTGTTCCTGGCGAGGCGCTGGCGAAGATCGCGGCGACGAAGGTCGGGCTGGCGGGCGCCTATAGCGATGGCGACGTCTCGGGAGACGATGTGTTCGTGAGGCTGCAGGGCGTGCGCGGCACGTCGGATGTTCGCGGCAATCTCGCGACGGGCGAGGTCTCGGTCTATGTCGAGCGCGCCCCGGCGGTGGGCGTGCTGAACGAGCTGCACCGGGGCGAGCGGGCGGGCGCGGCGTGGCGGTTTGCAATCGATGTCATCGCGGCTCTCCTCATCGTGACGTCGCTGATCGGGTTCGTGCTGTTCCTGTCGCTGCGCTTCCGGCTGCGGACGTCGCTTGTGCTGATGGGCCTGAGCGCCATCGTGCTGATTGGCCTGTTCGTGATTGTCGTTCCCTAGGTGATTTCTCGTCAGGCCTGATCTAGACTCGAAGCCATGAGCCGCTGGTCCAAGCCCATTTTTGCCGTCGCGCTTGCCGGCGCCGTCGTCGCAGGATTTGCGGGCGCGGGTTCGTTTGCGCAGAAGGCAGATGCGGGCTGGCCGACGCTTGCCACACTCGGCCCGCCCAAGACGCCCAAGGACAATCCCACGACGCCGGCGAAGGCTGAGCTCGGGCGACGGCTGTTCTATGATGCGGATCTGTCGTGGGACGGCACAATCGCCTGCGCGACCTGTCATGAGCAGAAGCGCGGCTTTACCGATCCGAACAAGACGCGCCAGGGATTCGACGGAAAGCTGGGCGAGCGCAACATCCAGGCGCTGGCGAATATTGCGTATTTCAACTCGTTGACCTGGGGCGGACCGCATGTGGATACGCTGGAGCATCAGGCGCTGATCCCGATCGAGGGGCTCGTGCCGGTGGAGATGGGATTCTCCGGCAGGCCTGAAGGCGCGCTCGGCAATCGACTGAGGGACCAGGCCTGTTATCCGCAGATGTTCGCCGCGGCCTTCCCGGAGAAGAGCGGCGAGATATCGATGGACACGATCACCATGGCGCTCGCGGCCTTCCAGCGGACGCTGGTTTCGCTTAATGCGCCTTACGACCGATACCGTCGCGGAGAGAAGACCGCGATTTCGGCGCAGGCGAAACGCGGCGAGGCGCTGTTCAATTCCAAGCAATGCGCCAGCTGCCATGCCGGGCCGCATTTCACCGAGGCCGCCCTGCCCGGCGTGAAACCGATCGAGGCGTTCCATGCTCTCGGGCCGCCGAAGCCCGGCGATCAGCCGGCGAAGGATAGCGGGCTCGCGCGCATTACGCTGAAGGCTGAAGACGCGGGGCGATTCCGCACGCCGGGGCTTCGGAATGTTTCGCTCTCTGCGCCCTACATGCACGATGGCGAGGTGGCGACTTTGCCCGAGGCGATCCGTTATCATTATGCGGCGGCGGACCGGCAGAGCGATACGCGGCTGAAGCAGACTTTTAGCAAGGCTCAGGTTAGCGATCTTGTCGCTTTCCTCGAGACTCTGACGGATCGAGGCTTCATCACCAATCCCGCTTTCTCCCTGCCGAAGCCGGGATGCCCGTTGCCGGCGGAACCGGCCAAACTCGCTGGCGAAGCCAACAGCGCCGATCTGCACAACAACCTGCCGGGGCCGTGAAGCCTGAGGCAATCTGTGGTAGGATGCCGATTGTAGCGCCGCGGGGGAATAGCATGCGCCAAGGCCGCGGATTTCTCCTAATCCTGCTGGCGTTCGCCGGTCTTTCTGCTGTCGCGCAGCGCCAGCCGCCCGCATGGCTGGAGATGGCGATTGCGACCGAGGCGGTCGATCCTCTGGCGCTCCGAAACGCGGCCGGGGATGTCGAGGAGCAGAAGAAGCATGCCGCCGCGATCGAACTGGCCTGGTTGAGGCGCGATGCCGAGGCGGTCGCCGCCCTGCGCGCATCTGCGGATACGGCAAAGGAAGCGGCGCTGCGGCTCGATGCGCTCAACCTTCTGACGGGGGTCTATATGCGCGCGGGCGATTACGCCCTCGCCGCCGCGGCGGCGCGCGAATCGCAGAAGCTGGGAGCGCGGTTCGCGAAAGGAAAACCGGCGCAGTCGGACCTGCTGGTTGCAGCCGAGGCGCTGAGGGATACCCCGCCGATGACGATGTCGGGCAAGCCGACCGGCGTGCTGCCCTTGAAAATGGAGAAGGATGGAATCCCGCGGGCGAGGATTGCGATCAACGGAAAGGATGAAGAGGCAGTTCTCGACACCGGCGCCACGTTTTCCGCGGTCAGCCTGTCCGTCGCAAAAGAAGCCGGCATTCGTCCACTGAAGGCAAGTCTTCGCGTCGCGGCCGGCGGCGGGCCCGAAGCGAGCGCAGGCATTGGCGTCGCGGAGGAGCTTGTCATTGCCGAGACGACATTCCGGAACGTCGTCGTGCTCATCGTGCCGGACGACGACATGGACATCTTCGGCAGCGAGGCAAGGGTTGGCGCGATCATCGGCCTGCCGGTGTTCCTGAAGATGGGAAGCATTGCGATGCTGCCCGACAAGGGCGCGCTTACATTCGCCTTCAGGCCGGCCAGCGGCGAGCCCGGCGAGGCATCGAACCTGCGCCTGCACAAGCTGAACCTGGTCCTGAGCGGAACGCTCAAGACGCCGGCGCCTGCGCCCGTCAATTTCCTGCTCGATACGGGAGCGAACGCGACTTTCTTCAACGCCCGCTTTGCAAAGTCGTTTCCGGATCTGATCGCGAATGCCCCGAAAGTGTTCAGCACCAGCGCAGTGATCGGCGAAGCGTCGCTGGCGCGTCAGGCGAGGCGGCTGGGCGAATTGCGCTTCGAAGTCGGTGGTACGGGCTTCGCCATGACAGGCGCCGATGTCTACGAGGACGAGCGGCCGGCCTATCATGGCATTCTCGGCCAGGATGTCCTGCGCGCAGGCTTCGCCGCGGATTTCGATCGATGACTTTCAGGCTGGCGCCGAGGGGAGCGCCGGCAAAGAGCGACGTTCAGTAAAGACGTGCGGTGGTTCATGGGACCAGATCATTCTCCGTGATGACGCGGACCGGCGCGGGGAAGACGATGAAGTCGTTGCGGACATCGCGGACGACGGTGTCGCCCATGGCGCTCAGCGATGACTTGAGTTCGGCGAGCGCCGCCGCCGGGAGTTCCAGCTTGTGCTCGCCCGGATGCGTCCGGGCGCCCATCTGAAAATCCTTGCCGGGCGATGTTGTCATCTCGATATGGGCGCCGAGGATGTGCGAGATGGGATGGGTCGCGGCGAAATCGGCGACGCGGGTGATGCTGTCGCGATAGTCCTTGAAGAGGTTCGAGGGCACGTAGAGGCGGCCGGGATAGAGGCTGTCGCCGGACAGGAGGAGCCGTGTCCGCTCGTCATAAATCATGATGTGTGCGGGCTGGTGGCCGGGCGTGGGAATGATGTCGAGTTTGCGGCCGCCGAGATCGAAGATGACGATCTGCTTGGGCCAATCCGTGACCTTGAAGAACGCGGCGACATCTCGCGGCTTTGTTCCAATGACGGTCGTGTCGGGGCGTCCGGCAAACTCGGCGTCGCCCGCGATGTGATCGCCGTGGCCGTGGCTGTGGGCGACGACGAGCGGGATCGATGTGCGGTTGTGGGCCGCGAGCCACTGGGCGATGGCGGCGTCGACTGCCGGGCGGATCTTCATGTTGCCCGCGCCGGTGTCGAGCAGCAGGGCGCGGTCCTTGCCGAACAGGAGATAGAGGAAGGGGGCCTCGTCGATCGTGGTGAGCGATTGGCGGATCACATAGGTATCGGGGTCGTAGAGCTGCAACTGGGTTTGCGGCTCGGTTGCGTTTGCGCCGTCTATCCACGGCTGGAAGGGCGATGCGGATTGGTCGCCGGGAGATGGCGCAGCCTCGCAGGCGGCTAGGCCGAGTGCGATGAGGGCAAGGATCGCGCGCTTCACGCCGTTTTCTCTTCTGCGAGATTCAGCTCCGCCATCATCGCCTTGCGCATTTCGAATTTCTGAATCTTGCCGGTGACGGTCATCGGGAAGGCGTCGACGAATTTGACGTAGCGCGGGATCTTGTAGTGGGCGATCTGGCCCTTGCAGAAATCGATGATCTCTTCGCGCGTCGCGCTCTCGTCCTTGCGCAGCTTGACCCAGGCGCAGAGTTCCTCGCCATATTTCGGATCGGGCACGCCGATCACCTGAACATCCTCGATCTTGGGATGCCTGAAGAGATACTCTTCCACCTCGCGCGGATAGACGTTCTCCCCGCCGCGGATCACCAGGTCCTTGATGCGGCCGACGATGTTGCAATAGCCCTCGGCGTCGATGGTCGCGAGATCGCCTGTGTGCATGAAGCCGTCCTCGTCGAGGGCTTCCTTCGTCTTTTCCTTGTCGTCCCAATAGCCGATCATGACGGAATAGCCGCGCGTGCAGAGTTCGCCGGGTGTCCCGCGCGGAACCGTGTTCCCTTTCTCGTCGATGATCTTGCATTCGAGATGCGGCTGCACGCGGCCCACCGTGGAAACACGGCGCTCCAGCGGATCGCTCTTTGCGGTCTGGAACGAGACCGGAGATGTTTCGGTCATGCCGTAGGCGATGCCGACATCCTTCATGTGCATGCGGTCGATCACCTTCTTCATCACCTCGACCGGACAGGGCGAGCCCGCCATCACGCCGGTGCGCAGGCTCGAGACATCGATCGTTCCGAAATCCGGATGTTCGAGTTCGGCGATGAACATGGTGGGCACGCCATGGAGGGCGGTTGCCTGTTCCGAGCGCGCGGCCTTGAGCACGGCCAGCGGCTCGAAGCCTTCGGAGGCGTAGATCATCGTGCAGCCGTGGACGGTGCAGGTGAGATTGCCCATCACCATGCCGAAGCAGTGATAGAGCGGAACGGGAATGATCAGGCGGTCTCCCGGCTTCAGGCCCATCCCCTCGCCGACCATGTAAGCGTTGTTGAGGATGTTGCGGTGGGAGAGCGTTGCGCCCTTGGGCAGGCCGGTGGTGCCGGAGGTGAACTGGATGTTGATCGCCTCGTTGCGGTCGAGCATCTCGTGGATTTCGTGGACGCGGGCGTGGTGCTTGCCCGTGGCGAGGCCGAAGATTTCGCTGAAGCCGAACCAGCCGGTGCGCGGGGAGTTGGCGCCGATCTGGATGACGGCGCGCAGGTCCGGCAGGCGGGCGGATTTGAGCTCGCCGGGTTTCGAGGTTGCGATCTCGGGCGCGAGTTCGGAGATCATGCCGACATAATCCGACGTCTTGAATTTCTCGGCGCAGACGAGAGCTTTCACACCGACTTTCTTCAGCGTGTATTCGACCTCGGTGAGGCGGTAGGCCGGGTTGATGTTGACCTGGATGATGCCGACGCGGGCGGTGGCGAACTGGACGAGCGTCCATTCGGCGCAGTTGGGCGCCCAGACGCCGACGCGGTCGCCCTGTTTCAGGCCGAGGGCGAGGAAGCCTGCGGCCAGCTGGTCGACGCGGGTGGCGAGGTCTTCCCAGGTCCAGCGTATGCCCTGGTGGACGGAGACGAGGGCTTCCTGCTTGGGCCATTGCGCGGCGGCGCGGACGAGGGCTTCGCCGATCGTGTATTCGAGCAGCGCGGGTTCGATGTCGCCGCGGACATGGCTCAGTGCTGGGTCGAGGTCGCTCAAACAGATCCCCTCTTTTTTGGCCGCTTCTCTGGGCCCGCCGGTTCCTGCTTCTAGCCCAGGTCGCAGGCCGGAGAATAGGCGGGCTGCGGCAGGCTGTTGGACCGGCTTTTCTTACGGCGTTTGCCTGGCCGGCGTTCTCTTGCGGGGCCGAAACGGGGTGATTGGGCGTGCGGGGTGCGGTCTCTGCGGCGTAGGGCCGAGGGTTCTCCAAATGGAGGCAATCGATGACGATGACGGCATCGTTGTTCTTGAGATCACGGGTGTTGGCGACTTTCGCCGTGTCCGCGACCAAGAAATCGCGGATTGGCTCAACACGCTTGAAGCGCAGCTAGCGACATAGGTTCCTCATGAAAAGGCCCTGCCGCGGGACTGCGGCAGGGCGCTTGTTGCGAGCCGTTGAGGCCGCCCGCTACGCCGTGTAGGGTGCGGGTATGCTCAAGAAGGCTGGCGCAATCCTGCTGTATCCGGCGACCATGTCCGGCGCCGTGATTGGGCTCGTCTGCTATCTCCTGACAGGGAAGCACCCTTCGACCAGATTTCTCATGGCGTCTGGCGCCCTTGTGGTCGCTGCTGTGGCTATCGCCATCGGCGTGGCTCTGGGGAACCTATACGGCTGGTACAGCTGGCAAAACTCACCAGAGGGGCAGTGCGTGCGCGCGCTGGAAGAAGGCCGCGACGACGTGTGCACCATCACACTGGCGAATCCCTTAGGGCTCACGCGCCCCTAGCGTTCAGCCGCTTCCGGCATTCCTTGACGCTGTGGAGGATGCGACGGGCAAGCGCCCTGTCTCCCTCCCTGGTCCCAGCCCTTCGCCTTGATCATCCAGCGGGCCTGTGCGGTTGGCGTCATGGCCCCGGCACGTTCAGCGTCACCGATGAGCCGGATCAGCTCGCCGTTGGTGAAGCGCCTCTGGTAGGTCTTGGCAGGCCCGTGGCCGAAGGCGGCAAGCGCCGCGTCTAGGTGATAGATCGTGGCCTGAAGCTGCTGCACCTGACTCGCAAGATCAGCGCGCTTGTCCTGAAGGGCTTGGATAGTCTCGGCATGTTCGCTTATGCCGGAAAATGTGGCCCGTCATGGATTCATTTGCATGGTGCATCTGCTACATAAGTCCGGGTGGGTGGCCTTGCGTGATGTGGCGTTGCGCGCTGCCGATGCATGAGGCCCAGAGATTCTCGGCTCAAGGCCGAGAATGACTCGTGAAAGAGCTCAAAAACAAAAGGCCCGGCCGTTTGGGGCCGGGCCTTCGATCAGGTGTCGCCGGAGATTACGACGGGCGTTTGAACTTGAGAATGAACTGGTTGGTGTTGCGGCGGACGGAGGGGTCGAAGACGACCTTCGTGCCGTCGTCGTTCGGGTTGGCGAGGACGGTGCTCTCGCCGACATACTGGAAGCCGGCCTGCAGGACTTCGGCCTTCACTTTTTCCTTGTCGATGCGGTGGAGGTCGGCGCTGAAGTCGACGCCCTTGGCGCTCTGGTGATCGAGCACGATGTAGACGCCGCCGGGCTTGAGCGCGTTGAACACCGCCTTGTTGGCGCCGACGATGTCGAGGTTGCGGCCGGGGTTGTGCATGTCGTGGTAGTTCTGCGAGGTCCAGACGAGGTCGAGCTTCTCGGGCGCCGGGATCGTGGTGAAGTCGGTGATGATCACGCTGACGTTCGCATAGTTCGCGGTGTCGGCGGTGATGGCGGCGATCGGGGCTGCCGGCGGCGGCTGGTTCGGCCGCGCGACGGGCGCGGAGGCGAAGACATAGACCTTGCCGGTGGGGCCGACGGCTTTCGAGAGCAGGCGCGTCATGTAGCCGGCGCCGGGGATGAGTTCGCCGACTTTTTCGCCGGGCGAGACTTCACCGAAGGCCAGCATCTCTGCGGGCTTGCGGTACTGGTCGAGCGCCTTGCCGTTGCAGGGCTTGGCGGCGTCGGTGCAGCCGGGTGCAGCGTCAACATCCTGCGGGCGGGCCGGATCGTTGATCGCGGCGACGATGTGGGCCGAGGTCGGCGTGACGCTGGCGCCGCCGCCCATGGTTTGGCACGCGCCGAGCGCGGCTGCAGAGATGACGGCTACGCCAAGCGACCGCATGAGATTCGTACGCATCGAAGTCCTCCCAATGAGCAGCGCCCCACTCCTCTTCAAGAGTGGTGTCCGCACTGCGATTGGTGGGAGGACTAGCCGGTTGGGACACATGCGACAATTGAAATGCGCGAGAGAATGTGAGCGGCGCTTCGCGTTAGCGTAAGGGCGCCCGCTATGGGCGGATTACCTTTCGATGGAAGGCATGGCTTCGCTGAGGCGGCCGCCGATGCGGATGGGCTCGATGCGCGTGGCGAGGCCCGTCTTGTCGTCGGATTCGATGTACACGCCGCACAGCGTGGCGGGGCCTTCGGCGGGGGATTTGCGTTCGGTCGGCAGGCGCGTGGCGGCCTTGTGGACGATGGGCCCCTTCTTCATGCCGATGACACTATCGTAATCTCCGCACATGCCGGCGTCGGTCATGTAGGCGGTGCCGCCGGGGAGGATCTGCGCGTCGGCCGTCGGGATGTGGGTGTGGGCGCCGATGACGGCGGTGGCGCGGCCATCGACATAGTGGCCCATGATCATCTTCTCCGCCGTGGCCTCGGCATGGATCTCGATGAAGATCGCATCGGCGACCTGGCGCAGCGGACATTCCTCGAGCGCCATGGCGGCGCCCTGGATCGGATCGTCGAGCGATTCCATGAAGGCCGAGCCGTGGATCTGGATGACGAAGACGCGCTGTCCCTTCGGCGTGGTGAACAGTTGCGATCCCCTGCCCGGTATCTGCAGCGTCTTGGGGTAGTTGTAGGGGCGGAGGAGACGCGGCTCGCGGTCGATATAGGTGAGCGCTTCGGACTGGTCCCAGGAATGATTGCCCAGCGTGATGCAGTCGGCGCCGGCGTCGAAGAGTTCCTTCGCGGTAGAAGGCGTGATGCCGAAGCCGCCGGCGGCGTTCTCTCCGTTGACGACGACGAAGTCGAGGTCGAGGCGGGCGCGCACGCGGGGCAGATGATCGGTGACAGCCTGCCGGCCGGCGCGGCCGACGACATCACCGAAAAAACCCAGTCGCATGCATACTCCCTGCTGCAGGTCCCCCGCCGGACCTGTTGGGTCCTCTACAGGAGCGGGGGCGGCAGGGCAAATGAGGGCGGCAGGTTGGGGTTCGTGCGCGGGGCGCCAGCAAAGCGAGTTTGGTTCAAAACTCGCCTGTCAGGA
>DASYKO010000153.1:0-3511 GCA_035995285.1 Hyphomonadaceae bacterium | reverse complement strand
CCGTCAGGCCGCGGTGCGCATCGAGATTGACGGTGGGCTTCTGGTTGTCGTTCTCACTCACGAACGGGAGCCGCGATCGGCTTGATCCAATTGGGAATTCTCATGGCGGACTCCTCCGTCGGGGAAGGGCCGCCCCGAGCGTCCCTTCGAATCCGCATGGTGCGCCCAAAGCGGCGGCAATGATACTGAAATAACGAGCGAATCCGCGCTTGCCGTGATGGCTCAGGAGCCCCGGCAGCGGGTCTTTGCGCATCGATCGCGGAAGTTGAGTTGTCATCGATCCGCGGAAATTCGATTTGAGTGTCCCGTTCGGAAGTTGCATACGCCGTTATGCTGCGGCTGACTTGGGCACTCCCACAGCGGCGAGGGGCCAAGAAAACAGCCCCTCCGCCGGGGGAGGCGGAGGGGCTCAGGTCGAGACCATAATCATTGCCGCAGTGTCGAGCAGGGGATGCGTCGACTTGCGGTCCCTGGAATACCAGGGGAACGGTCAGGGCTGGGGACCGCCGCGCGCCGGAGGGGAGTCCGTCGCGTCCAATCGGAACTGACCGTCCGAAGAGGAACACGGCGAGGCGGGCAGGGTTCCTTCGGCGGAAAAGAAAGCCGCCCCCGAAGATGGGCTGGCTGAGGACGGTCCGGGCCGAAAATCAGAAGGTAAGTGCGCTGCCGATGGCTATGTCATAACCATGGTAGTGATCCTGATCGGGATCGACGCCGTCGCCGCTGTCGTGGAACCAGGTATAGCCGATCTCGCCATCCAGCATGATGCCGGGCGCCAGCGCATATTGGCCGGTTGCGATCACCCGGTTGAGGTTGCGGCTGCCCCCCGGATTCGGGTCAAACGTGAAAGCCGTCTCGCCGTTGTAATGGCCGTGGCTGCCCTGCAGGCCAAGGGTCCAGGGGTCGAACGCGTAGGAGATGCCGCCCCCCACCACATACGCATTGTTGTCGTCACCGCCCTGGTCGTAATATTCCATCACCCCGCCGATGCCGAAATTGCCGAGCGTGAGGTTGAGGCCGGTCTGGTAGTCGGAACTCTTGCCGTCGTTCCCGCCTTCTGTGCGGTTGAATTGGGTCTGCCAGGAACCGCCGCCGCCCCATTGCAGGCCCCAGCCGTCGCCTTCGTAATTGTAGGTGGCATAGGTGCTGAAGCTGTGATGGGCCGTCCCGTCGGGGCTGCTGGGCGTTCCCGAACTGTTGACGCCGGCCTGGGTGTAATCCTCGGCGTTGTTGCTGGGCGTGTAGCTGACCCAGAGCTGGAATCCGTCGAAGTTCGGTGTCGCGTAGACGATGCCCTGATTGTCATTCTCGGTATCGACGCAGGCCGCGTTCGAACCGATCGGATCGTTCGAGCCCCAGGTGGCGTCGGGCGAAAAGGCGGAGAAGTTCGCGGTGCCGCCCGGCGGCAGCAGGCAGTAGTTCGCGATGGCTTTGTCCTGGGAGCCGACCTGGAAGCGGCCGAAACCGCCCTGCCAATAAACGTAGGACTGGTCGATCTGATCCCCGGCGTTCTCGGCCTCGAGCTCGATCTGGGCGCCGACCGTCAGCCCGTTGTCGAGCGTGGTTTCGCCTTTAAACCAGACTTCGCCGTTATGCTTGATGGCGTCGGAATTGCGGTGATTGCCGAAATGGCCGTCGCTCTTCGAATCGAAGACGCCCTGATAGACGGTATTGAAGAAGCCCCCGACTTCGAGCTTCACGCCATCAGAGGCGCGGGCCGAGGAGGGGGCTCCAGCGAGGATCGACGTGACGCCAACCAGCGCGGTACTGCCGAGAAATAAGCGCTTCATGCCGGGACAATGTCCGAAATTTGAAGAAACAGCATACGCCAGTTGCGGGCGGCGAGATGTGCGACGGCGGAATACCTGATCCGACCTGAGATCACCGCAGCGGTGTATTACCAGCTGGGCGAGGCGCTCGGCATCGACTGGGGCTCGGGCCTTGGCGTCGTTGTCGAAGTAGACGTAGACGTCCCGACCGCCGGCGCGCTTCGGGTCTGGTTCCGCAGTAACGCGGAGGGGTTAACGCGGAGGGGTTCCTTCGGTTCCGTCCCTTTGGCCCAGGCGGCCACCCGCGCCAGCCAGCGCTTCAGCGCCCGATCGTCATAGCCGCTGGCATAGAGCTCTTCCGAGCCGTGAAGTCGGCAGTAGATGAAGTCCGCCGTTAGGGGCGATTCTCGCTGATGCCCGATGCGGACGCTGCCAGCCCTCGAGCCCTCGCCAAGTGTCGTGCTAAGCGCGGGCTTCCGACTGCATCGGCCCGGCGAGCACCATTACACTGGAGTCCGTGAACTCATCCAGCCCGGGTCCGACATTTTCCGGGAGGGAGCGAGCGAAATAGAGCTTCTCGTCGATGAAGCCGGCACTCATGCTCGGGCTCTCATTGCCGATATGCACGAGGCGGGTTTGTCGGAGCGCCCAGCGCTCCGCCTCGAGCCGCGCGAAGGCGGCACTGGGTGCCGCCACGACCAGCTGCCAGATCTGCCGCCCTTGCCACCAGGAATCGTCCCGTGCCGCATTGGGCTCGATCAGCCAGAGCTGGGTACTTTCCGTGAGCTTAACCGCGTTCCGCTGTGTGGCTGCGCGCATGTCAGCGGCCCGATCCGGCCGGTCCGGCGGGTCGAATATCGCCAAGGCTGTTGCCTTCGGTCGCCGGCGCGATATCGATGCCGGGGCCGCGCTTGTCATTTTTGCTCTTATGCTGGTCGGCATCGATCAAGGCTGCAGCTTTCATCCAATGCTCGTCGTGCCGGCCCTCCGGCCGCCCGGCCTCTTCCCAGAGCTCATGCGCCTTGGCGCGGATGCGTGCTTCACGGCTGTCCATCGGGTACTCCCAAAAGATCAAAGGGTTTAGCCGTTCAACCCGGGCATCGGCGGCTCTGTTCCCTCGCGCCCCAAGCCGTACTTCACGTTTCGTCCCCAGATTTTCGGGTGGGGGATTTTCGGGCCGGCGACGCGTCGGGGGCCGGGCGCGGCGACACGCGCCGGCCGGGGTCATTGTCATTCGCTGAGCACCGGTTCGTGCGCTCAGCCTGCTGTTGTGGCGTCAACCAGCCGGCTTCATCATCGGTGTAGGGCCACATAGGAAGACCTCGGATCTTTAGGGTCTTCCTCCCAGAATCTTGGGCCCACATGGGCCTTGGGATGCAGTCTGATGCTGCGCTGCACAATGATATGGGGTGGCCAAGCCCGCTTTCAACGGCGCCCTGCTGTTGCGGCGTGAAGTCGCGCCATGCTACCTCCGCGCGCCCAGCCACAACTGGGCATCAGTTCGAGATTGCCATGAAGATCGGAGCCAGAAATCTGCGGCGCCTGACTCGCGCCCAGCTGCCGCGCGAGACCGTGGCGCTGGCGCGTTTCCTGATCGGCAAGATCGTCGTGCGGGTTCTCCCCGAAGCCACGCTGGCTGGCCGGATCGTCGAGACCGAGGCCTATATCCAGGGTGACTCCGCCTGCCACGCCTTCAACGGCATGACGCCGCGCAATCGCTCGCTCTTCCTGCGGCACGGCCA
>DASYKO010000152.1:0-2016 GCA_035995285.1 Hyphomonadaceae bacterium | reverse complement strand
GGAAGCCCTCAGTGATGGCGTCACCATCTATGACGCCGACAACAAGCCGCTGTTCATCAACCAGGCGCACCAGCGGCGCTTTCCGACCATGTGCGATGGCCTCGCCAATGGCATGACGGTGCGCGAGGCGTTCACGGCGGCGGCCGGCCGCCACATGGTGCAGGCAACGAAGGAAGAGATCGCGGAAGTCGGCGATCTTCTCTACCAGCGCTTCCTCAGCGGCCAAGGCATTCTCTCGCGCGCCGAGGACGGCACGGTGGTGCGCACGACCTATACGCCGATGTCGGGCGGACGCAGGGCGGGCATCTCGGTAGACGTGACGGAGCTGGCGAAGAAGACGAAAGAGCTGGAGAAGCGCGGCGAGGAGCTGGAGAAGGCGACGAAGGCGGCGGAGGCGGCGAGCGCTTCGAAATCGTCCTTCCTTGCGAACATGAGCCACGAGATCAGGACGCCGCTCAACGGCATCATGGGGATGGCGCAGGTGCTGGATGCGGCGGGGCTGGCGCCCGAGCACCGGGAATATGTCTCGACCATCATCGAGAGCGGCAAGACCTTGATGGCGCTGCTCAACGACGTGCTGGACCTGTCGAAGATCGAGGCGGGCAAGTTCGACATCGTGCCGACGGATGCGAATGTGCAGCACATGCTGCGGCGTCAGTTGAAGCTGTGGAAGCCGAAGGCGGAGGAGAAGGGGCTGGAGCTTTCGCTGTCGTTCGACGCCGACCTGCCGGCCTATCTGGCGTTCGATACGGTGCGGGTGCAGCAGTGCGTCTCCAACCTGGTGTCCAACGCGATCAAGTTCACGGTCGAAGGGCGGGTGGAGATCTTTGCATCCTCGAAGGAGATCGAGGGCGGGGCGCATCTGGTGAGCGTGCGGGTGCGCGACACTGGGCCGGGCATGGACGCCGAGACGCTGGGCCGGCTGTTCAAGCCGTTTGCGCAGGCGGATGAGACGATCCAGCGCGCGCATGGCGGGACGGGGCTGGGGCTCTCGATCACGCGGCGGCTGGCGGAGTTGATGGGCGGCGCTGCGACGGCGAAATCGGATGTAGGACGTGGGTCGACGTTCTCGGTGTCGTTCCGGGCGGGGGTTGCGGTCTCGACGGCCAATGCGGCGAGCGGGGCTCAGCCGGCGGGACAGGGCGATGTGCGCGAGGCGCTGAAGTCATCGAACCTGCGGGTGCTGCTGGTGGACGATCATCCGATCAATAGGCAGGTGGCGTCGCTGTTCCTGCGGCCGTTCAACATGAAGATCGTCGAGGCTGTAAACGGTGCGCTGGCGCTGGAGGCGCTGAAGGCCGAGGAATTCGATGTGGTGCTGCTGGACATGCACATGCCGGTGATGGATGGGCCGACCTGCATCCGCCGTATCCGCGAGAGCGGCGAGGGCTGGGCCGATATTCCGGTGATCGCGCTGACGGCGGATGCGATGAGCGGCGACCGCGAGCGCTATCTGGCGATGGGGATGACGGGTTATCTGTCGAAGCCGTTGGCGGAGCGGGATTTGCTCAGCGAGATCGCGCGGGTGCGGTTCGGGGCGGTGAGCTTGCGGGCGGCGGGGTAGTGGAGCGCCGGGCCCCTGCCCGGCACTCTTTCAACAACGAGCATTGTGGACGTGGATAGGCTTGGCCGGGCAGGGGCCCGGCGCTCCAAGTTACTCGAACAGCTTGGCCCATTTCGGCTTCTTGCGGTTTTTCCAGGCGCCGCGGTGATAGGCGTCGGAGCCGATCAGGGGGACGACGGTGGTGGCTTCGGCGAAGACCATCTGTTCGTGGGTGGTCGAGACCTTGCCCCAGCTGGCGGCTTCTTTCAGCGTCGAGGACGAGCAGGCGCCGTCGCGGACGTCGGCGACGGTGATCTGTACGGCGTATTTGTGGACCTCGGCGTCGACGCCGAGGATTTCGGCGCAGACGACCGTATCCTGCGCGAAGTTCTTCGGCACGCCGCCGCCGACCATGAAGAGGCCGGTGGTGCCCGCCGCGATCTTGATGTCGGTGAGTTCGCGGAAGTCGGCGA
>DASYKO010000151.1:0-3828 GCA_035995285.1 Hyphomonadaceae bacterium | reverse complement strand
CCGGACGACAGCGCAAGAATTGCCCCGAACGAGCGTTTCGGCAACCAGTGGTCTCGAATTATACTGGGACGACAATGTGGCGCCGTATGCGCCGGCAGTCATGAAGGCCACCAGGTCGCCCTCGCTCAATGGGGGCATTTCTCTGTCTTTCGCAAACCTGTCGGTGCTTTCGCAGATGGGGCCTACCAGGTCGGCCGGGGCGTTTACTGCCGATTTTGAGGGCAACCGGACCGGGATCACCTCATGATAGGCGGCGTAGAGGGCAGGCCGCATCAGGTCGTTCATGCCGGCGTCGAGGACGACAAAGCGGCGGCCGTCGCGCTCCTTGATGTACTCCACCCGGGAGATCAAGATTCCGGCATTTCCGGCGATTAACCGTCCGGGTTCGAGGATGAGTTCCACGTCGAGGTTGCCGAGCGCATCGCGGGCCTGGGCGGCGTAGGCGGAGGGCGGGTCCGGGTCATCGCCCGCCTTGTAGGGGACGCCGAGGCCGCCGCCGAAATCGACGCGGGAAATGGGCACGCCCCTTGTGCGCAGGGAGCGGGCGAGGGCGACGACCTTGTCCCAGGCTGTTCGCAAGGGCGCCACACGCATGATCTGGCTGCCGATGTGGACGCCGATTCCCACCGGCTTGATGCCGGGCAGTCCGGCGGCGATGGCGTAGAATTCCTCAGCCTCGTGCCAGGCGATGCCGAACTTGTTTTCCGGCGTGCCGGTCGAGATGTGGGCGTGGCCGCCGGCTTCGACGTGCGGGTTCACGCGGAAGGCGATCGGGGCGGTCTTGCCCATGGCGGCTGCCACCCTGGAAAGACGGTGCAGTTCCGGCAGACTCTCGACGTTGAACTGGTGGATGCCGCGTTCGAGGCCGAGCTTCATTTCCGCTTCCGTCTTGGCGACGCCGGAGAAGACGATGCGGCTGGCGGGCACGTCTGCGGCCATCGCCTTCATGAGTTCGCCGCCGGAGACGACATCGGCGCCTGCGCCGAGCGAGGCCAACGTCGCCATCACGCCGAGATTGGAGTTGGCCTTGATCGCATAGGCGATGAGCAGCTTGCGGCCCTGGAACGCCTCGGCCAGCACGCTGTAGTGACGGCGGAGCGTGGCGTCGGAATAGACGTAGGTGGGCGTGCCCACGTCGCGCGCGATCTGCTCGAGCGACACGTCCTCGCAGTGCAGGATGCCATCGCGATAGTCGAAGTGGTGCATGGTGGGCGGGTCCGCGGAAATTGCTTGAGCGCGAGGTACGCGAACGCTGCCCAGATGTCACCCCGAGAAGCCTCGGCAAGGACCCCCACCCCCCACCTGTCCGCCCCCCTTCGGGCGGGCGGGCCCTGTTGCTGCTGCTTACCCTGATCGTTCTTTGTCCAATTCGCGAGACGCGGTCCCGCCCGCCCGAAGGGGGGCGGACAGGTGGGGGGTAGCTCACCTTGTTCTGCCGTTTGAATTGCGCCCGTCATTTCGGCGGCCCCAGCTTTTCCAGCGGCACAGGCTCGAAGCGGAAGGTCGTGATGGCCGTGGTTTCGGTGTGCGTCTGGTCGCCCATCTTCATCGTCTGCACGCCGCGGCGGAAGACCTTCACGCTGTCGACGGTCTGGTATTCCTGGAACTGGCCCACGGCGCTTTCTGCGCCGCTTGAGACGACTAGGCGGCTCACGAGATGTGTGCCGGGATCGAGCCACAGGTCGAAGGGTATGGCGCCTTCCGGCGCGACTTTGACAACGTCATAGGGTTTGCCGTCCACTTCCTCGCGGCCGCGGAATTCGAATGTGGCGGGGAAGCGGTTGGGGAACAGGTAGGCGTAGGTGTTGAAGTAGGCGCCCATCCTGGCTTCCTTCAGTCGCTCCGGGGCCGATGAGGTGCGTACCTTGCCGTCCGGGCCGACGCTCCAGCCGACCTTGCCGTCATAGCCGCCGGTGACGGTGACGCCTTCGGATGTCTCGCGCTGCGTGTTGGCCATGGTGCGGAAATCGCCCCAGGCGTCGTACGTGACGTTGACCTTGCCATCGCGCACGTGCGTGCCGCTGTAGTGATAGGTGGTGAGCCCATCCAGCTTTGTCCCGCCGCTGGCGGTCTTTAGCTGCGCCATCAGCCTCGCGCCCTGCTTCATCGGGTCTGGATCCGGCGCGCTCGCGCACGCAGCCGCCATCGCCAGCGCCAGAACGGCGCTGCTCCACTTGATCATGATTTTCCCCTTGAGTTCCTACTTCTTCTTGTCGCGGGCGAGGATGTCGCCGGGCTCGCAGTCCAGGTAGTCGCAGATCTTTTCCAGCGTCTCGAAGCGGACGCCTTTGACGTGGCCCTGCTTCAGCAGGGAGAGGTTGGATTCCGTGATGCCGACATATTCCGCGAGGTCCTTGGACTTCACATTGCGGGTCGCCATGACGACAGCGAGCGTGACCTTGATCGGCATCAGACGAACTGCTCGTTTTCTTCGGCGACTTTCGCGGCGCGCGCCATAACCGAGGAGATGATCGCCACCGTTCCGGCGAAGATCAGCACCAGCAGCGCGGTGCTCGATGGGCCGGCGTCGAAATAGACTTCGCCATGCATGCCGGCGTCTTTCATCCGGAACGCGAAGGCGAGTGTGGCGGCGAGATTGGCGATCGGCGCCAGGATCATGTTGAGCAGCACAGCCAGCGAGAGATTGCGCAGGCCCAGCGACGTCGGCCGCCCGAAGAACCGGCCGCGGCCGATGCTGGCGAACACGGTTCGCGCCGAGATGAGCGCCCAGATCATCAGCGCCGGCGCGACAAGCCCGGAGGCGATGTAGAGCGGATCGTTCAGCAATTCCTGCGGGATGGGCGGGCGCGGAGCGGCGGGGTCATGCACGCCGAACGAGACAGAGGCGTAGCCGATTAGGCCGTCGGAGTTGGCGGGAGCGCGCGGGAGGACGCCGAACATCTGCAGGGCCACGAAAACGATCGTCCAGGCGATGCCCAGCCAGCAGAGCCAGCCCATGATGCGGCTGAACCAGAGCACGCCGGGGGAGACTGCCTGCAGTCGCGCTGTGGCAGGGCTGTTGTCCATCACACGAGCTCCGTCGATCTGCCTTTCTGTGGGGTATAATGATTTTTCTGTTTTACAGCAAGAAATAACTGCAAGGCAGGAACATCGTGTCCGCCCCGCCTGGTGGGGCGGGTTGGTTTCCAGCGCAAGGCGTACAGATGACGATGCCGGGTGACGGACGCGGGCTGCGCGTGATTGGCGCTAGCGGCAGCCTGCTACTGCGGCTTGTCCGGCATCTCGATGGCAGGCTGGGTGTTGGTGGTGTCGCGGGCGGCGCGCTGGGCGGCGTCTTGCTCGGCCTTGCGCTTGGCCTCGGCCTGTTCCTTCGCCTTGATCGTGCGCGGGTCGTTCGGGCCTTCGTTGGGGGGATTGCCGAACAGGGGGGCCGGACGCTCCAGGTCGCCCTTGAGGCCGCAGGCGGATAGCATCGTGATCGTTGCGGCCAGTGCAAATGCCAGGCGGATCATGGCGCGTCCTCCCAAAGCCGGGTCCTCCTGCCTGATCAGCGGGGATCGGGCGCATGTCAATTCCAATCGCTGCTAGAGAGGGTGTTTGAGGCCGATCCGGCGCCTTTCTGCGGGCAAGGCAACCGGGTCAAACCGGGGCTGCCGGGCCGGATATCCGCGCTGCGGCGGGGGTTGCCTCGATATGCGTACCGGCGCATGAGTGGGCCCGCGCACGGTGGCGAGGATTCCTTCCCCGGGTGCGCTCAGGAGACATGCTCCATTGGCTACGCGCGTACGTGCCAGCACGGTGACGTTCGGGCGTCCGTTCTTCCTGCAGAAGATCAACCGCGAACTGCCGGCGGGGCCGTACGCCATC
>DASYKO010000150.1:0-2087 GCA_035995285.1 Hyphomonadaceae bacterium | reverse complement strand
ATCCCCGGCTTTCGAGGGTCATTACGGGCCCCGATCTCCGCCGGATCACCGGCGCTTGTGACGAAAAACTTGAAATCCGAGGCCGTTATGGTGTTTGACGAGCGCCCTGACCCTTTATTCCCACAAAGCCCCAAAGTTTTTTGGGGCAACAGTTTTCCGGAACCCGACATGGCCGAACTGATCATCTCCGGACCCGCAGGCCGGATCGAAGCGCGCTACACGCCTGCGCCCGGCGAGAACCCGCCCATCGCTCTCATTCTCCATCCGCACCCCAAGGCCGGCGGCACTATGCAGGATCCGGTGACGATCACATTGTTCGAGATGTTCCAGGCGCACGGCTTCTCGACCATGCGCTTCAACTTCCGCGGCGTGGGCCGCTCGCAGGGAACGTTCGACGCCGGCGTGGCGGAACTCTCTGACGCCGCCTACGTGCTCGACCATCTCGAGTCGCTGAACGAGTCGCCGAGCCAGTGCTGGGTCGCGGGCTCGAGCTTCGGCGCCTACATCTGCCTGCAGCTGCTGATGCGCCGTCCGGAGATCGACGGGTTCGTCGCCGTGGCGCCGCCGGCCAACCACTACGATCTTTCCTTCCTCGCGCCCTGCCCGGCCTCGGGCATCATCATCTCGGGCGACAAGGACGTCGTCGCCCCGCCGCAGGACATTGACCGCTCGCTCACGAAAGTGCGCGTGCAGAAGGGCGAGGTCATCGAGCGCGCGACCGTGACCGGCGCCAATCACTTCTTCCAGGGCAAGCTCGAGGATCTCGAGAAGACGGCAGCCGTCTATCTCAAGCGGCGCATGAAGGCGCACGAGAAAGCGACCAAGGAAGCCAAAGAAGCGAAAGACGCTCGTGACGCAGCCAAGCTGCTGCCGAAGCTGCCGCCGACGACGCAGTCATAAGCCAGTAGGCCTGGGGAAACCTCATGTTCTCGCATATCATGGTCGGCACCAACGATCCCGATCGTTCCAAGGCGTTCTACGACGCTGTGCTCGCCACGCTCGACGTGCCGCCCGGCACGGTCGACAAGCAGCCGACCAAGCACCGCGTCTTCTGGCGCACCAAGACCGGCGTGTTCGGCGTCTCCACTCCGATTGATGGCAAGGAAGCCCACCACGCCAATGGCGGCACCATCGGCTTTGCCTGCTCAACGCCCGAACAGGTCCACGCTTTCCACGAGGCCGGCGTGAAAGCTGGCGGCACGCCGATCGAAGAGCCGCCGGGTCTGCGGCCGGGGCCGAGCGGCTTCTATCTCGCTTACCTACGCGATCCCGACGGCAACAAGATCTGCGCCATGCACCGCGTGAAAGCGCCGGCCTGACGTCTTGTCCGATCTCGTCAAGCAAGAACCGGCCGAGCCCTTCTTCAACCGCGACGGCGACGCCTACATTCCGACGCGGATGGCCAACGGTTTCTGGCGGCCGACAGGCAATCTCCACGCCCGCGTAATGATCGGCCTGTTCGCACACGTGATCGACCAGCAATATGGCGAGCCGGACTTGCAGCCCACGCGCCTCACGGTCGATCTCTATCGCCTGCCTGAGCTCGATCCCGTCACCATCAAGACGCAGCTTGTGCGCCAGGGCGGCCGCATCAAGATGATCGAGGCCGAAATCTTCTCGGGCGGTATCTCTTCGGCGCGAGCATCCTGCCAGTACCTCCGCCGTACGCAGCAGCCGGAAGCCAAGCACTGGTCGCGTCCGAGCTGGGATGTCCCGCCGCCGGAGCAGGTGCCGCCGCCCGCAAAACCGTTCACCGAGAAATGGGAGATGCGGCCCATCCTGCCGCCCGGCGTTGAGATCACGAGTGATCTGCGCGCGCCCGGCCCGCGGCGCACCTGGCTGCGCGAGGTTCGCCCGCTCATCGCCGGCGAGGCCTATACGCCCTTCAGCCGCGTCGCCACCGGCATCGACTACACCAGCCCGGTCGCCAACGGCTCGGAGACCGGCCTCGACTTCATCAACTCAGACGTGACGCTCTACCTGCACCGCCTGCCGGTCGGTGAATGGATCGGCTACGAAGTCACCAACCACCAGAGCGCCGAAGGCATCGCCGTGGGCCAGTGCGCCCTCTACGACGCCACCGGCCC
>DASYKO010000149.1:0-6632 GCA_035995285.1 Hyphomonadaceae bacterium | reverse complement strand
GGGATAGGCCTGCAGCGGCCGTCCCTCCAGCTGGTCGCCGTCGCGCGTGATCAGCATCGCCGTGCCGACCTTCTTGACGACGTTCCAAACGGTTTCGGGGTTGTTATCGACAGTCATGAATGTCCTCTGGGGTGTGAATTCCCAGACAAAGCGGCAGGCGGGCGCACTTGTTCCAGCGCGTGCAGCAATTCGGCCCTTCCACCGATCCGCGAGCCGAGTTGCCCAGACGCCGAAGGCGGTTATTGTGCGCCCGATTCAAAGGAAAGCCTGCACATGACCAAAGCCCTTCGCCGCGCCGCCATCGTCAGCCCGATCCGCACCGGCGTCGGCAAATTTCAGGGCGCGCTGTCGTCCATGCAGGCCGGAGACCTCGGCGCCATCGTGCTGAAGGAGCTGGTCAAGCGCACCAAGATAGACCCGGGCAAGATCGATGATGTGATCTTCGCGCAGGGCTATCCCTCCGGCGAGGCGCCCTGCGTCGCCCGCTGGTCCGCACTCGCCGCGGACCTGCCGATCACCGTGCCGGGCTATCAGCTCGATCGCCGCTGCGGCTCGGGCCTGCAGTCGATCGTCGACGCCGCCATGTTCGTGCAGACGGGCGCCGCCGATGTCGTCGTCGCCGGCGGTGTGGAGAGCATGACCAATGTCGAATACTACACCAACGACATGCGCGGCGGCGCGCGCATGGGCTCGGTCACGATGCACGACCGTCTGCAGCGCGGCCGCGTGATGAGCCAGCCGATCTCCCGCTTCGGCGTCATCACCGGCATGATCGAGACTGCGGAGAACCTCGCCAAGGATTACCAGATCGGCCGCGAGGAGTGCGATGAATACGCCGCCCGCAGTCAGCAGCGCGCCGCCGCCGCGTGGAAGGCCGGCAAGTTCGACAACGAACTCGTTCCCGTCACCATCCCGCAGAAGAAGGGGGATCCCATCGTCTTCAAGATGGATGAAGGCGTGCGCGGCGACGCCACCGCTGCATCCCTCGGCGCGCTGAAGCCGATCGAAAAGGGCGGGGTGGTCACGGCAGGCAACGCATCACAACAGAACGACGCGGCAGCCGCCTGCCTCGTTGTCGCCGAGGATCAGCTTGAGAAGCTGGGCCTCGAGCCGATGGGCTGGTTCGTCGGCTGGGCCGCCGCCGGCGTCGAACCGTCCCGCATGGGCATCGGCCCCGTCCCCGCGGTCGAGCGCCTGTTCCAGCGCACCGGTCTCAAATGGAGCGACATCGATCTGGTCGAACTCAACGAGGCCTTCGCGCCCCAGGTGCTCGCGGTTCTCAAAGGCTGGAACTGGAACGACCCGGACAAGCTCAACGTCAACGGCTCGGGCATCTCGCTGGGCCACCCTATTGGCGCCACCGGCGGCCGCATCCTCGCCAACCTGATGAACGAGATGGCCCGCCGCGAAGTCCGCTACGGCCTCGAGACCATGTGCATCGGCGGCGGCCAGGGCATCGCGGCGGTGTTCGAGCGGGCGGCCTAGGAGGATCCCCTTCGGCCCTTTGCGGCGCGGTTAGGTCGACGACCCATATGTAGTTTAGCGCGCCGCACATCTCCGTCGGCACGCCATCGATCGTGCCCGGCACGTGCTCGCGCGTGCGCAACCACGCGACGGCAGCGTCGTCCAGCCGCCGGTAGCCGCTCGAGTCTGTGATCCCCACAATGTGCACCTTGCCCGTCTCGGTCACGCAATAGCGCATGGTCGTGGTGCCGGTCTCATGGTCGATGAGCGACCGTCGCGGATAGGCTGCAATCCGTTTGTCCTTCATCACCGGCTCGACGATCACGGCGCTGCGTTCGGACGCGCCTGAGACCTGCACGGGCGAAGCGCCGCCGCCGGAAGGGATAGTGGCGGCGCTGGCGGGCAGCTCCGCGGCCGCTTCGAACTCAAAGTCCGGAAGCTCCGGATCCGGTATCGGAGCAGACAGGCGGATCTCGGAAACGGGTATGGATAAGGGAATGTCCGGCAGCTCGGGTTCCGGCGGATCGAGGATAGCGGCGAACAGGGGCGGCGACTCCGGCGCCGGATTCACCGCGCCCGCGAGCGCGCCAGCCATGGCCGCGACCAGGCTGGTCACGCCGATCGCGGCGGCGGCGCCCGCGATGCGTGAGCCGAGAGAAGGGCGGCTGGCTGCGGCGTGCATCCGCCCAGACTACGCCAAGCGCCGGGCGATGCAATCAGCCGCCCACGATCACGCCATCAGACCAATTCCGCGATCGGCACGGGCGAACACCGACTAGACTTTCTCTTTCTCCCGCCGCGACTCTTTCTTCGCCGGGCTCACGCTGCGCACGATCTTCGTCCAGATGCTCGTCTTGGCCGGCGGCGGGGGCGGGGCGAAGCGCGCATTGATGAAGTCGAACACCCTGTCCGGCACGCTGATGCGGCAGGCCTTCTCCAGCCCCTGGAAGCCGGGCGAGGAATTGGCCTCGCAGATACGATAGCCGGTCTCGTCATAGAGAATGTCGATCCCGGCGATGTCGAGCCGCAGAGACTTCGCCGCCTGCACGGCCAGGTCCGCCATTTCCGGCGGCGGCTCGATGCAGAAGCCTTCGCCGCCCAGCGAGATGTTCGACTTGAAGCCGCCATTCTGCGAGCGCCGCTCCATCGCCGCCGAAACCTTGTCGCCGATCACCAGCAGCCGCACGTCCCGCCCATGGCTGTGGCGGATATACTGCTGGAAGATGAAGTCGGCAGACGGGTTGGCGTCGCCCAGCAGGCTGGCAAGGCTGTCGAACTGCTCGCGGTCATTGCACAGTACAACGCCGGCCCCGCGCGTGGAGCGCAGCGTCTTCACGACGACCGGAAAGCCGAGCTCCTTCTCGATCAGGTCCACATCGACCGGAAATTTTCCGAGTATGGTGCGTGGAATTGGCAGGCCCGAGGCCGAGAGCAGCTGGAGCGTCTGCAGCTTGTCAGCGCACGCCTCGACCGCCTCAGGCCCATTGATCATCGAGACGCCCATGCGCTCGTATTGTCTCAGGACGGCCAGGGTGAAGTAACTCGTTTCGCTGCCCGTGCGCGGAATGATGAAGTCCGGCCGCGCCAGCCGACCGCTCGAATGCTCCGCGCGCCACTCGCGCTCCGTCGAAACGATCAGCTCGAAATCGCCGGGCTTGAGAACATCAAGCGTCAGCCCGCGCTTTTTCCCGGCCTCGATGAATCGCTTGATCTCGGCCGCTTCGGGCACATGGTCAGCGATCTCGTTGTTGAAGAACAGCCAGCCACGCATATGCTACAGATCCCGTGCATGTCGTTCGGCGCCGCCCGGCGACAGTCTTGATCTAGGTCAAAGATGGCGTTTGTCCGGCCATCTCGATGCAAAAACGAAAAGTCTTCCTCACAAGCGTGTTTAGCCGCCGTGGCGTTCCCATGCTGCGTTGGCGAATTGTAATCGGCGCAGAAATCAAAAATGAACCTTATGCTCGCTATTCGTGCGCTGCAGCGCACGATACGACTTGCTCGCCTGCCAGGGGATTGAAGCGTGGGGCCAGGGTTCGAGGAAAAAACAGGGAGCACCGGATGGCTGCGCGCCATCCTCGTTGCCGCTGTCTGCATTCTGCTCGGCTATGTCGGCCGCCTCGCGGTCGACTTCCTCATTCCCGGACAGGTCCCCTTCGTCACCTTCTATCCCGCCGTGATGGCCGCATCGCTGATCGCGGGCTACCGCTCCGGCCTCATCGCAGTCATCGGGGCGACGCCCTTCGCCATTTTTGCGTTCAACGGGCAATACCCGATCATGACCACCGTGGTGTGGCTCGTCCTCGCCTCCGTCGTCGCCCTCGGCTGCGGCCTGGCGCACGACCTGCGCGCCCGGCTCAAGACGGAGCGCGACGAACTCGCCCGCACCAAGCAGAAGCTGGAGCTGGTGATCTCCGAACAGGCCCATCGCGCCAAGAACACTTTCGCCATCCTCAACGCCCTCGCAGCCCAATCGGCAAAAGACGCTGCCAACGTAGAGGAATACCGCGATCGCCTGATCGAGCGGGTGAGGGCGCTTTCATCTGCCTATTCGCTCATGTCCTCAGCCGAACCCGATGCCCCACTGGCGCTCGACAAGCTTGCTGAACTCGCGCTCGCTCCGTTCTCGAGCTTCGGCGACCGGCTGAACATTGCCGGCGGCCCGCCCGTCAACGTTGCCCCCTCGACGGCAATCCCGATCGCACTCTGCCTGCACGAACTGGCCACCAACGCCGTCAAGTACGGCGCCCTGTCGGCGCCCGATGGCCGCGTCTACTGCGCCTGGTCGGAACGCTCGCCCGGCGCCTACTCTCTGCTATGGACCGAAGCCGGCGGCCCCAAGGTCGCCAAACAACGCTCGCCGGGTTTCGGCTCCCGCCTCATCTCCGCGGCCCTCAACGGCGTTCCCGGCGGCTCCGCCGTGCACAAGTTCGAGCCTGACGGCGTCCTCTGCGAACTCGCCTTCAACGGCGCCTAGGGGCGCCTGAGCGCCTACTTCGCCATATTCTTCCGCAGGATCGCGAAGATCAGCACGACAAACGCCAGCAGGCGCAGCAGGTAGATCCACGTCCTGTCCTCATCCGGCAGGCCGAGGAAAGCCGTCAGCCATTGCTGCAGGGCAAGCAGGGCGAAGGCAACCGCAAAGGCCAGGAACAGCCCATCCTTTGTCCGCGTCCAGAAGCGCACGAAGAACAGCGCGCACACCGCAAAGCCCGCCGCCAGCATGCCTGAGAAGAAATCCGCATGCGGCATCATTCGGCCTCCCACACGAGACCAAAGATCAGAATGACCACTGCGATCAGCGCGCTGCCCACGCGGAACGCGCTGAGGTCCAGGTCCGGCGGGGTCAGCGTCGTATCGGCCAGCAGGAAGAAGTTGTTGATGGCAAGAAACACGAAACTGACCGCCACCCACAGCAACAGCCGCGTCCGCGTCTTGTGCCACGAGCGCACCAGCAGCACGGCACACAGCGCACAGGTGAGGAAGCAGAGAATATAGACCAGCGCAGGCGCGGTCATCGATCGTCCCCCTCTCTATCCTTCTCCTTGCCCTTGAGCCGGAAGGCATCGGAGAAATTCCGCAGCTTGTCGTTCGGCGATGAATGGATGGCGTCCCTCAATGCGATGGGCCGATCCTGTGCTGCCAGCTCAAGAGCATCGCACAGTTTCGCAAGGCCAGGGTCGCACTCGAACCTGATCGCGCCCGCGGCATCCTTGATAACGAGACGCTCCGCCACGAGCTGATCGATGATGCGCGTTATTAACCCAGGTGAAGCCCTCAGGGCGGCGACGATTTCATCCGCCGTCAGCCCCGCCGGCGCCCTGCGGCGCAGCAGGAGCAGGACCTCCAGCGCCCATATGGACCGCACCGATGTCCGCACAAAATGGATGAGATCAGGTTCGAGCACTGGCCTGGTTCGTCTGTTTCTTTCGCTGGCAGAATGGTCCGTCCGATGGCGCCAATGCC
Source organism: Hyphomonadaceae bacterium (assembly GCA_035995285.1). GTDB lineage: Bacteria > Pseudomonadota > Alphaproteobacteria > Caulobacterales > Hyphomonadaceae > UBA7672. The sequence goes on along the minus strand of DASYKO010000149.1, from coordinate 1,202 downwards.
CGCCCAGGAAAGACCTGACAACCCGTCCGGAAAATAATTTCTGATTTTAGTGGAACCCCACCTCCGAGGCCGCGTTTTGAAATTTCGGAGGGGTGTAAGCGGACCGTCCCTTCGCGTTTGAGGCCTCGCCGGACTCATTTTCCGGCAATCCGGATTTGGCGCGCCATCTTTTCTGTTTGGCGCGCACGTTCGCAACGCGGCGGGGACGGGGAGACAGACTCGTTATGGACAAGGCTCAGGCAGCCCGTGGACGCCGTGGCGGTAACGGCAACGGAAATGGCCACGGGAGCACGAATATCGCGGAGGCCCCTCCGATGACCGCTTCCGCAGCTTCTGCTGAGGTGATCTCCACCGGCGACCTGCGCGAACTCCTGTCAGCCCTGCAACGCATGAAGACCGGCGACTTCTCGGTCCGCCTTCCGGGCGACCGCGTCGGCATGTTCGGCAAGATCGCCGACGCCTTCAACGACATCGTCGCCGACAACCAGACCATGGCCGTCGAACTCGAACGCGTCGGCGAGGCCGTGGGCCGCGAAGGCCGCACGCGCCAGCGCGCTAAATTCTCGAACCGCTCCGGCGCCTGGTCGGGCATGGAGACCTCGGTCAACACGCTGATCGACGATCTTCTCTATCCCACCAACGAACTCACCCGCGCCGTCGCCGCCGTGGCGCAAGGCGACCTCCTGCAGCAGGTGCGCCTCGAGGTCGATGGCCGTCCGCTGAAAGGCGAATTCCTCCGCTCCGCCAAGATCGTGAACACCATGATCCGGCAGCTCAACATCTTCACCTCCGAAGTGACGCGCGTCGCGCGCGAGGTCGGCACCGAGGGTAAGCTGGGCGGCCAGGCGCAGGTCCGCGAAGTGACCGGCGTGTGGAAAGACCTCACCGAATCCGTCAACGCCATGGCCAACAACCTCACCGTGCAGGTGCGGAACATCGCCGAAGTGACCATCGCCGTCGCCAACGGCGACTTGTCCAAGAAGATCACCGTCGACGTGCGCGGCGAGATCCTTCAGCTCAAGGAAGCCATCAACACGATGGTGGACCAGCTGCGCTCCTTTGCATCCGAAGTGACGCGCGTTGCGCGCGAAGTCGGCACCGACGGCAAGCTCGGCGGCCAGGCCATCGTGCCAGGCGTCGCGGGCACGTGGAAAGATCTCACCGACTCCGTCAACGCCATGTGCGGCAACCTCACCGCGCAG
>DASYKO010000148.1:0-14045 GCA_035995285.1 Hyphomonadaceae bacterium | reverse complement strand
GTCGGTGGCGCTGGGCGTGGCCGCGTGCAGGCCCAACGAACAGGTGCTGGCGCTGTGCGGAGACGGCGCCCTCGCCATGAACCTGTCCTCGCTGGTGACGATCCAGGGCGCCCGGCAGAAGAACCTCGCCATCCTGCTGCTGGACAATGGCGTCTATGAATACACGGCCAGCGTGCCCGTGCCGACGCGCGATCTCGACTGGCTGGCGCTGGGCCGCTCGATCTTCGGCGCCGAGAGCTGTTTCAACCTGTCCGATCTCACCGCCGAGAAGTGGAAATCCGTTCCGGGCCCGCGGATGATCGTGGCCGACATCGCCCAATCGACCGAGAAAACCCCCGCCCTTGGGATGAGCCCGGCGCAGATCCGGGCCGCGTTCCTGGAAGCGAGCAAGGCGGGATGATGCGCGTCGCGCTCGCCGCCTTCGTTCTGCTCGCCGCGGGAAGCGCTTCCGCGCAAAAGCCGCAACCCGAGGAAGATATCTCCGGCCGCTGGCTGTTCCAGACCATCCTCGTCAAGAAGGGCTGCAAGATCGAAGGCGACATCTCGTTCAAGCGGCAGGGCAAGTCGGATAACTACACCTGCGCCTTCGTCTCGACCGAAACGTGCGGAAAGGCGCCGCAGCAGAACTGGACGAAGGTGAAACAGAGCTGCACAGCCAAGCTCAAGAACGGCGGCTTCGAGATCATGAGCAAGGTCGAGCAGATGCTCGACGCCGGCCCGAAGGAAGTGCGCGAGACGCTGATGGATCCGGGCGGCTATTCGCCCGATAACTTCACCGTGCGCGTCCTCAGCGACACCGTGATGGCCGGGCAGTTCTTTTCCCGCAACGTCGCCGCCGTGCGCTTCGAGCGCGTGCTTGAGCGAATATCCTGACCGGTATCAAATCTCGCCTTCTGCGCGCAGTTGAAACCGCCTCCGCTGCTGGCTAGCGTTCCAACGCCACGCAGATGGAGGGACCATGCGCGCGCTTTCCGCCATTATACTTGCCACAACAATACTGGCGCCTTCAGCTATCGCGCAGGAGGCCGTGCCGCCGATGGTAACGCAATCTGTCACGCAACCCGTTGCGCAGGCGCCTGCGCCGCCAAAACCCATGCCAGCAGATCCGGCCGGGAATGTCAGGGCGCTGAAAGCGGGGGAAGAAGCTGCAAAGAAAACCCTGTTCGCAACAGCGCCTGAGGGCGCCGCGGTCGAGTCTCGCTACGGCTCCGCCACGCTGACGCTGAAGGATGGAACCGTCCGGCCGGCGAACGAGGCGGAGACGGTTGCGATCCTCGCCTATTTCAACGCCAAGAAGGCGCGGGAGGAGGGCGAGAAGCAGGAAACGATGGCGATCCTGACGGCGGAGGAACGCGCGGAACTCGATGCGGCGAGCACTGCGGTCGCGATGGCCCTTCCGCCGCGCTCGCGCCTGTACAAGACGGATGCAGGTTGGCGCGTGGCGCTGAACGACGGAACCGTGCGCGAGCCGCAGGGCGCGGAGGCCGAGGCCATGGGCAGGCGCGAGGCGATTGTCGCGCGGCTGGACGCCAGGATCGACGAGGTGCTGGCGATGCGCGCCGCCCCGCTGCGCGTGCTTGCCGATCCGTCGCAAAAGGACAGGACGGGAGAACACAACGACACAGGCGTGCTGATCAGCCAGCCGCTGGTGTTCAACCGCGCGGCGGTTCTGAAGGGAGATCTTTCGGCCAGGCGCGACGGCTTCAACACCTATACCATTCCGGCCGGCGCGAAGCTGTTCGTGGTCGATGGGCCCGACGCCCTGCAGGCCTACTGCCTGCCGAGCAAGAGCAAGGCGGGGCTGTTCAAGATGCTGTCGGACTGGATCCCCTGCTTCCTCGACAAGGATGGTGACGGGATGCTGGAAACGCAGACGAATGGCGGCAAGCCGCTGGGCGGCGTCTACATGTACGCTTCTGGGTTCGCGCCGACAGGGCAGGTGATGCAGCCCGCGGGATTTGAGGATCTGCCCTATCTCGAAGGTTACCAGCAGCGCATCGGGCTGGCCGTGACGCACGGCAGCTTCATCAAGAAGACCGGCACGCACAAATTCGTAGTGCACGCCTGGGTCGGCCCGGACGACAAGGAGCGGCAGATGGTTTCAGGCACCCTGCGGGCGCTGGAGGCGCAAGAGGGCGTGCCGACCATTATCGAGATGATGGGCGCGAAGATCGAGATCACCGCGACGGGGAAGCAGCGCATAGCCTATCGCGTGGTCGAACCCATGCCAATGCAGCCCTACGGGCTCGAGATGAAGACGACCTATTCGACGCGCAGGGTCTATTACTGAACCAGCCCCTACCGGAACAGCAGCTGCGATAGCCTGCGGCGCCCGTCCTTCGTCACCTCGGCCTTCGGGCCGGCGGCTTCGAAGATCTTGAGCAGCTGCTCTTTGGCTGCGCCTTCCTTCCAGTTCAGGTTCTTCTCGAGGATGGCGAGCAGCTGTTCGGCCGCTTCCTCATGCTTGCCTTTGCCCGCCAGAACGCCGGCGAGCTCGAAGCGCGCCTCCCAGTCGGTCGGCGTGTTCTTGACGCGCATCGAGAGGTCGAGCGCCACATCCGGCTCGGCTACATGGCTGGCAAGATCGAGCGTCGAGAAGATGCCGACAGCAGCATGGTGTTTGCGGCTCGCCTCCGGGATCATCTCGGCATACTGGCGCGCATTCTCCAGATCGCCCGCCTTGAGATAGGACTTGGCCATGCCGGCCAGCGCGTCGACCCGGCCCGGCTCCATTTCGAGCACGGCGGCGAACACCTCGGCCGCGGCGCCAAAATCGCCGGCGTCAATCGCGTCCTCGCCCGCCTGCAGCAGCTCGTCCACGCTGGGGCCCGAATCCTCACCCTTCAGTTTGTCCACGAATTTGCGGATCTGGCTCTCCGGGATCGCGCCCATGAAGGCGTCAACCGGCTGGCCGTTCTTGAAGGCAACGACCGTAGGGATCGACTGCGATCCGGTCATCTTTGCGATCTGCGAGAAGACGCCGGGGTTCTTGTCCACGTCGATCTTGACCATGCGGACGGCGCCCTTTTGCTCCTCCACCACCTTTTCCATCATGGGGCCGAGCGTGCGGCAGGGTCCGCACCAGGTCGCCCAGAAGTCGACGATCACAGGCGTCGTCTTCGAGGGTTCGATGACGTCGGTCATGAAGGTCTGGTCGGTGCCGTCGCTGACATACTGGCTCTTGGGGGCCCCGGCTGGGGGACGTCCTGCGCCTGCGCCGATAATGCCCACGGGATAGCTCCTGAAAGTCGTGTGGAAGGCCAAACCAGCCTGTTATGGCTGCATAAATGGCCCCTAAGCCCTAAAACAGCAACGCCCTAGCTGGCGCCCAGTTTCGTAAAATCCACCCGGGTCACGGAATGCCCCGTAGCCTCGCAAAATCGCAGGAAATCCGCCCTCGCGATCGAGGTGGTCATGTCATTGCGCAAGGGGTGGAAATTGAGGGTTTCATTGGCCAGCAGCGCCTCGTCGGCGATGAAGGTCACGGCCCTTGCGGTATCGTTCATCAGCGCAAAGCCTGTCACCGACCCGGGGGTGACCCCGAGGGCGTCCCACAGCAGGGGCGCGTCGGTAAAGGACAGCCTCTGGGTTCCGATCAGCCTGTGCAGCTGGTTCAGCGGCAACTGGCTCTGGGCATGGGCCGAGATCAGCACCAGCTGACCCTTCTTGTCCTTCATGAAGAGGTTCTTGGTGTGCCCGCGCGGGATATCCGTCTTCACCTTCTCGGAGTCGGCCACCGTGAAGACCTTGTCGTGGTGGGCGGTGGCGTATTTGAGCCCCAGCCGGTCCAGCAGCGCGAAAAGCGGCTTTTCCGGTTCCCTCGAGAAATCGTCCGGGGCCGGCATCGGGCCGCGGTTATTGCTGGCAGGAGCGCTTTGATCTGTCATTGAGGGGTGGTCTAGAATGCGGCCATCCTCCTGAAAAGGAGGGCGCTGAAAAGCTGCCTACGGGGAAACGGATGCGTCTCGACTGCTACAAGATCCACGAATGGGCGCCCACCATCGCCCCGGGAGAGGGCAGGCGCGCCTGGATGGACGCCTTCCAGGACCGCCACCCCTATCGCTGCCTCCCCCTCACCATGGCGAATTGTTCCGGCTGGGAAATCCTCTGCCCCATCGGCCTCACCATCGAATGGGATGGCGGCTTCATGGAGGAGAACATCAAGATCACGGGCGACGAGCCCTGGCCGCCGGTGACCTCCGTCGCCGACAGCCATTTCCGGCGCGGCATCGTCACCTTCCACACCGGCCATCTTTTCAGGACTGAACCCGGCTGGTCCGTCTGGGCGATGGGCCCGCCGAACGAGCCCAAGGACGGCATCTATCCGCTGCAGGGCGTCATCGAGACGGAATGGCTGCCTTTCCCCTTCACCATGAACTGGCAGATGACGCGCCCGGGAAAAGTCCGCTTCGAAAAGGGCGAGCCCTTCTGCTTCATCACTCTGGTACAGGACAAACGCCTGGAAGAGATCCAGCCCACGCTCCGCCTCCTCGCCAGCAACGAGCAGCTCAACGAGGAATACAAGGTCTGGGCCGAAAGCCGCGGCGACTTCAACAAGCGCCTCAAATCCCTCGAATCCGAAGCCGTCAAAGCCCGCTGGCAACGCCACTACATGAAAGGCGAAACCGTCTCCGGCGGCGCCGCCGATAGCCACGTGACGAAGCGCAAGCTCAAGACGCCAAAGCCCCCGCTGCCGGGGCTGGGTGGTTAGTTCGTTTCGACCAAGCTGCGCCGCCTTGAGCACCGCGCTCGCAGCTCGAAATACAGAAAACCGGTGCGGCCGCGCAATTGTCCAGGTTTGGACAAAACCAGCGCGCCAAAACTCGGGGCTTTCCCGCAATTTCTGCGTCGTTCCGGCCTTGACCGGGCCGCAGATCGGCATTGACTTATACTGGTTGAATACGGTTAATCATACAACCTTAGGTTGTTTTCGGTTTCAACCAATTCCACCAGAAAGAATAGGGCAAGGGGGCAATGCAAGCCGGATCAAAGAATGCATTTCCGGCTCGGCGAGTGCAGGGCCGGAGATGGTTGTCCGTCATCCGTGTCGCCTTCACCAAGGCCAAGAGCTCGCTCATCATGCTGGCGCTGTCCGTCGCTGCTGCGGCCGCGCTGGTAACGGGCGTCAATGACTCTTCTCCCGTTTTCGTGGCCGCCGCGTTCGGCATCGGCTTCCTGGCGGTGCAGTGGGGCGTGCGCGCGCATGTGCGGTTCACCGACACCAACGACGATATCGAACGGCGCGTCCAGAAGCTCGAAGAGCTGATCGATCAGGCGCACAGCGACATCGTCATCGTCAGCGGCGCCCTGTTCCATCAGGTCTATGATCATCCGATGACCTATGAGGCGTTCCGGCGCGCGGGTCTGCGAAAGGTCACGATAACCATCTACTACACTGCGCCGCGGCTCGACGAGAAGACCGTGCGGTTTCGCGCGCTGGCCGAAGGGAATCGCTGGCCGATTGCGCCGCTCGTCACCACCGTGCCGCATGTGGTGATCGTCGATCGCCGCCATGTGAGAGAAGAGCTGGATTCAGGTCCCGACAGCGCGACCAACAAGCTGGCGCTCATCCGCTATGACGTTCCAAAGATCGCGCGGGAATTCTACAGGCGAGTTGCGCAAGACGCGGCCAAGGCGATGGCCGCCTAGCCGCACTGTCCAGGGGTCGGGGGGCAGATCAGGGGGAAGACGGGCGTGGACGATATCTGGAAGTTGCTGGGCGTATGGGCCGCGTGGATGGGCGACGTGGTCGGCGACTTCGGCATTCGCGCCCTGACCCAGCTTGGCAGCCTGTCGGAGCTCGGCCTGACGGAGCTTCTTACGCTCAATGCCATCGGCGCCACATTCGGCGTCCTGGCGATCCAGACCTATGCCGAAGTGATCCTGCAGCGCCGCGAGAGATACACCTCGCTCACCGGTCCGCCGCGGAGCAGGTCGATCGTGCGGCTCGAGCGGCTGGTCGTGGGCTTCATCGCCGTGGCGGTCCTTTCCGCGGCATCGACTGCACTCGCGCTGATGGATAAGGTCGCCCCAAAGCCGCTCGATGGCGGCGCCACGGTGCGCTACACGCTGACCTACTATGCCTCGGTTGCCAGCGTGATCGCCGCCGGCATCGCGTCCATACAGCTCATCGCGTACGCATTCCTCGAGCTGCTCTGGGAACTGCTCTGGCCCGACCGGGGAGCGCGCTATGCGAGAAACCGCGTGCGGCCGCCTGATCCTCCAGCACCTATGGGCCAGCTACCGCCGGGGCCCACGCAGCCACCGGGCCCAGACAAGGCTGCAAATGAAAGCTAGCGAGGACAGCACGAATACGGCGCCTGCGAGCTTGTTCGAATCCGCGGCGCTCAGATTTCCATAGCCCCACCAGATGGCGAGCGGTGTCGCTAACGGCGACAGCAGGCCGAGCAGGAGAATCGCTCGCGCAACGAAGCGCGACGTTTCACTTGCGTCATGTCGCCCAGGTCCGGCCATCCGGCCTGCCATTCCAGCTTGGTCGCGCATGTCCAACAGCCCATGTATCCCAATCCGGCCCCAAGATTACGTGCAAATCCTAACAAATACGCCTCACGGTTGTATTCGTTGCTGTGAGATTGCCCTTTTTCTCGCCTGTACAAGGGCTTGCTGGATGAGCTTTTCTCAAGGTTGATTGGCGGGGCGAACGCTGCTGGCCCTTGCGCACCGGTTGGCTTTGAGGTTTAACCCGCCCCTCCAACTACCTAGAGAGCGGGCGTAGCTCAGGGGTAGAGCACGACCTTGCCAAGGTCGGGGTCGGGCGTTCGAATCGCCTCGCCCGCTCCAGGTAGTTTCCCGAAAATCAAAGCGATTTCCGGCTTGGCCGGAATGCCCCGGCTCGGCTGGCGCGTTACCGCGCTTGATGAAATCATTTCGTCGGCCGTCCAGGGCGGTATGGACCAGGACCGCGTAGAATTGAGGGGGACTTGAATGCCGGCCGTTGAAAGCACCGATCTGGCGCTCGGGAAGGTGTTCGCCGATTTCTACGCCGTGCCGGACTACCAGCGCGAATATGTCTGGCAGGAAGAACAGGTCGAACAGCTTCTTTCGGACATCAGGCAGGAACAGGCAGAAGATCCCAAGGCCGAGTACTTCATCGGATCGATCGTCACCGTCCTCAACGCCACGGGGCGCTATGAACTGATCGACGGCCAGCAGCGCATGACTACGTTGTTCATCGCGCTGTGCGCCCTGCGCGATCGCCAGCGGGCGCTGGGCGAACAGGGCAATGCGATCCAGACACTGATCTCGACGGTTCGCGTCGACGAGCAGGGCGCTGAATCGAACGAGGCGCGCCTGGTGCTTCAGTACGAGGATGCCGGCGGCGTTGTCGGCGACCTCGTGGCCGGACGCCTTGCGGCCTCGAAGGGCGCGACACGCTCCGTTGCGAACATGGCTGCGGCGCACAAGACGGCGATGGCGTTCTACGAACGGGAATTCGGGCCGGATGCAGCGAAGCTTCAGGCCTTCTTCGGCTATCTGATCAATCGGGTGAAGCTGATCCGGGTCCAGACCGACGGTCTCGCGCGCGCGCTGAAGATATTCGAGACCATCAATGATCGCGGGGTCGGTCTCGACTCCATGGATCTCCTGAAAAACCTCTTGTTCCGCAAGAGCAAGCCCGCCGTGTTCGAAAGCCTCAAGACGGCCTGGAAGGAACTGATCGACCGTCTGTTCAAGGCGGGTGAGAAACCGCTGCGCTTCCTTCGCTACTTTGTTCTCGCCACGTATGGCGTGGAAAAACTTCGGGAAGACGAGCTCTACAAATGGCTTGTCGACAACGAGGAAAAGTTGGGCTTCGGCCGCGACCCTCTGGGGTTTACGCGGCGGCTGAACGAAGCGGCCACGGCCTACATCAATTTCCAGGAAGGGCTGGGCCCGGACGGACGCCCGCATCCTGATGTCGAGGCGATCAAGCTTCTCGCAGGCAAGTCGACGCGCCAGCACCTGATCCTTCTGCTGGCGGGCCGCAGTCTTCCCGCCGATGTCTTTTCCGCTCTTTGCCGCGACGCCGAACGGATATTGTTCGTCTATCTCATCACGCGGCAGGTCAACCGGGAGTTCGAAGTCCTGTTCCCCGCCTGGGCGGTTCAGCTTGCGGGCATCGATACGCTCGCAAAATACGAGGCGTTCTCGAAAGACACTTTCGTCAGGCGCCGGTCGGAACTTGCAGACCGTTTCCGCCGCGAGTTTTCAGCGCTCGATGGCCAGGCGGTGCGCGGCTATCAGCTGCGGTACATTCTGGCCAAACTGACTCAGGCCGTGGATCTTGCGGGCTATGGCCAGACCGCAGAGGGCGTGCGCTGGCTGTCGGCGTATTTCGACGGCAAGGCGCTGAACATCGAACACATCACCCCGCAGACTCCCTGTGACGAGGTGCGGGCCGAGTTCGGCCCCGGTGCAGATGAGCCTGCCAATATCTGGTCGATCGGAAACCTCGCGCTCGCCGAAGCCGCCATCAACAAGTCGATGGGCAACAAGCCTTTCGGCGAGAAGGTCGCGGACAGCTATCCGAAGCTCCAACCTCTCAAGGCCAACGGGTTTCGCGAGAGCCGGTTTCTACTGACGCGAACCATTTCCCACCAGGTCGAAATCGGCCGCAATTCCGCGATCGACCGGGCCGTTGCGCGCTTCACGCCGTTCAAGGCGTGGAACGCCGCCGCCATTGCCGACCGCACCGGCATGCTCACGGCGCTCGCTCAGGACGTCTGGGACGTGCACGCGCCCGCCTGAACCTGGGCGTCTGAACCTGAGCGCCTAAACCTGCGCCCATCTCCACACCAGTGCGACCAGCTCCGCCTGCCGCCGCGTGCCCGTCTTCGCGAAGATGTTCTTGAGCTGGGTGCGGGCGGTGTGGGGGCTGGTGTCGCGGCGTTTGGCGCAGTCTTCGATGGTGAGGTCTTCGGCGAGGTCGAGGCAGAGGCGGGCTTCGGCCTGGGTGAGGCCGTAGAGGCCGATCAGGCGCTGGGCGGTGATGCGGGCAGGGGCGTGGCCTCCGGCCATCACGGCGACCCGCGCCTGAGCGGGGCCGCCGATCGCGGCGCCGAGCGGCCCGGCCGGGCGCACGGAGACAGGCGTGCGGCGGCCTTCGCGGTCGGGCATGTCGAAATCGCCGGCGTCGGCGCGCACCACCATGCCCTGCGCATCGCGGATCGCTTTCTCCAGCTTGGCGCCGGCCGCTGGCGTGCGCGCCCGCAGCCGCCCGCCTTTCACGGAGAGCGCGGTCGAGCCCGGCACGCCCTCTTCCGCCGCCTGGTTCATCCAGACGATACGGCCCGTAGCATCCAGCAGGTAGATCGCCGCCCAGTGCCGCCCGAAGGAATCGGCCAGCGCCGCCTCCACCGCCTTGGAATGCGAGAGCGCGATCGAGACCTTCACCGCGCGGCGCAGGTGTGGCGTCACGCGCTCGAGCAGCGTTCTGGCCCGCTCGCTGAACGGCGTCTGGTCGGCCAGCCGCGGAAAGCCGAACTGGATCGCATGCACGGAATCGTCGAACGACAGATTGCCCGCCAGCCAGCGCGTGCCGGTCTCGGGGATCAGATAATCCTGGAAATAGGGATCGCGCTCGCTCTCCTCCTCCGAGATGAAGTCGTGGCAGAGCAGCACGCCCGTATCCGCCCCCATGTGCTCGCGGGTGACGAACTTCCGGTGCGGCTCGATATGCATGAACTCGCTTTGATAGAGCGCCAGCGCCCTGTCCGTGTAGTTGGGCCCGACAAGCTGCGCGAACAAAAGGTTCGACGTGCCCGGCTGGAAGGCCATCACATTGCCGGATGGCGCGCCGATCGCCCGCGCCGTCTCGCCTACGAATTCCCGGAAACGCCCGGCGTCGAGCGCGCCTTCATAGGCAAGCTCGATCAGCTGGGCCGCCGATGCTGTCCTTGGCACGTCTCACCCCGAACCGCCTTGTCTCGCGGCGGCTTTCTTTGTTGCGACGGCGCCTGGCGCGCCTGTCGTCATACCTCGTTCGAGGTACCCGCCACGTTTCTTGGCTGGCGGAGGGGAGTCAAGGAAACGGCGGCAAGCCGAGCGCGCCAAAACCGCGAGGTCCCTATTCCGGGCCTATTCCGGGCGGACGCGTCGGACTGCTGGCCAGAGACTCTCGGAGACCGCCCGTGTCTGGAAAAAATCACCCGCTGCAGGCGCTACCTAGAGGTCTGGGCGGCGCCCGCAGCGGAAGTGTCTCGTGATCCGGCCCCCACAGGAGGAGGAGAGCGAGGAGCCTTCTCACGACCAACGCGGATGTGCGTCTGACCCCACACTCCCCCACGCCCTCCCGCCACGTAAGTAAATAACCGTAACCCTGTGCAGTTTCGCCAGTTTTACGGGCGTTACACGCGGGTTACAGGGGCAGGTTGGGCTTGCGGAGGACGCGCCAAGCCGTCAGGTCAGACCGGGCTGGTGGCTAAGAGCGCAGGGTCAAGGCAGGCATGAAGGTCGTCATCGCCGGTGCAGGGATAGGAGGGCTGGCGGCGGCGCTGGCGCTCGCCCGCGCTGGCCATGGCGTCACGGTGATCGAGCGGTCGCAGGTGATCTCGGAGGTCGGGGCCGGGATCCAGCTCAGTCCCAACGCGATGAAGGGGCTGGCGGCGCTGGGTGTGGCCGAGGCGGTGGAGGCCGTGGCGTCCGAGCCGGAGGCGCTGGAATTACGGATCGGCAAGACCGGGGAGACGGTGTTCTCCATCCCCGTGGGGGCGGCGGCGCGGACACGCTATGGCGCGCCCTACCTGCATGCGCACAGGGCGGATCTCATACAGGTGCTGCTGGAGGCGGCGAAGGGCGCCGGCGTGAGGCTCGTGGTGGGCGCCCGCGTGGCTGCCTTTGCGAGGGAGGGGGTGGGTCGGCTGGCGGGTGAGCTGGAGGGGCAGCTGGTGGGTGAGGTGGGTGGCCCGGTAGGGGGTGGAGAGCTGAGGGTAGGGCTGGATACAGGGGAGATCGTGGCGGGGGACCTGCTGGTGGGCGCGGACGGGATACGCTCGACGGTGCGGCGGTTGATGTGGGGGGTAGATGCGCCGCGGTTCACGGGCGCGGTGGCGTGGCGCGCGGTGGCGCCGGTGGAGGCGTACCGCGACCTGCCGGTGGCTGCTGTGGTGTGGACCGGCGCGGGCCGCCATGCGGTGACGTACAGGATGCGGCGCGGCGCGCTGATCAACTTCGTGGGCGTGGTGGAGGAGGATGGCTGGGAGAAGGAGGGTTGGGACGAGGTGGGCTCGAAGGCGGACCTGGCGGCAGCGTTCGAGGGGTGGGACCCCGCGGTGACCAGCGTGATCGGCGCGGCGAGGAGCGTGCATCGTTGGGCGCTGTACGACAGGGCGCCGCTGGCGGCGTGGTCGAAGGGTGCGGTGGTGCTGCTGGGCGATGCGTGCCACGCGATGGCGCCATTCCAGGCGCAGGGCGCCGCGATGGCGATAGAGGACGCGGTGGTGCTGGCGGGGTGCATCGGCGGGCGCGGCGACCTGGCGGCGGCGCTGGCGCGCTACGAGGCGCTGCGCAAGCCGCGAACGACGAAGATGCAGGCGAGCGCGAAGTCCAACATGGGCGTGTTCCACAGGTCGAACCTGGTGACGCAGGCCGCGACCTATGGGCCGATGCGTATGGCGAACATGCTGGCGCCTGCATTCGTGCGCTCGCGCCAAGACTGGATCTATGCGTACGATCCGGTGGCGGCGCTGAAAGGCAAGACATGAGGCATGTGCGGGCAGGGTTTGCGTGTCTGGCATTGGCGGGGCTCGCCGCATGCGATGCCGAGCCGCCCAAGGTTGCCGCGGCGGACAAGGTAGTGGCGGCGTCCGAGCATCGCGGCGCGGACTGGCCGCTGATGCTGGCGCATTGCCTGCGCTCTCCCAATTGCGATCCGGCGAGCGATTTCGGGCAGGGGATTGGCGAGGCGTCGAACACGATCAGCGAAGTGAACTGGTTCGCGCAGTCGAAGGATGTGGTGAAGGAGGGTGCACAGGATTACGGGGCCGCCATCAGGGTCAGCCTCTATGGCCTGCGCGGACAAGGCGGCAAGGCGGGGCGGCCGCTGACGGTCGACGAGACGGAGGCGAGCCTGCGCGGGGCGAATGCGCGGCGGTCTACGCTGACGGTGGAATACCGTACTCCGAGCGGCAAGCCGGAGGCGTATGGGCTCACCTTCTGGTCGGCGCAGGTGAACCTGCCTGTGCCGAATGTCGGGACGGCAAAGTCGGCCGAGGCGATGGCCGACATGACGGCGACCTATGTCTCGGCAATGAAATGGCCGGACGGATCGCAGGGCGCCAAGGTCGAGATCACGGGCAAGGCCGGCGTACTTTACAGCGCATACAGCGATGGCGTTGCGGCGTCGGACATTACGCGGACGCGCGAGAAGATGGCGCGCGGGTTCACGCCATGGGTGTTCTTCATTCCACGCAACCTGCGCGACGAGCCGCTGCCGCAACTGATGGCGGCGATCGACGCAGGTGAAACGCTCGGGCTCAAGATAACTGCGCCGGGCGGAGACATCATCCTGGCTGATGCGATCTACACCGGCGGTTACGCTTCGGCGCTCGGCGAGGCGACGCAATCGTTGGCCGATCCGGCACTGGCCAAGCCCGTGCTGGAGCGCTGCACGCGCTTCGCCAGCGAGAAACCCGAATTCTGGAAGATCGCCGATGTCACACCGGCGCTGCGCGTCTGTGATCCGCGCACGCAGCAGCAGCGCATATCGCCACCGTGAGTCCGCCGAAGCGTGTGGTTAAGCTACGGGCTGCGGGCCTTAACCATAAACCGAGGAACGAATCTCCCGGCTCTCCATTTGTTCATCGGCGGATGGAGACTTCGATGAAACCCGAAAACGTGGAACCCCCTCGCACTTTCGATCGCTGGCTGGTGGGAATGCTGACGGCTGTGGGCCTGTTCGCGGTCTACGGGTTCAGCTTCATCCGCTAGCGGCCGGGCAGACCTAGTGCTGCCCGCGTTTCGCCAGTTCCGGACCGATGAGTTCGATCCGGTTGGTCCAGACATAGCCCTCGAACTTGTCGGGTATGGATTTCAGCTGCTCGATCGAATCGATGCCGGTTGTGCCGATCTCGTCGCTGTCGACGGGGCCAATCAAGATCACGGTTGAGCCGACGCTCGCCATGCGCTTCGTGAACTTGTGCGGCCAGCCCCAGACCATCCAGGCATAGTTGGCGGGCACATAGACGATGGTGTAGCGGCATTCCTTCGGTACGATGCCGGTCCAGCCCGTCGTCTCGTAAGCGATGGCGCAGGATATGACGGACTTGCTGGTATAGCCGCCAAGGCCTTTGATGGCCTCCATGGACTTGATCGTGGGCTCGGCGCCGCCGTAAGCGGCCCACATGGCGCTGCGCCATTCAGGATGTTGCCGGGCCAGCGCGCCGAGCGCTTCGCCTTCTTCAACTCGCCGGCTCTTGAAGTTGATGAGGAAGCGCTTGTCGGGGAAGCGGGCGAGGACTTCGGGCAGGGTCGGCATCATGCCGACGCCCTTGCCGCGCAGGGGATAGGTCTTGCCGCCATCGGCGGTGTAGCCATAGCCGAGGTCGAGCGTTTTCAGGTAGCTCATCGGGAGATCCTGAGTAGCGCCTTTGCCTTCTGTTCGGCAATCCACCGTCCAGTCGTGCAGCACGGCGAACTGCTTGTCGGGCGTGAGGTGGACGTCGAGTTCCACCACGTCTGCGCCGGTGGCGAAGGCGGCCTCCATCGAGGGCAGGGTGTTCTCGATCAGGTCGTGCGTGGGGGGATAGATGCGGTCGGCGGTGCAGGTGTCGTTGCCGACGCCGTCCTTCGAGAAGGTCTGGTGCACGCCGCGGTGGGCGATCAGCTTGATCTTACCATCGCCATGCGGGCTCTCGAACCAGGAGAGGTTGTAGACGACGACCACGAGAAAGAAGACGAGGAAGGCGCCGAGCGCCCACAACGCATACTTTCCGATCCTCTTCAGTATGCTCATCCCGCTCTCCGTCTCCCTGACGCGCCGGAGATCGCCTTGCGACGGCGCCGCAATCGTGGCGAAGGCGTGGGCGAACCGCGATTTTGAGTTTCGC
>DASYKO010000147.1:0-19381 GCA_035995285.1 Hyphomonadaceae bacterium | reverse complement strand
GGTGGATAAGGGGGCGGGGCTTCCCTGTCAAGAAGAAGGGGTTGGGCTGTCAAGCTGAAGGCCCGGAGGCGCCCTGGCCGCTTCTGTCTCCTTCTTAACTCCACCCACACGGGAGATCGCCGAGAATCCGCCACTTTCCGCTGGCTATGGCTCGTAACCGAAACGGCTGGAACGGACCCGCATGCCTCTTCTGACTGCCCTTGTAGCCGCGGGAGGATTTCTGACCCTTCCGATGGCCGGGAACGGCGCGCTGTCTGCCATCCAGGTCCAGGGCCCCGCCCGGCTCGTCGTGGAATATGAGGGCGCCTATCCTTTCCCCGTCGTTGGCCGGGTGCGCGCCGCCCAGGCGACCGTGACCGCAGACCTCACCCCCAAGGGCTATTCCGCCAGCGCCTATCTCCGCGCCGAGGGGGTGGTGGACTGGTTCGTGGACCAGAATTATTCGGGCGCGACCACTGGCGCTCTCACCTCGCTCGGCCTCCTGCCTCTGCGCTATGACAGCCGCACCCGTGACGGGAAGAAGAACCGGCATGTGCTGGTCGAGTTCGGGACGGGCGATGTATCCGGCATGGGCAATGTCTCCGTCTCGGTGAGCCCGAAATTCGGCGACTGGGGTTTTCCGGCGACGACCAAGGGTCAGATGCTGGAGGCAGTCGATCCCCTGTCCGCCATCCTCGAGCTGACCCTGCGCGCGGATGCGAGCACGCAAAACCCGTGCGGCGGGCCGTTGCGCATCTTCGACGGCAAGCAGCGCTACGATCTCAAACTGAAATTCGGCAAGCGGATGGAGTGGAAGTCGAAGGCCTACAAGGGCCCGGCAATCGTGTGCTCGGTGGAGTATGTCGAGATCGCCGGCTTCAAGAACAGAACGGCCGCGCAGAAGGCCCGCGACAAGGCCGACATCGTCTGGGCCACCATCGTCCTCGCCGAACTCAATGGTGGGGCGGTAACGCCGCCGATCAAGCTCGAGGCCCGCTCGAAGAGCAAGGGCAAGATGACGGTCGAGGCCATCAAACTGTCATACGGGCCGACCTCCGCGCGCTAGCGTTCTCCCAACGCGTGTTTTATCTTCCGCCCGAACCGCTGCTGTGCGTTTCTGAATTCTGCTGAGTTTGTGGTTGGGGGACGAAGACGCTTGCCGGGGCTGACACGCATATGTGCGGCGCTTGTTGCGTCGCTTGCCCTCACAACCGCAGCTTGCGGGGGCGGCGGTGGAAGCGGGTCTTCACCACTATCGCCACCGCCTCCGCCCCCTCCGACAAATCAGTTCCCGGCAACGTTATCGGCGACGCTGGCGGAATACGGCCCCACGACCAGCTTCAACGACCGGACGGTGAGATCGCCGACCTTCGGTCTGCGCGTGTCCGACTTCGAAGTCCTGACCAATGTGAAGATCACCGGCCAGGACGGCAGGTTCTTCCAGGCGTACCTCGCCTGGGACAGCACCGACAAACCCACGAACGACATCATCTTCCGGCAGGGCTGGATACAGCTGGAAACCGCGCGGATCTTCGATCACGATTTCCCTGCCGATGAGAACCGCGACAATGTCTACACGTTCGGCTACTCGGTCGATATTCGCGGGGAGACTCTGAGCACCACCGTTTCGGTCACGGTCACCGACGTCGCCGACAATCCGCGGATCGACAGCGTCAAGATCGACGGCGAGGCGCTGAACCAGCTCTTCGGACTTCCGATCTCGACCATTCCCGACGTGACGGGAGACGGCAGGCCGGAGATCGGGGTCAGCATCATGTCCGGCCGGGGCCCGGCGTCGGCCTATGTCATCGGCAGCGAATTCTACGGCAGCATCCCGAAGGGCGTGCTCAACATCGCCAACCTCGCCAGCCAGGGCGCGCGCTTCCTGCAGACGCCGGATGCCGCACTCCTGCTGCAGGATCGCTCGGCCAGGAAGGCCAATCTCCTGAGTTCGGCGCCGCGGCCGTCCGGCGGGGTCGACCTCCTGCTCTCCGACGCGCAGCGCAGGAAGTTCTACCTGTTCCCGATCGCCCAGCCGTCCGACTTCAATGCCCTGCGGGGCAATGTCGATCCTGAAACGGTGGCCAACAGGGTCGTCTACACGCTCGACGCCTCGGCGTTTCCGCAGCAGGCCCGGCTGATCGGCGATGTCAACGGCGACGGCCTCAACGACATCTTCGTGCAGCAGACACATGCGCCGCCGCCCACCACTCTCCCGCCGGAGAACCAGGCGCCGGTGAAGTTCGGCATCATTTTCGGACGGCCGGTGAACGCTGCGGCAGATCGCCAGCGGACGGGCGCGTTCGACATCACGTTCGACGCCTTCAGCTACGCCGAAGGCGTTCCCTATGTCGTCGTAAAGACGCTGTCCGACTTTTCGGGCGACGGATTTCCCGAGCTTTTCATTTCCGCGACCGGAGGGCCAGCTGGAAGCTGGATATTCGCCCGGCCCGACTGGGTCGGCGCCTGGATTGTAAAGAGTCCCATCCTTCGCCGCGCGGCCCCATCGACCGTCAGCCTGCGCGCGATAACCTCCGACCCGGTCATTCACCTGTCCCAGACCGCGCCGGGCACGGTATTTGAAGTCGATGACACCGATGGAGACGGCTTCAGGTCCATCGCGTTCGGCTCGGGCGTGGTGGACGGCGATGATCTCAACAACGGGCCGAATCCCTTCCCCATGGGCGCCTCGCCGCCGGTGAAGTTCTCGCTGGACATGCGCCTGGCGACGGCCGTCGGCGATCTCGAAGGCGATGGGATCAACGACTACCTGTCCCTGGCCTCCGGGCTTTCAGTCATCCGCGGCGCGCTGCTGAACAAGGGACTGGCGCCGATCGTGTCTGACCCGGCGATCCCGGGCACGCCCTTCATCAACCTTGCCCTGGCGCGGCCGTTCAGCGTCGCCCATGAAACCGGCCAGCCGGCCTATCTCGCCGCCACGGGACAGGTCGCGATCGGCACAGTCATTCAGCGCTACAACTTTACGTCTCACGGCGACGGGGTTGGACGCATCATCATCGTGAAGGACGCAGACATCCGCCAGGGCGTGCTCACGGCGCGCAATCCGCAGCCCAGTCCGGATACCGGGATGTTCATAAGATAGTCGCATTGCACGACCACAGGTTTGGCAGCCTCGCCTGTTGACCCCAGCCCTCTCCCGCACCACCCTTAGGCCTCAGGGACCGTTCACGCGTCCCGCAAAGGGAAGACGGACATGCGCTGGCGCCCGCCCGCCCATCTCGTATCGAACCCGCGACAGGCGCGAATGCGCACCACCCGTGCCGAGCAGGCCATTGCCGAGCAGGTATGGGCCGAGTTCGCCCGCTAGGGCTTTAGCTCTAGCTCCCTTCGTCCAGCCACCTCAGGAGCGACGCCTCTGGCCGCCTCCGGTACTTCGAACAACAAAGTCCGTGCAGTCCTTGGCCCGACTAATACGGGCAAGACGCACCTTGCCGTCGAGCGCATGCTCGCCCACGGCACGGGGATGATTGGCCTGCCGCTGCGGCTGCTGGCGCGCGAGGTCTACGATCGCATGGTGCGCGAGAAGGGCGTGAAGGCCTGCGCGCTGATCACGGGCGAGGAACGCATCAAGCCGGACACGGCGCGCTATTTTTCTTGCACCGTCGAGGCGATGCCGCTCGAGACCAAGGCTGGTGGCGAAGCGATGGACTTCGTCGCCATCGATGAGATCCAGCTGGCGACCGATCCCGACCGCGGCCACGTGTTTACTGACCGCATCCTGCGGGCGCGCGGACGGCATGAGACCATGCTGATGGGGGCGGATACGATGCGTCCGGCCCTGCAGCGGCTGGAGCTGGATATCGATCCCGAGCGGCGCGAGCGGTTCTCGCAGCTCTCCTATGCCGGGCCGATGAAGATCACCAAGCTGCCCAAGCGCTCGGCGGTGGTCGCGTTCTCGGCCGAAGAAGTCTACGCGATCGCGGAACTGCTGAAGCGCCAGCGCGGCGGCTGCGCGGTGATCATGGGCGCGCTGAGCCCTCGCACCCGCAACGCGCAGGTCGATCTCTACCAGGCCGGAGAGGTCGACTACATCGTCGCCACCGACGCCATCGGCATGGGCCTCAACCTCGATGTCGGCCACATCGCCTTTGCCAGCCGCCGCAAGTTCGATGGACGGCAGCGGCGCTTCCTACGTCCGGACGAACTGGCGCAGATCGCGGGCCGGGCAGGACGCTTCCGCGACGATGGCACGTTCGGTGAGACTGCCGACTGCGAGCAGTTCGAAGAGGAAACCGTCGAGCGGATCGTCAACCACCATTTCGAACCGGTCGATTATCTGCACTGGCGGAATGCCGATCTGGACTGGCAGAGCCTCGATGGCCTGCTCGCCTCGCTCAGGCGCGGCTCGCCGGACGTGATTCTGCGCCGGGCGCCTGAGGCGCTGGATGAGCTGACGCTCGCGGCCATGTCGCACCAAGACGATGTGCGCAGCGCAGCAAGAAGCCCGGCGCATGTGCGGCGGCTGTGGGACCTGTGCACCCTGCCCGATTTCCGCAAGGTGGGGCCGGATGCGCACCAGAAGCTTGTCGGCGCCTTCTTCGAGAGGATCGGCGAGCCAGGCGCGCGCCTCAAGGACGAGTGGATGTTCGAGCACGTCGAACGGCTCAACCGCACGGAAGGTGATATCGAGGCGATCCAGCAGAGGCTGGCGGACATCCGTACCTGGACCTATGCGGCCAACCGCTCGGACTGGGTCGAGAACGCGGCCACGTGGCAGGGGCGCACGCGCGAGATCGAGGACAAGCTCTCGGATGCCCTGCACCAGGCGCTGATGCAGCGCTTTGTCGACCGGCGGACGTCGGCGCTGCTCAAGACGCTGAACTCCGAGGAAGACGCGCCGGCGGAGATCGGACCAGCAGGCGAAGTCATCATCGGCGGCCACAAGGTTGGCTCGCTCAACGGGCTGGTGTTCGTACCCGACGCGACGGGCGACAGCCTCGCCGGACGGGCGCTGCGCAATGCGGCGATCAAGTCGCTCAGGTCGATCATCGAGCGGCGGCTGATGGCAATCATCGAAGCCGGCAACGAAGCGCTGGGCTTCGACAACGAGGCGGCGGCCATCATTCACGAGGGCGCCCCGGTTGCGAAACTGGGGGCGAGTGCGGATTGGCGTACGCCCACTGTCGAACTCATCGGCGCTCGCGATGCCGACGGCTCGCTGAGAGAGACGGCGCAGGCGCGGCTCTCTGCCTGGTTTCAGGCGCACTCGAAGGCGCAGCTCGGGCCGTTGCACGCGCTGGCCGAGACGCTTGCCGGCGATACGATCAAGGGCGCGGCGCGAGGCGCGGCCTATCAGCTTCTTGAAACCGGCGCGGCGTTCGACCGGCGCGCGGCGACGGCTGCGCAGCCTGCGCCATCCCTTTCGCCGGAAGATCGCGCAGTGCTGAATGCGGCAGGCGTGAAGACAGGCCGCGTGGCGACATGGCTGCCGGGCCTGATGAAGCCGGCGGCGGCGCGGCTGGCGCTCACGCTGCGTGCGGTGCACTCGGGCCAGCCGAAGCGTGCTGCGCCGACCCAGTCGTCGTTCGCCCTCAACGATGCGTGGCCCGAGGTGATGCTGTGGACAGCGGGCTATCTGCGTGTCGGCCCGCGGGCCGTGCGGGCAGACCTGGCCGAGCGGCTGGTCTTTGCGCTGAGCCAGATAAGGCGCGGGTCGGAGACGTCTGCGTTCGCTGTGCCGCCGGAACTGGCGGCGCAGATCGGCTGCCCGATCGCGGATTTCCCGGCGATCCTGAGATCGCTGGGGCTCAAGCCGGCGGAGAAGGACAAGGATACGGGCGCGGTGAAGCTGTGGCGCTTTCCGGCGCAGCACAAACCGGAAGAGCGGCGCGAGCAGCGGCCCGACGCCAAGCCTGCGCCGCCGCCGTCTGGCCCCTTTGCGGTGCTCGCCGAACTCATCGCGCCTGCGCCACAACAGCGTCAACGTCGGCGGCGGCGTCAGCGGCCCAAAGGCCCTGCTCCGGCTACGGCTGCTCCGAAGGTCGCGTCATGAGCGGGCCGCACGAGAAGGAGGAGCAGGACGACGACACCCGCATGCGGCTCGACGTCTTCCTGTGGCGCGCGCGGTTCTTCAAGGCGCGGACATCGGCGAGCGAAGCCATCGAAGCTTCGGGCGCGCGGATCGAGCGGGATGGGCAGATCCGGCGCGTCGACAAGCCGGCCTCGCCCGTGGAGGCAGGCGACATACTCAGCTTTGCGTGTCCGGCCGGTATCAGGCTGATAAGAATTCTATTGCTGCCTCAAAGAAGGGGGCCGCCAGCGGAAGCTGCCCTGTGCTATGAGGCGGTCGAAGCGGGGACGCTCAAGTCATAGGCGCGTCAAGTGAGTGTTGAACAGGAAGCCCCCTCAGAGGAGTTGGGGGAGCGGCCCAGGGAACCGGGGCCCCTGGAGACGGTGTTTGCGGGACTGCGAAAACTGCCCGACACGCGCGGGGCGGTCGAAGGCGTGCTGCTGTTCATCATGGTCGTGGCGGCGGGCATCTGGGCGGCACAGTCCGGCCTGTTCCAGCTGAACCCGATCCAGCGCTCGTCGGTTTTCCTGCTCTCCGTTTCGGCCTTCGTGGTCCCGGCCCTGGCCGAAGAGCTGGCCTTCCGCGGCTGGCTGCGGAGGGGCGCGCCGATCAGCGCCGTGGTCTCGCTGCTGGCTTACATCGTCTGGCATCCGCTGCAGACCTGGCTGCACCTGCCCTTCGGGCGGCCGGAGTTCCTGGATCCGCGTTTCCTGTCGCTGATCGCCTGGCTGGGGCTGGCCTGTACGCTCTCGCGGGTGCGCTCAGGCTCGATCTGGCCGCCCGTGATCATCCACTGGGGGATCGTGGTGGTCTGGAAGGCGCTCTATGGCGGGGAGGCGCTCGGCGGCTGAGCGGCGATTAAGGCCCGTTTCGTTCAGCTAGGCTAAGCGGGGCATTGAATTGACATTGCCGGGCCGGGTGCGCATGTCCGGACCCTGACGGACACCAGACTTTTCGGACGCCCAGAGCCCATGACCTACATCGTCACCGACGCATGCATCCGGTGCAAATACATGGATTGCGTGGAAGTCTGCCCGGTGGACTGCTTCTACGAGGGCGAGAACTTCCTCGTCATCCATCCGGATGAGTGCATCGACTGCGGGGTCTGCCAGCCGGAATGCCCGGTCGAGGCCATCGTGCCGGATACGGAAGACGACGCCGATCACAAGTGGCTGAAACTGAACACGGAATACGCCAAGGTCTGGCCGAACATCACCGTGAAGGGCACTGCCCCTGCGGACGCCGACGATTACGCAAAGGTTAAGGGCAAGCTCGCAACTCTCTTCTCGACCAAGCCTGGCGACGGGAAGTGACCCCTACCGGGCGGTATTTCTGAGGCGAAATGCCGCTAGAATCAAAAGAATCAAGCCGGTACCCGCCCAAAACTGCGGCAACGGGTTGATATTTCTTACAATTGTGCTAAACCCTCGAACGTCGCCGACGGGCGAACACAAAACGCAACAGGTCACGGTCTTTTGGTCGCACACACATAGGTGGGCGCTCCGGAACTCGTGACCCCATGTTTGTGATGTTGCTGATGTGTGACAGCCGGGCGCTAGTACGAGAGGGTGATAAGAATGACGAAAAAGCAGCCGGCAAAAGTCGTTGAGGGCCTCTTCAATGTTGGGCAGCACGTAGTCTACCCGGCGCATGGCGTCGGTCGTGTGACAGCTGTGGAGACCCAGCAGGTCGCCGGCATGAAGCTCGAAGTCTTCGTGGTCGCCTTCGAACAGGACAAGCTTATCCTTCGTGTGCCGGTTGCCAAGGCCGCATCTTCGGGCATGCGCGCCCTCGCCTCGACCCGCGTGGTCGGCGATGCGCTCAAGACGCTCGGCGGCAAGGCCCGCATCAAGCGCACGATGTGGTCGCGCCGCGCCCAGGAATACGAAGCAAAGATCAACTCCGGCAACCTGATCCAGATCGCCGAGGTCGTCCGCGACCTCCACCGCGCTGAGGACCAGCCGGACCAGTCCTACTCCGAACGCCAGCTCTATGAATCGGCGCTCGACCGCATGGCCCGCGAACTCGCGGCCGTGGAAAACATCAAGCACGCCGAAGCGGTGGAGAAACTCTCCAAGTCGCTGGCCAAGCGGGCAGCTTGAAGCCCGCGCCTGGAAGCAGGCGCGCGGCCTGATTTCGGACTGAAAATTAGGACAAATGGAGGGGCGGTCCGAAAGGGCCGCCCTTCTGATTTCTGGGCGCCGGCTAGCGGCAGGGCGAGGCCAGCAGCGCCGGATCGGCGGGATCGGCGGGCTGGGACTGCAGGACCGGGTAGCGGGCGATGTCGGCCACCCGGAACGCGACCGGCGCGTTGACGGCCTTCAGCTTCTCGCAGGCCATGGCGACCTGCGTTCTGGCGTCCGCGAGCAGGACCGGCGGGACCTCCCAGACCAGCGCGGCGTTGGCCGACCCGCCGGCGATGAAGCGGCCGTCCGCAGAAAAGGCGGCGGAGGCGATATAATCTCCGTAGCCTTCGAGCAGGCTGACCTGTTTGCCTGCTTCGACGCTCCAGATACGCAGGCCGCCGTCATCCGATCCGGTCGCGACGAACCTTCCATCCGGGGAGAAGGCCACGGAGGAGACCGCGTCCCCGTGGCCGATGAGGGCGTGGACCAGCTTGCCTGTCGCCACGTCGTCGATGCGCGCGGTCTGATCCGCCGAGGCGGTGGCGATGAGCTTTCCGTCCGGCGAGAACGCGATGGCGGTGATCCCCCGCTCATGCCCGCCGATCGTCTGGAGCAGCTTGGCCGTAGCCACCTCCCAGATCCGCGCCGTGCCTGCGGCGCCGGTGACGATAAGCTTGCCGTCCGGTGAGAAGGCGGCGGCGCCGATCCAGTCGGGATGGCCGTCGAACGTGCGCACCAGCTTGCCGGTTGCCGTCTCCCAGATGCGTGCGGTCTTGTCTCCCGACCCGGTGAGGACGAACCGCCCGTCTGGAGAGAACGTGGCGGAGGTGACCCAGTCGCCATGGCCTTCGAGCGCGCGGACCAGCTTGCCTGTCTCGGCCTCCCAGATGCGCGCGGTGTTGTCGGTCGAGCCGGTGACGATGAGTTTCCCATCCGGAGAGAAGGCTGCGGAGCCGACCCATTTCTGATGGCCCTCGAGCGTGTGCAGCAGCTTGCCCGTGTCCGCCTCCCAGATGCGCGCCTTGCTGTCGAAGGACGAGGTGACGATCAACCGCCCGTTCGGGGAGAAGACCGCGGAGGAGACCGCATCGCCATGCCCTTCGAGCTTGCGGATCGGCTTGTGCGTCTCGAACTCCCACAGGCGCACGGTGGTGTCGTCCGAGCCGGTGACGATGAATTTCCCGTCCGGAGAAAAGGCCGCGCCGTTGACAGCATCGACATGGCCCTCGAGCGCGCGCAGGGGTTTTGCGATCGCAACCACCCAGATGTGGGAGCTGCCGTTCGCGGCCCCGGTGACGATGAAACGCCCGTCGGGCGACCAGGCCGTGGACACGATGCCGTCAGGCTCTTCGAGGATGGCCGTGAGCTTTCCTGATCCGGCCTCCCAGATGTTCGCTGTCCGGTCCATCGACCCGGTGACGATGAACTTGCCGTCCGGTGAAAACGCGGCGGAGCGGATTGTGCCGCCATGGCCTTCGAGCTTGCGCACCAGCCTGCCCGTCGCCGCGTCCCAGATGCGCGCAGTCCTGTCGCCTGAGCCCGTGACGATGAGGCGTCCGTCCGGGGAGAAGGTCACGGCGCGGATCGAACTCGTGTGCCCTTCGAGGGTGCGCACCTGCCTGCCTGTTGCCGCTTCCCAGATGCGCGCGGTCCTGTCGTACGAGCCGGTGACGATGAAGCGCCCGTCCGGAGAGAAGGCTGCGGCCGCAACGCCGTTGTCATGCCCTTCGAGGGTGCGCACTGGCAGACCCGTTGCCGCGTCCCAGATGCGCGCGGTGGAATCATCCGAGCCCGTGACGATGAAGCGGCCATCCGAGGAATAGACAGCAATGTTGATCGGGCCCGCATGGCCTTCGAGCGTCCGGGCCAGCTTGCCCGACGCGGCGTCCCAGACGCGCGCGGTATTATCCTTCGATCCGGTCACGATGCTCCGGTCGTCCGGAGAGAAGGCCGTAGAGCTGATCGCGCCCTGGCGCTCCTGAAGAATGCGTGTGAAGCGCAGCGCTTCGAACGCCGCCTCGAGCCTTGCGCGGGCATAGGGATAGCCTTGAGGTGCGAGCCGGCGGGGGATGTCTTTCGATTTTGCTTGGGGCGATTTCGCCTCGGGGTCGGCATAGAGCGCCATCAGGAGCGCCCCCTCGACATGCCGCTTCTCGCCGAGCGCCTCGGACGAGAGGGCAATGATCAGCGAGGACTCCTCCAGGGCGGTAGCGGTCTGGCGCTCGGCCTTGTCGGTCGCCTGCAGCGCCGTGACGCCCAGCCAGACCGCGGCGATGAGCAACAGCCCGGCCACGCCGGCGGCAATGAAGGCCGTGCGCCGGAGAGCGCGCGCCTCCGGACTGGTGCGCGTGTCTGAATCCGCCACTGCCGCTCCTCGAAAACTGACCGGCTACGGACTAGCGATGCGAGGGGCCTGCCGCAAGAACGCGGCGAACACAGATGCGCCAGCACTTTGGCCGCTGGTCTGCCGGGACGGGAGTGGACGCTAGATCTTTTTTGCATCCGTATCCGGGGCCGGGCGGCCCTATAGGTAGATTGGCTCTCGGGCCATCATCTTTCGGGGATACGGAGAAACCATGAGCGGCTACGACATCCTGTCCATCACGATTCCGCTGATGTTTGTTGGGATCGCGTTCGCGCTGGTGGGCATGCCCTTCTACATGCACAACCGGACCAAGGACCGCACGCGGCTCTATGAGATGCTGAAGCAGGCGCAGGAGAGCGATCATCCGTTCTCGCCGGACCTGGTGCGCCAGATCGTCGGCAGCCCGCCGCCGACGCGCGAGAAGGACATACGGCGCGGGGCGGTGCTGCTGGCCATCGCGGTGGGGCTCGCGCTCCAGATCCCTGTCGCCTACGCCATGGTCAGCGATCCCGACAACCGGAACGGGATCATCGCCATGCTGAGCCCGTTCATCAGCGTGCTGGGATGCGTGGGTCTGACGCTGGTTGTGCTGGGGGTCACGCTGAGGCGGCCTGACAGGCAAAGTTCTGATCGGGACGGGCCCGGCGCGGGCTAGGCCCCCGCAATGGCGATCCGGGGGCCGCCTCAGCATACGCGCCGGCTTGCGCTTTTGTCGGACGAGCAGCTCGTGGGGCTGGCGGCGGGGGGAGACCGCGCGGCCTATGGCGAGCTGGCGCGGCGGCATGCGCGGTTCGTGCGCGACCTGATGCGGCGGATGGGAGCGGATCAGGCTACGGCCGATGACCTTACCCAGGATGCTTTCATCGATGCGATGCGCTCCCTGCCCGGCTATCGCCTCGATGCGCCGTTCACGGCGTGGATCAGGACGGTGGCGGCGCGGCTCTATCTCAAGCGCAAGCAGAAGGATGCGCGGCTGGTGGTGATGGCCGAGCCGGTAGGCGAGGACCAGGCTGCGGAGAGCATGGACCCTGCGGTGCGCATGGATCTCAACGCGGCGCTGGCGACGCTGTCGCCTGCGGAGCGCACGTGCGTGACGCTGTGCCATGGCGCGGGCCTTACCGGACAGGAGATCGCCGATGCGCTCGACGTGCCGCTGGGCACGGTGAAGAGCCATGTGACGCGCGGGTTGGACAAGCTGCGATGGAAGCTTAAGGTTCATGGCGAGGGTTCACGATGACCTCTGAGCATGAGTTCGAAAAAGAGTTGTTCACCGCCTTCGGCGAGCCTGCCGCCGAGTGGGCCGACGCTGGCGTGACGGAGCGCGTTCTGCGCGAGATCGAGCGCGAGCAGCGCACGCGCCTGAGGGTGATGAGCGTTGCGGCGCTGGCGGGAGGCGCCCTGTCAATCGGTCTGCTCGCGGCGTTTGCCGGGCCGCTGGTTGCGGAGATGACGAAGCTGGCCGGCGCGCCGCCGGCGCTGCTGTGGGCGGTGCTGCTGCTCGGCGCTGCATCCTTCAGCTGGGCAACGGCCCGGCTTGCCGTGGAGGCTTAGGACGCCGCTTGCTTTTTGACCGGCCTGGCGCGCGCACGCAGCGGTGAGCACGATGCCTGTTGCAAGCAACGCCGAGCAATGCGTAGAGTGGATCGCTGACCCCCGCTCCGGACGCCGCCCTGCGCGTGCCACGCGAAATGCCTGTGTTTTCCGGGTATTTTCGGCTCCACCCTTTCCGGCCTCGAAACACAAACTATCTGAGCGACTGTCTCCCTTTTTTTGCCAAAACCGGGAACCGCTCCCGGCCCCGCGGATTTGTTTCTGCGGGCGCGCATACCGGCGCCTGAAGGAAGGCGCGACTTACTCCGCGCCTCTGCTTCCGCCCCCCTGGAATTTAGGGTGAGGAAGCAGCCAGATTTTCCTGGAGCGGAACATGGCTACTGCCGAAATGAACTCGACGGGCGCCGACCGTAAATTCGTCAAGCGCGCCATGTCGGCCCCCCTGCTCGACCGCGACCGTGAGCTCGATCTCGCGCGGCGCTGGAGGGAGGAGCAGGACGAGGATGCGCTGCACGAGCTGTGCACGGCTTACATGCGCCTCGTGGTGGCGATCGCTTCGCGCTTCCGCACCTACGGCCTGCCAATGAGCGACCTGGTGCAGGAAGGCAATGTCGGCCTGATGCTGGCGGCGGCTCGCTTTGAACCTGAGAGGGAACTCCGCTTCTCGACCTACGCGACGTGGTGGGTGCGCTCGTGCATCCAGGATTTCATCCTGCGCAACTGGTCGATCGTGCGTACCGGCACGACGGCGGCGCAGAAGTCTCTGTTCTTCAACCTGCGCCGGCTGCGCGCGCTGCTGCGCGATCCGACCGATGGCGGCCTGTCGCCCGAGAGCCGCGCTTACGTGGCGCATGCGCTGCGGGTGGATGAGGATGAGGTGGACCGCATGGCCTCGCGCCTGTCGGCGGCGGACCGTTCGCTCAATGCCCCGATCGGCGAGGCCGGCGACTCTGAGTGGCAGGACCTCTTGCCCGATCAATGCACGCTGCCCGAAGAAGAAACCATGATCGAGAACGACCGGGCGACACGCTCGAAGTGGCTGGCCGAGGCGCTGGGCGACCTCACCGACCGCGAGCTCATCATCATCCGCGAACGGCGGCTGGTGGAAGAAGGCGTGACGCTGGAGACGCTCGGCCGCCAGCTCGGTGTGAGCAAGGAGCGCGTTCGCCAGATCGAGCATCAGGCGCTCCGCAAGCTCCGCTGCGCGTTGACCCGCATCGTGGGCGACCCGGAAGAGGCGGGGCTGATCCCGAGCACGTAGGGCTGGAGCTTCAAGCACAATCTGCCGCGACCTCGCTGATAGCATCAGCGAGGTCGCAGTGTTTTTGAGCTGGGCGCTTGCGCCTATCCGGGCTCGGGGTCGGCGGCGCAGAGGTTGAGCGCTCGGATGGCGCTGCAGAGGAGGCGCACGGCGCCGGTGAAGGCTTCGCGGCCCTGCTGCCAGAAGCGGCGGCTGGGCGGGAGTTCGAAGTCCTGGTCCAGCAGCCCCGCCGGCAGGCGCGCGATGTAGCGGGCGACGCGCATGATGTGGCGCTGGGGATTTTCAAGCACGCGGCCGACGGCTTCGAGGCGGCGCGCGAGGTTCACCGCGCAGGGGTTGCCGGAATGGCGGGGCGACGATTTTTGTTGCGCGGATCTTTCCTGCGCAGACTGGAGCGTGCGTTTGTCGTGCGAGGTCCTGAGGGGGATGTGCGGGTCGCGCATCGATTCCAGCAGCATGTCGAACGCGGCGGGCCGCGGCTTGTGCGTGTCGTCCTGCTGGAAGCGCCAACGGATGACGTTGAAGGGGCAGGCCCAGGTCTTCGGATCGAGCGACATGGAGGGTTGCTCGGGTTCGGGCGCGGCGGGCTCTGCCTTGGCCGGCGGGGGCCGCGGTGCGTTGGCGATGGTGTGCCAGCCCGGATGGGGCATCACGATGCGCTCTTCACGGTGCTGGAGAGCTGCGCGTCCAAAGCCGGGCGGCTGGGGGACCGGCATCTTCGGCGTGTCCCGGAGGAGCTTGCGGCCCTTCACGGTCATCAGCAGGAAGGTGATCGCGCTGGCGATGAGGAAGTATCGCACGAGATGTTCGACCGGCTCGATCCAGGCGAGCAGGCCGTGGCGCTCGTTGTAGGGCATGCGCGCGGTGTGGCTGAGGCTCGTAGGCGTGGCGATGCGGGTGAGGATGCGCTCGTGCATCTGGCCTGCGGCCTGCCAGAGGTTGGGCAGGTTGGGGGCTGCGCCGTCCGGCTCGAGCGTGAAGCGCGAGTGGAAGCCGGTAGCGGGCAGCAGCGTGATCGAGTTCGGTTTCACCATGCGCGCATTATGCGCCCGGTCCGAGGGGGCGCCGGGGAGAT
The DNA here is from genome assembly GCA_035995285.1 of Hyphomonadaceae bacterium. Classification (GTDB taxonomy): domain Bacteria; phylum Pseudomonadota; class Alphaproteobacteria; order Caulobacterales; family Hyphomonadaceae; genus UBA7672. The sequence goes on along the minus strand of DASYKO010000147.1, from coordinate 4,993 downwards.
TATTTTTCTTACCACCAGTATGCGACTCTGCAAAGTGAATGAGTTCAGGGAGTTGGCGCGGCGGAGGGGGCGAAAATCGGGTCTGGATCTGTATGGTATTTTTCGCCTTGAGGGGCGCGGAGCGGGTGGCGCGAACTTCGTGTCTTCGTGTGACCTTCGTGCCTTCGTGTTGGAATCTTTGGTGCAGCAAGAAAAGCCTCAACACAAAGACACGAAGGTCACACGAAGACACTAAGGGGCCGGCGCGGGATGTGAGACCACGCTCACACCACTTCGATCTGCGCCCAGTGAGTCAGGCGAAGTTTGGGTTCTGCTTCGCGGGTGTCGAGGCGGCCGCGGAGGCTGAGGGTTGCGCCGGTGCGGAGTGCGATATCGGGATGGCCGAGTTTGGCGAGGCCGGAGAGGCGCGCGCCCGTCGGGGTGATGTGGGCGAGAGTTTCGGCGCCCTGCTCTTCTGCGGCGAGGCACTGGGCTTCGAGGATGAGGAAGTTGGGCGGTGAGACGAGATCGTCCAGACGGCGGATGCGCCAGTGGTCGAGGGACCAGAGGCCGCGTTTGGCGGCGCGGGCTTCGGCTTCGAAGGCGAGGAGTTTTCGGGCGCGGCGGGCGTTGTCGGGATAGGTGCGGATGCGGGCTGCGCCCTGGCGCGCGAGATAGCCGTTGAGCCAGACATCGGCGCCGGTCTCGTCGCTGGCGATCACGTGGGCGATGGCGCGGCCGTATGAATCACGTTGGAGTCCGCCATAGAAGAGGCTGGCGCTGCGGCCCATGGCGGTCGCGACGAGTTGCGCTCGGGCTTCGCGCGCGAAGGGCTGGTCCTCGCGGCCGTCATAGCCGGGGGCGGGCGCTTCGATTTCGGCGAGGCGCACCTTGAGGCCGGTGTCGAGGCCAAGGACGTCGCCGTCGGTGATGCGGGCGATGCGGCCATGTTCGCCGGGCGAGAGATCGGGTTGCGGGCTGCAGGCGGAGAGGGCCGCGGCTGCGCCGATGAGTGCTGTGCGGCGTGTGAGTTCGAGTCCCAACCTCTTCCCCTTTCAGGGGAGACTAGAGGTTCGGAAGCGAGAACGGAACTGCGAGCGGACGACGGGGCAAGGTGCGGACCCCCACCTGTCGTTCGTCGCTCGAATGGGTCCCCCGGACCCATTCGTCCGCTGCGCGGACCGCTCCTCACCCTTGCAGGAGGGAGGGACCGCGTTGCGCGAGTTCGACATTGAACTGCGATCGTAGTTGCAGCCACCAGTGTCAGACCGCTTGTAAGCTGAAAGCCTCAGGGTCCCTCCCTCCTGCAAGGGGTCAGGTGGGGGGGCCGCACCTTGCCCTGCCGGTTGTGGGTTTCACCGGTTCTGGCTGAAACCCTCGACCCCGGCCGCGGGGGAAGGTAGAGGGTTTTTTGCGTGAGACTCCGTAGCTCAGCAGGATAGAGCACCGGTTTCCTAAACCGGGGGTCGCAGGTTCGAATCCTGCCGGGGTCGCCATGCCAGCCAGTCGGGGGCCTGCCCATTGTAGGCCTGCCGGTCGGGTTTTGCTGGCCGCGTTTGCCGGATTGTTAAGGCTGGATTGTTAAGCCTCTCGGGTCCCCCCGATGGAGGCTGGCATGCGGACTTTCACGGCAAGGTTTGGGGCGTTTTGCGGATTTGCGGCTCTGGCGGCGGTGACGATGGGGCTTTCGGCCTGCGGGAAGCAGGCGGAGGCCGCTGTCCCGGCGCCCAAGGTCAGCGGCGTCGAGGCGGCCTGCCGGGAGAGCGTCCTCGCCAAAACCCCCGATGCCTCAAGGGCGCAGGTTGAGGATTTCCGGCCCGTGCCGTGGCGCGAATATGCCGGCGGGGCGAAGCGGGCTGTGTTCGAGCGGATGGCGGGCGAAACGCTGGGCCGGATGAAGGACGTGGCCGACCAGACGCTGATCGGTGGCGAATCTGCAACAGGCGGAACCTGGGTCATCAAGCTCAGGGCGGCCAATCTCAAGGGCAAAGTCGAGACCGTGCCGGTCTGGTGCCGGAGCCTCAGATCGGCCCCGGATGGGTGCCGCTGCGAGTCCCCGCTTCGGACCGAGTAGGGACCGGTTCAGCCCCCGGAAGCGGTTTCGAGCCCTTTCAAGGCGGTAACCTCTGTAGAATCACGCTTTCGGCACGCAGGCGCGGCGCCTGGGACCGTTGCGTGAAATTTGCAATCCCGCGTAGAACCAACACTTAGCATTGGCTGGGAAGACACCGGGGTAACCGGGGCTCCTGGTGGCGGGACCAGTTCGGAATGGATTTCTCGACCCTTCTTGAGTCTGCACGGGGCTGGCTGAACAGCGCGTGGACCCAGTTCGAGGCGATGCTTAACGGCTCGCCGCTGGTGGCCGGCGTCGGCATCCTGCTCGCGCTCGGCATCGGCTTTTCGGTGGCGGCCCTGATCCTGGCGAGCGTGTTCAAACTGCTGTCGGTGTGGCGGCGCGCATCCCTTGCAGCAAAAGTGAAGCGCGACACGGAAGTGGGCGCGCGCATCCTGCTCGTGAAGGGCAATGGCGGGCGCCAGAGGGCGGTGTCGGGTTATCTCCGGAAAGCTCTCGAGAACCACCTGAAGGATTACATGTTCGGCGGGCCGTTCCGCATCGCGCACTATCCGGGCGGGCTGCATGGCGACGATGCCGCGATCAAGTTGATGAAGCGGACGGACGCTGACCTTATCCTCTGGGCGGAGACGCCGCGTGGAGCGAAGGGCGGCGTGGCGCGGATTCTGGCGCGGCCGGTGAACACGTTCGAACAGCAGCGGCCGCCATGGACGCTGGAGCTGCCGAAGGACCGGGCGACGTGGGGCGAGCCGCTGTGCCGCGCGATGGCCTATGCCTCGGCGAAGATGTTCCGCCCTGCCCTTGGGCGCCCGCAGGATTTCCGCGCCGAGCGGCTTGAGCCGGTGGTAAACTCGCTGAACGAGATTCTGTCGTACCGGCCGAAGGCGGATCCCAAGCTGCTCGCCGAGATGGTGGATGATGCATCCGCCGGCGCGCTGCAGATGGCGTTTGCCGGAGACGATAGCTGGATCGACCGCTCGGTGGAGACTGCGCGCTCGACGCTGGCGGAGATCAACAGGTCCGCTGCGCCAGACCGGTGGATTGCGGCGAACATCACGCTTGGGCGCGCGCTGCGGCTGAAGGCGGAGAAGCGGTTCGACCCGGTGATGCTGCGCGAGGGGATGAGCTATCTGTCGGAAGCGCTTGAGGCGCTGAGATCAGAGCCGCGGTTCAAGCTGGCGGAGTCTGCCGCGCAGGCGATCGGCGAGGCGCAGAAGCTGCTCGGCACACGGCGGAAATTCTCGATCTCGGGCGGCGGACTGTAGCCTCTCCCTTGGCGCTGCCATCTTCGTGTCTTCGTGTGACCTTCGTGTCTTTGTGTTGAGGCTTTTCCTGCCGAGCCAGAGATTCCAACACGAAGGCACTAAGGGCTCACAAAGGCACTAAGGGATCAGCGTGCGGCTCTGCCGTCTTGCTCGATCGTGGGGGCGGCCCATGAAGCGCTTCATCCGAATTGTGTTGGGCGTTGTTGCGGCTGCCGCCGTTGCGCTGTTCGTGGCGTGGCTGGTGCTGCGCCGGGATGACATTCCGTACGCCACTCTGGAAAAGACCTACGCCCATCCCGCCGATGCCTTTGTCGAGCTGAAGAGCGGCGTTCGCGTTCACTATCGCATCGAGGGCAAGGCGGATGGTGAGACCATCCTGCTGCTGCACGGGATCGGCGGGGATCTCGACGTGTGGTCGGGATGGGTTGGCGAGCTTGGGGCTCAGTATCGCATTGTGAGTATCGACCTGCCGGGGCACGGGCTTACCCGCGCGCCGGAGGGTTATGAGGCGTCGATCCCTGGGTTCGTGGAGGTGGTCGAAGAGTTTGTGCAGGCGGCGGGCATCTCGCGCTTTGCGCTCGGCGGCAGTTCGATGGGCGGCAATGTGGCGTGGCTCTATGCGCGGCAGCACCCCGAGCGGCTCGATGCGCTGGTGCTGGTCGATGCTGCGGGATGGCGGGCGCCGCGGGGCGGGGTCAAGTCGGCGCTCTATGGGATGGTTGCGACATCGCCAGTGGGAGGCGTGATCGCATCGCTCGATCCGAAGCTGGTGCTGGGTTCAGCGACCGGGGCGGCCGGGCGCGACGCGGATCTGGCGCGGGCGCCGGGGCATCGGCGGATACTGCTGTCGCTGTTCCTCAAGCGCGGCGAGGACGCCAATGCGACAGCCGGGCGGGTTGCTGGCATCACTGCGCCGACGCTGATCCTGTGGGGCGGGAAAGATAATGTGATCGCGCCGGCGGATGCGGGGAAGTTCGCTGCGGCGATTCCAGGTGCGAAGGTCGTGACGTTTCCTGCGGCCGGCCACCTGCCGCACAAGGATGTGGCCCGGGAGTCGGCAGCGGCAGTGGCGGAGTTCCTGGGCGGGCTGACGAGAAGACCGTGACGCCCCTCTCCCCGCGGACCGGGAGCGGACCTACTGCGCTTTCTTCGCCTTCACCTGGATCGTGCTCTTGACGCCCGGCGGGCCACCCTCGGGCTGGCATTTGAGGCAGCGGCAGCCGCCATTGATGTATTCGTCGAAATAGTCCTTGCCGTAATTGTAGCTGAGTTCCTCGCCGGGCTGGATTGCGCGCTTGGCGCGGATGAAGGCGCGGCGGTTGTGGACGTCGATCTCGCAGTTGGGGCGGCAGGAATGGTTGATGTAGCGGGCCGTGTTCCAGCGCGGCGCGCCGTCGATCGTCTTCTTGGGCCCAAGCTCGAACAGGTATTTCGAATTGGTGGCCGCGTATTCCTCGGCCGTCAGCGTCTTGCCGATGTATTCGATGACGACGGCGCCTTTGGGGATCTCCCCCATCGTGTAGAGGCCAAGGCCGGTGCGCGAGCGCCTGACGGCGAACTCGAAATTGCCGGGCTTGTAGCCCGGCCGGGCCTTCTTGCGGGACGTCTTTTTAGGGGAAGCCGTCTTGCTGGATGCTGACTTGCTGGATGCTGTCTGGGACATGCGACTCGTGAC
>DASYKO010000146.1:0-10803 GCA_035995285.1 Hyphomonadaceae bacterium | reverse complement strand
GGCCGGTGCGTCTCGCTGGCGACACGGCAAGGCCAACCACCCCCCACCTGTCCGCCCCCCTTCGGGCGGGCGGGACCGCGTGGTGGGAATTGGACGATGAATTTCGATCTTCGAGGCAGCTACCGACGCCTGACCGGTTGTAAGCAAAAGCAACATAGTCCCGCCCGCCCGAAGGGGGGCGGACAGGTGGGGGGTGGTTGGCCTTGCATGATGGTTGCGAGTGCCCGCGCGCGTGGCCCAGAGATTCTCGGCTCAAGGCCGAGAATGACTAGTGGAAATATCAGCGCTTCAACAACTTCTCGACGGCCGCGACGGCCGTTGCGCGTCTCTGCTCAGGCGTGCCGCTGATGCGGATGAAGTTGGCGCCGCGCGCGATGAGTTCGCGCTCGCAGGCGGTGTGGAAGTTGAGGCGGTCCTGCGGGTTGTTGAAATATCTTGTGCCGTCATCGACCCAGGGGAGGTCGACGTCGCAGAAGAGATAGAGGTCGGGATAGTCGCGGTAGCTGTCGAACCATGGGTCGCGCGTGCCCGCGAGAATGTCGGACCAGATGGCGGTGAGGACGGGATCGGTGTCTTCGATCAGCACGCGGTTGGCGCGTGAGGCGGCGGCGGTGACGCCGGCGAGGTGGCCCATGACGATGAGGCGCATGTCTTCGGGTGTTGTCGCGCCCGCGCCAAAAGTCTCGGTGTGGAAGCGGCCGTATTCCGGGGCGACGATGGTGTCGAAATGCCGGGCGAGCTGGGCGGCGAGCGTGGTCTTGCCGGTCGACTCCGCGCCGAACAGCGTGACGCGGCGCAGATAGTAGGGCCGCACCGGGCCGGGCAGGAAGCGCCAGTTCGAGTAGGGATCGTTGCGGATGGCGGCGCCTGAAATGGGAAAGGCGGTGCGGCCTTCATCGACGGGCACGAAGCGCGCGCCGACTTCGGCGGCGAGTTCGAGGCCATAGCGTTCGGAGGCGAAGACGACGTCGATCGGTTCGGGGTGATAGCGCTTCAGGACCTCTCGCCAGATCGGCCAGAAGTTCTGGGGATCGTCTGGGGGTTCCTGCGGCAGGATCTCTTCGCAGTGGATGACGCGGGCGGTGGGGAAGAGCTCCTTCATCCACTGGAAGCGCAACGCGCCGGGGATGGGGTCATCCGGCAGCGAGCAGACGAGGATGGTGAGCTCTTCGACATAGGCGCGGCCGAAGTCGCAGAGATAGACGTGGCCGGCATGCGGCGGCATGAACTTGCCGAGCACGAAGCCGCGTGACGGTCTGGCGAGATAGGTCATGCGGCGGCCGTCGCTGGCGGGGCGGCTTCCTTCTTCATCGCCTGGCGCCATTCCCACCAGCCCCAGAAGGCGTTGAAGAAGAAGAACACGTAGAGGCCGGTGAACAGCCACATGTGCGCCTGGGAGTAGAGATAGATCGAGGCGACGTTGACGATCAGCCAGACCGGCCAGGTCTCGAGATATTTCCGGTCGAGCAGGTATTGCGCGACGACGCTGACGGAGAAGGTGGTGGCGTCAACGAAGGCGAGGTCGAAGTCGGTGTAGGTGGTGAGGCCCCAGGAGGCGGCCCAGGCGAGAGCAAGGCCAGCCGCGACCGAGACGATGACGTGGACGGGGTTGGCGCTGCGGATGGGCGGGCGTTTCCCGCCGGCGCCGCGCAGCCAGTACCACCAGCCATAGATCTGCACGAAGACGAAGAAGACCTGCAGGGCGGCGTTCGCCCAGATCTTGGCCTGCAGGACGGTGATAAAGAACAGCGCAGTGCCGACGATGCCGACCGGGAACTGCCACAGGCTGCGCTTCACCCCGAGGATGACGCACGCCAGCGTCACCAGCGTCGCTGCAAGTTCGAGAGGGTTGACGTCCAACGCTGGGCCCCGGGTCTGATCCCCGGGGCGAACCTGCCGCGCGCCGGGTTAAGGAGCAACTGACGGGTTGGGCGGCTTATCCGCAATCTGGCTTTGACCTGAATTCGGCATCGGACTCGGCGGGCGGCTGGTCCTGGGCGCGGGGATCGGCTTTGGCATGACCTTGCGGCCATCCGGAGTGACGCCTTCCATCTGCCCGGCCTCGAGGGCGGCGAGGCGCATCTTCAGGAGCTCGCGCAGGCGCGGATCATTGCGCCAGATCGCCTGGTAGCGCGGATCCTTGCGGACTTCGGGCGTGAACTCGTAGGCGCCATAGGGCAGCGTTTCGGGGATGTAGAGCGAGCCCTGGCTGATCGCGATTTCGAGCATGTCGATGGCGCGGGAGGGAGAGCCGGCGACGGCGAACTCGATGGCGTGCATCCACATCATGTCGGCGGCGAAGCGGCCTTGGTCGTTGGGAAGGCCCTGCGCGTCGAGGCGCATGTCTTCGGCGACGTCGGTCTCGATCTGGGCGAGAAAGGGCTGCGTTGCGCCTTCGAGCGCGTTGGCGGCAAGGCGGGCGCGGAGCGTCATCGCCTCGACAGAGGGCGCAAGCGGGCGCCCGCCATTGGCTTTTGCGACGATGTCCGGCAGGGCGCGGAGGGCGGCGATGTCGTGGCGTTCGAGATAGTTGAGATAGATCTCGCGCACGAGGAAGGCCTCGTCGGGATTGGCGGCGAGCTGGCGCATGTAGAGCTGTTGCGCCTCGGCATCCTCGCCGGCGCATTTGAGGGAGCGGGGCAGGCCCAGCGTGCTCCAGCCGAATTCGGGATCGATGGCGTTGACGCTGCGCGCGTGCTCGGCGGCTTCGACGCAGCGGCCGATGGTGGTGAGGTAGTAGGTGTAGACCAGGTGCGTGTCGGACGAGTTGGGGTCGAGGGCGAGCGCGCGCTCCAGCATCGCGCGGGCATCGTTCCAGCGCCATTCATTGCGGCGGTAGTGATCGCCGAGGGCGGTGAGGGCGAAGACATTGTCGGGGTCGGCGGCCAGCGCGCGGCGGACATAGTCGGCGGCGATGTCGCGGCGCGCGGCGGTGGAGGTGTCGACCGGATCGCGGCCGAGGCGCGTGAGGCCGCTGGTGAGCATGCGGCCCTTTATTCCCAAAGCAGACGGATCGTTGGGATCGATGGCGAGGGCGCGGTCGATCAGGGCTTCGGCGCGCTGGCCGAGTTCGACCATTTCGGCGCGGCGGGTGGGATAGGGGCGCAGGTCCTTGGCCTGCTGGCCAAGCTCGTTGGCTTCGAGCAGGAGGCGGTAGACGCGCGGATCGCCATGGCGGGGCGGGCTGGTGGCGATGATGCGCTTGGGGCCGAGGCGGGCGACGAGCTGCTCGAAGATCGAGGCGGACATCAGCTGGCGAAGGCGGTCGAGGTCGGCGGCGGGGCCGCTCTCCGAGCCGGTCCAGATGTTGACGCCTTTCCAGCCGTCGACGAGTTCGGCGGTGAGCTTCACCTTGTCGCCCTCGCGGGTGAAGGAGCCATCGAGGAGGAGATCGGCATTGAGGCGGCGGGCCGTGTCGGGGGCGGGGATGTTCTCGGCGGCGACGGCGAAGGAGGAGGCGTCGGAGACGACGCGCAGGCCTCTTACCCTGGAAAGCGTGTTGCGGATCTCGCGCGCCATGCCGGTGGCGAGCTGCTCGTCGGTGTTGGCGGGGGAGAGATCGTCGAAGGGCAGGACGGCGAGGGTGAGGGGGGCGTCGTCCGGCGGGGCGCGCCAGGAGATCGCCCAGGCGATACCGGCGACGGCGAAGATCGTTACCGCTGCAGCAAGGAGCGTGGCGGCGAGGCGTCGCGCCTGGGGGGAGACTGGCCGCGGCGCGGCAGGGGCGGCGGCGGGCGGGGCGGGCTCGGCAGGGGCGGGCGCCTGTTCGGTTGCTATGAGCTTGTAGCCGGTCTTGGGAATGGTCTCGAGGGTGAAGTCCTGGCCCTGGGTCAGGTCGGCCACTTTACGTACGCGCGAGATGACCCGGTTGATGGCGTCCTCGGAGACGGCCCGGCCTTCCCAGCATTCCTCGACCAGCCGGTCGCGCGAGACGACCTCGCCTCTTGCTCTCGAGAGGACCAGCAGGACTTCCATGACGCGCGGTTCGATGGTCTCGCGGCCGCCGGGGTGAGCGATCTCGCGGGTGGCGGGGTCGATGGAGAGGCGGCCCAGTCTGAAGCGGGGCTCTGTCGCGAGGTCCATGGTCATGGGATGTGCTCAGAGTCTCCCGCGCGCAAGCAGTCCTGACACGCGCCAACACCCTGTTTCTACGCATCATCAGGCAAAAGTCAGGCAAAGATCAGGGCCAAGTCCTGTCTGATCGTGCGGGCCTCTCCCATTCCTGGCTCACCGACGCCCGCTCATCCCGAGCAACAGGGGCGCTGACCTGACTAGGAAAAAGGACATCCCCATGACTGGCAACCTGATCTCGAGCATCCTCCCCCGCACCGCCCTCGCGGTCGTCCTGGCCGCCCTGGCCCTGCCGGCGCTGGCAGGGTCCGCCGCAGCCGATACCCCGCAGCGGGGCAAGGTGCGCCTGGGATGGAACATCAAGGCGCGCTATTCCGCCGTCGACCTCGAAAGGCCCGTCGGCCGGGCGGCCCTGCTCGCCGGTGTCGAAAAAGCGGCCCACAAGCTCTGCGACGGAGCGATGGTGAGGTCGGATCGCCGGGCGTGCGAACAGCACGTGGTCGCCACCATCATGACAAACGCGTCCGAGACCGAGCGCACGGCGCTGAGCCTTGCCCAGCTGGAACGCAACACTGTCGCGCAAGCGATGCGCTGAGGATTACCTCGATTTTCCTTCAGCGTAGCCCCGCCCGCCGCCTTACCACCGGCAGGCGGGGCCTTTGCGTGGCGTTTTGGCTACGATGCCAGAGACCGGGCGAACAGAGACCGGGCGAACAGAGACCGGCTGCGACGGGCGCGCTTCGCGGCCGCGCTAGTAGTTCGCGATGGCCGAGCGTGCGGTGTTCTCGGGGCGGCCAATGCGATCTTCGTGATGCTTGAGCATGGCGCGCATCGCGGCGGTGCGGCCGGAGTTTGGCCGGGAAGCGGCGATGGCCTCTTTCAGGCGGGCGATTTCGCCGTGGTGATAGTTCAGGTCTTTGTTGCCCATATCCAACATTGCTTATCTCCGGTCTGACGACATGCAGTCAGGCTCGCGGGTTTCGCGCGGGTGCGACTAGGCGCGGGCAGCCTTAAGAGGCGGTTAAGATGGCCGGCTCTCCCAGGCGCCGGGGCACGATCGCTCTTAGTGGCTGGCGTTTGGCAATCCGATGCACACCTGGTCGGTCTGCTTGCGGCGTCCTCCGCCCTCGATGCGGTTGAATGCGAACCGCCGATGATCCGGGGACCAGATGGCGCCATATTCGTTGCGATAGCGGACATCTTCGGGCGGATCGGGCCATAGCGGGCTAATCACGCCTCTATTCGTGTCGATCAGGTAGGTTTCAGTTACGCCCGATGTCAGCACCTGCCCAAAAGCATTCGGCCCGTCGAACTTCAAGCCGAAGAACGTGCTGACAACCTTCGGCTCGCCTTTACGCATGACCGTCAGAACTGAACCATCTTTCTGCCGATCGACATACCAGTACTCGTCCGGCGCGCCTGGCCGAAGGGAGAGCATCACGCTTGAGGGAAGCGGCAGGCGCGTCTGCGTGCGCTGCGCAATGTCGAACAGGTAGATCGCGTCTTCGACTGCGAAAGCGAAATGAGCAGCGTCGACCCAGAAGGGCTGAAAGTGTCTGCTGCTGTCATCGTCGCCCGGCAAGCCGTCCATGAGTCTTGTGACGCCCCCGGTGTCCGGATCGATCAGCACGATTGCGCCATCCGGCGTCGCGGCGAGCAGGGTTGCCCCATCCGGCGACCAGGCCGGGTCCGAGCGGTATGACAACCCGGCGGCGATCTTCCGCGCGGGCGCGCCGGCCTTGGCGGAGACGATGTACAAATCCTGCAGCGGCGAGCCCGGCTGCGCAGCCTTCGCCAGCACCGCGATGCGCTCGTCTTTCGGCGACCAGATCGGCTTGCCGTACATGTCTCCGATATCGAGCCGGCTCACTGTCATCCCCTCGATCGTAAGGATGCGGAGATTGCGCGAAGGACTTTTCACGGCGAACGCGAGGCGCTTGCTGTCCGGAGACCAGGAGAATTCGCCGGTTACTTCGGGCGCCGCGCATACAGCGTGAAACAGACCTTTTGCGCTGTCATCAAGCGCTTGCGCCATCGCGGGCGCTGCGAGGATCATCGCCAGCACTGAACACAACGCACGTCGCATGGATTTCCCCAATCCGGCATGGGCACGATAGCTCCGCTCCAAGGCCAGATCACTAACGGGACGACAGGAATTTGCCGGACTGGCGGGTCGCCCCCAAGCCTGCGGCTGAGGGCATTTGGGCCGGTGCGGCCGGTTGCCCAACACGGAAGGCGCCGCTGACAAGCTTGCCTCTGGCGGCTCCTTCCGGCTGTCAGTGGAGGCCCTGACGATGTATGGTGCCCGTGGCGGCGCCTCGCGGGCCGCGGATTGGCGATGCGGCTTGGGGAGATGGCGGCATGACGAAACACCTTGCTCTGCTCGGTTGTGTCGGCGTCCTGATGTGTGCGGCAAGCGGTCCGGCTCTCGCCCAATCGCCCGCACTGGCGCCGGCGCAGACGGCTCATCCAGCCGTGCGGGCCGGATATCAGCCGGCGCGTGCTTCGGACGGTCACCCTGATCTGTCAGGCGTGTGGACGAACGCCACCACGACGCCGCTCACGCGCCCGGCCACTTATGGCGACAGGCTTGTCCTGTCCGACGACGAGGTGGCGAAGCTCGAGGGCGAGACCACCAAGCGCAACGAGCGCCAGAATGCGCGGACTTCGGAGCAGCTCCAGAAGGACTGGAGCAAGGTCGGGCTGAAGCCGGACACGCTGGACGAGTGCCGCAGCGGATCCACAGGGGCGGCTTGCGGCTACAACGCCTTCTGGACTGATCCCGGCGATCTGGTGATGCGGGTCAACGGCCAGGGCCGTACCTCGCTCGTCACATATCCGGCCAACGGGCGCATGCCGGCGCGCGTTGCGCGTCCCGCGGGCGCCGCGGCGGTTGTTGAAGCGAGCGAGGAAAGCGGCGGGGCAGGCAGAAACGACAACCCGGAAGAGCGCGGGCTGGGCGAGCGCTGCATCTACATGGCCGGGCCATCGGGTCCGGTGATGACGCACACACTCTACAACAACAACTACCAGTTCGTGCAGACGAAGGACCATGTGGCGATCTGGGTGGAGATGATCCACGAACTGCGCATCGTTCCCCTGAATACCAAACACCGCACCGATGGCGTGCGTCCCTGGGGCGGGGATTCGATCGGCTGGTGGGATGGCGACACGCTGGTCGTCGAAACTGTCGGCTACAATCCGGAGCAGGGCGTTCGGGGCGGCGGCCCCCGCCTCAAGACCACGGAGCGGTTTACGCGCGTTGCGCCCGACCGTCTTCACTACGCCTTCAACGTCGAGGACCCGGACACCTGGGTCGAGCCGTGGGGCGGGGAGTACGAGTTCGCGGGCGTGAAGGGCAATGTCTACGAATACGCCTGTCACGAGGGCAACTACGGCCTCACCGGCATTCTTGCCGGCGGACGATCGGCGGACCGGGCGAAGGCTGCCGCTGGCGGCTCGCGGCGCCCCTGATTTAGCACTTGTTTCCCCTTGTGTGAGCTGTTGGGGGTATGCGCTGCTGGTGCGGCCTTGCCGCCCTGTTGCGGCGGGAAAAACGGGTCTAACACTCCGATCATGACGGACGCGTCTGCTGAACCAGTCGAGCAAATGCCGGAGCCGGCGCGGAGCCGGCCCAAGCCGGGGCCGTGGCGGATTGCGGATATTGTCGATGGGCGCAAGCTGCGGATCCAGCTGACGGCCGCGGCGCTGGATAACGGATCCGATCCGGTGGCGCAAAGAAAGCGGGCGCTGGACCTGATCCATGCAGCCCTGTTCCGCGGCCGCATGATCGCGCAGGAACGGCTGGAGGAGGGGGCGGATGGGCTCGATACGGCGGGCTTGTTGTCTGCCGTGATGGATGAGGCGCTGTCGGCGCTTTACGATTTTACCGTCGTCCACATCTTCCGCGCCCACAACCCGACCGAGGCCGAGCGGATGGCCGTGCTCGCCGTAGGCGGATATGGGCGCTCGGTGCTGGCGCCGTCTTCCGACGTCGATCTGCTGTTCGTGCGCAACTACAAGCAGACGGCTTGGGCGGAGAGCGTGATCGAGTACATGCTCTATGCGCTGTGGGACATGGGGCTGAAGGTCGGCCATTCGTTCCGCACGATCGACGAATGCATCCGACTGTCGAAGGAAGACGTGACGATCCGCACGTCGATCCTCGACCAGCGTTTCCTGTTCGGCGACAAGGGCACGGCGGACAAGCTGTGGGAGCGGTTCCAGAAGGACATTGTTGCGGGCAAGGGCGCGGAGTTCGTCGCCGCCAAGCTCGAAGAGCGCAATGACAGGCACGAGCGCGAGGGCGGATCGCGCTATCGCGTCGAGCCCAATGTGAAGGACGGCAAGGGCGGGCTTCGCGACCTGCAGACGCTGTTCTGGCTGGCGAAGTACATCCATGGCGGGACGCGCCTGTCGGAAGTGCTCGACAACGCGGCGTTCTCGCCCTCGGACAAGGCGATCTTCCTGAGGGAGGCGCGCTTCCTGTGGACGGTGCGCTGCCATCTTCACTATCTGACGGGGCGGCCCGAAGAGCGGCTCTCATTCGACCTGCAGCCTGAGATGGCGACGCGGATGGGCTATACGGCGCGCTCCAACGTGACGGCGGTCGAGCGGTTCATGAAGCGCTACTTCCTGGCGGCGAAGGAAGTGGGCGCGCTGACGCGCATCCTTTGCGCCAAGCTCGAGATCGACGAAAAGAAACGCCCGGGCGGGAAGCCAAGGCTGTTCTCTCCGGCTGCGGCCAAGCCGATCAAGGAGCAGGGCTTTGCGCTCGATGGCGGCAGGCTCACCATCACCGAGCCGGACATGTTCGTGGAGGATACGGCAAAACTCATCCGCCTGTTCTGGCTGGCCAATGAGCGGCAGGTCGACATCCATCCCGAGGCGATGACGGCGGCGCGGCGCTCGCTGTGGGCGCTGACGCGGCAGTCGCGTGTCGATCCAGCCTCGCGCGAGATGTTCCTCGATATCGTGGCGGGCAAGCAGAATGACGATCGGGTGCTGCCGCTGATGAACGAGGCGGGAGTGCTTGGGCGCTTCGTGCCGGAGTTCGGGCGGATCGTCGGGCAGACGCAGTTCAACATGTACCACCACTTCACGGTGGACGAGCACACGCTGAAGGCGGTGGAGACCATCCACGCCATCGAGAAGGGCGAGCACAAGAAAGAGCATCCGCTGTCGACGGAGCTCTTCCCCAAGATCCAGAACCGGCGGGCGCTCTATCTCGCGATGCTCCTGCACGACACGGGCAAGGGCAAAGGCGACCAGCAGATCGAGGGCGCAAAGCAGGCGCGCGCGGCCTCGCTGCGGCTTGGGGTTCCGGAGGATGAGGCGGAGCTGGTGGCCTGGCTGGTCGGCAACCACCTCGAGATGAGCGATACGGCGCAGCGGCGCGATATCTCCGATCCTCAGACGATTGCGAAATTCGCCGACCGCGTGGGGAATCTCGAGCGGCTGCGGCTGTTGCTGATCCTCACCGTGGCGGATATCCGCGCCGTGGGGCCGGGCGTGTGGAATGGCTGGAAGGGTCAGCTGCTGCGCGATCTGTATTTCGCAACCGAGGCCGCGCTGCGCGGCGGACGCACCGACGAAGCCGGCGTGCGCATGCAGCTGGCCGAGCGGGCGGAAGCGGCGCGGGGCAAGCTGGGCAAGGCGGCGGCGTCCACGGCAGTGCTGTCGGGGGTCGAGGACGCTTACTGGATCCAGTTCACCGCGGAGGCGCAGGGGCGCCATGCAGCGGCGCTGGCGGCAGGGGCGGGCGCCGTTATCACGGTGTCGGCGAATGTCGATGTGGGGCGCTCGGCGACCGAGGTGCTGATCTCGGCGCCGGACCGGCCGGGGCTGTTTGCGGACCTGTGCGGCGCGCTCAGCGCGGCGGGCGCCAACATCGTGGCGGCGCACCTTTATGAGAGCGGCGGCAATCGCGTGCTCGACGTGTTCGACGTGCAGGATTCGCGCGGGCAGCCGATCGGCGGAGATCATCCGCAGGCGCTGACGCGGCTGATCGAGGACCTGAAGCTGGCGGCCGCAGGCGGGGAGGGCGTCAAGCGTCCGGGCAAGGCGCCGGCGCCGACGCGCAGGCATGCGGCCTTCATCATCTCGCCGACCGTGATGATCGACCGGACGGCGTCTGCGGATTCAACCGTGATCGAGGTCTCGGGCCGCGACCGGCCGGGACTTCTGTATGAGATCGCGCGGCATCTGGCGGATTCCGGGCTGTCGATCCGCTCGGCGCATGTCGGCGCCTATGGCGAGCGCGTGCATGACGTCTTCTATGTCGAGATGCTGGCGGGCGGGGGTATGCCGCCGGAGATGGACGAGAAACTGACCGAACAGCTGGTCGCCGTGCTGCGCATCCATGCGCCGAACGCGCCGCGGATTCCCGCCCACACGCTGGCGCGCGCGCCGGCCTCGTTCGACCGGTAAGGGCATCCATGTCTCTCGCGCGTAACGTCATCGTTCAGACGACCATGACGCTCGGCAGCCGCCTGCTGGGGTTTGCGCGCGACCTCATGCTGAACGCGCGCTTTGGCGGCGAGTCTCCGCTGATGGATGCGTGGACCAAGGCGCTGTGGCTGCCCAACCTGTTCCGGCGCCTGTTTGCCGAAGGGGCCTTCGCGCAGGCCTTCGTGCCGGTGTTCGCCAAGACGCTGCAGCAGGAGGGGCAGGAGGCTGCCGAAAGCTCGGCCTCGCAGTCGCTGGCCTACATCATGATGGTGGTGGTGGCGG
>DASYKO010000145.1:0-16378 GCA_035995285.1 Hyphomonadaceae bacterium | reverse complement strand
CAACCCCGATGATCCATCCGGCTTCCCCGCCTTCGAGGGCATGCTGGACGACCTCGACACAGCCATCGACATCCTCATCTACCAGAAGGCGCGGGCCCTCCTTTGCCTGCCGCAGGCCAGCTGGAAGCGGCCGCGCAAGCTGCCCCTGCAGCGCCGCCGCTCGCGCTCCTTCGCCGAGCTGTTCGCCCGCCTCGAAGCCTGCGCGCTCCGGTTCGCCGACATGGAACGGCTGGCCCAGCGCCGCGCCGAAAAGCTGAAGCCGCTGCTGAAGCCATCAGAGGTCCAGCTCGACGAGTCAGCGCACGCCACGCTCATCAGCGAGGCCACATCGCGCGGCGAGCACAACGCCGCCACATCCCCCATCATTCTTTTCTGTCTGACAGCGCCGCTGTCCCATCGCGCCGGCCTGCGCGTTCGCGCCCCGCCCTAACTCAACTCAACATCCGACAATCAGAGCCCACCCCAACTCTCGTCCCACGCCGCAGAGACCGCACCCCCATGCCCGAACCCCACGCACAAAAGCGAACCGCCCAGCCGGGGGAGCGGCTGGGCGGTCATCAGCTAGCTTCTGTCAGAGGTAGCGTGGGGTCAGGCCACGCTGCCGCCGGTGAACGCCGTCGCGATCACAAGGAAGGCAGCCGTAAGACTTGCGAAGGCCACGGCGAGGGCTGTGTAGCTCCCCACATTGCCGAGCCAGTTGAGCTTCGAGGTTTTGATCAGACCGTACATTTAAGTACTCCGTTTCTTGAGCGTCCTCTTGCGGGATCGCCTGTCAGTCCAGGGTCAGGGTAGTCGAGGGTTAGACGAGGAAGCCGTTGACCGAGACCATCACGTAGAGAGCGGCGATGATGCCGGCGAAGGCGACGGCGAACATGCCGATGGCTGCAACTTCGCCAGTGGTGGAGGATTTGATGAGGCCGTTCATGGGGGAGGTTCCGTCTTCTTTTGCCGCCGGCGCTTCTTCGGCGCCGGCCGTGTGGGGAGGTGAGTTAGGCGACCATTCCGGCCGACAGGGCGATCAGGGCGAACACTGCGCTGACGAAAGCGACTGCCAGGAGGCCGACCGAGGCGATGTCGCCGGTGGGGGAGGTTTTGATCAGACCGTTCATTTTCTTGCTCCGTTTCTTGTTTTGCCGGCTGCGCTCTCTGTGGAGCCTCACCGGAGATGCAGGGTTGTTTGCAACCGCCGTGCCAGACTTTTTTAACCGCATAGATGTTTGAAATCGTTGTGTTTTCCGGAATTCGGAGTCTGAGCCTTCAGACTTGTCCGGTAGCCCCCGCCAGTAATATGGCGAATACCGCCTGCGGTATGGCGAACTAAGCCGGATGGCTTGGCGCCAGATCCGGCGCCAAAGGCCAAGGATCAGGAAGCGTCGCGAGACGCCTTCTTGAGCCGGTAAACCAGCTTCAGCGCTTCCTTGGGCGTCAGCGAATCCGGGTCCAGATCGGAAAGCAGCTTCTCCGCCTCCGACGCCTCGCGGACTTCTTTTGGCGCGGGCTCGAAATTGGCAAACAGCGGCAACTCCTCCAGCCGCTTCGCCGACCCTTCCTTGGCCTCAAGCTTCTTCAGCACCGCCTCCGCTCTTTTCACTGCCGCAGCCGGCAGCCCCGCCAGCTTGGCGACCTGAACGCCATAAGACCGATCGGCCGGCCCGGCCTTCACCTCGTGAAGAAACACCAGATCCCCGCCCCACTCCTGCGCCCTCAACGAGGAATTCGCGCAAGCGCTCAGCGTATCCGCCAACCCGGTGAGCTCATGATAATGCGTGGCAAACAGCGCCCGGCATTTGTTTACTTCGTGCAGGTGTTCGACCGCCGCCCACGCGATCGCAAGACCGTCCCAAGTGGAAGTCCCCCGCCCCACCTCGTCCAAGATCACAATCGAATCCTGCGTCGCCTGGTTGAGGATCGCCGCCGTCTCGATCATCTCGACCATGAAGGTCGAACGCCCGCGCGAGAGATCATCCGACGCCCCCACCCGGCTGAACACTCTGTCCGCCAACCCCAGCCGGAATTTCCGCGCCGGCACATAACATCCCGCCTGAGCCAGGATCGCGAGCAACACGTTCTGCCGAAGGAAGGTCGACTTGCCCGCCATGTTCGGCCCGGTGATGATCGAAAGCCGCGGCCCCGCCTGCCCCCGAGCATCTAGCCGGCAATCATTCGCCGTGAAGCCTTGGCCCTGTGCGCGCAAAGCCTGCTCGACCACCGGATGCCGCGCGCCTTCGGCTTCGAACACCGGAACATCGGCCAGTTCCGGCCGCACGCACGAAGCTTCCGCCGCCCACTCCGCATTGGCAGCCGCGACATCCAGCCTAGCCAAACCATCGGCGACCGAGACCAGCTCCGGCCCCAGCGCATCGGCCTCGGCGACAAAGCGGTTGAAGATCTCCATCTCCCGCCCCAGCGCCTCATCATCGGCGCGCGAGATCTTGGCCTCAAGCTCGTTCAGCTGAGTCGTCGAAAACCGCATTGCGTTGGCCATGGTCTGACGGTGGATGAAAGTCGCAGCCAGCGGCGGCTTCATCATCGCCTCGCCATGCTTCGCGTTCACCTCGATGAAATAGCCCAGCACATTGTTGTGCTTGATGCGAAGCCCGGAAACCCCGGTCTCCTTGGAATACTCGGCTTCCAATCTTGCGATGACGCCGCGCGCGTCTTCCTTCAGCGCCCGCGTCTCATCGAGCCCCGGATCATAGCCATGCGCCACAAACCCGCCCTCGCGCGCCTGCACCGGAAGCACCTGCCCCAGCGCCGCCGAGACACACTGAGCAAACGCCGCCAGCTTCGGCTTGTCAGCGAGCGAGAGCGCAGCGCAGGCCGAAGTGATCTCCGCAGGCGGCGTATCCTGCATCGACAGATCCGCGCAGATCTCCTCGCCCACACGCAGGCAAGCCGCCAGCGCCGCCAGATCCCGCGGCCCCCCTCGCCTCAAGGACAGCCGCATCCGCGCCCGCTCAAGATCGCTCGCCCGCTTCAACGCCTCACGCGCAAACTCCCGCCGCTCGGAGGCATCAAGGAAGAACGCCACCGCATCGAGCCTGCGCCCGATCTCAGCCTTGTCGCGCGACGGACGGCCCAAGCGAAACGCCAGCAGCCGAGCGCCTGCCGCCGTAACCGTGCGATCGACCGCAGCGACCAGCGATCCTTGCCTCTGCCCGCGCGAAGACTTCTCGATCTCGAGACTCACGCGCGTGGCAGGATCGATCGCGAGAAACGCATCCGGCGCAGACCGGATCGGCGGATCAAGACGCGCCGCCCCGCCCGCTTGTGTCAGCGCGAGATAATCGAACAGCAGGCCGCACGCGATCAGCTCCGCCCGGCTGAACGATCCGAACCCGTCGAGCGTCGAAACCCCGAACGCATCCTTGAACAGCCGCTCGCCCAGCTTGGCGTCGGCCCTCACCGCCGGCCGCGGCGTGACGGTGAGGCCCTGAACTGCTTGCGAGACCTGCGGATGTGTCAGCTCCCCATCCGATACCAGCACCTCGCGGGGCGCCGTCGCCGAGAGAATATCGTCCAGCGCCTCGGCTCTGATCCCGAACACTTCGAACCGTCCGGTCGAAACATCAGCCAGCGCCAGCGCCGCTTCCTTGCCTCCGCCCGCAATCCCGATCGCGGCCAGACAATTCGCCGAGCGCGCCTCCAGCAGCGACTCCTCGGTGATCGTACCCGGCGTCACCACCCGCACGATCTCCCGGCGCACCACGGCTTTCGATCCGCGCTTCCTGGCTTCGGCGGGATCTTCGGTCTGCTCGCAGACGGCGACGCGGAAGCCCTGCCGGATCAACCTTGCGAGATAACCCTCGGCGGCATGATAGGGCACGCCGGCCATTGGGATGGGCTGGCCATTGTGACTTCCGCGAAAGGTCTGCGTGATGCCGAGAACAGCGGCGGCCTTGATCGCATCGTCAAAGAACAGCTCGTAGAAATCGCCCATCCGGAAGAAGACCATCGCATCGGGATGTGCCTGCTTCATCTCCAGATACTGAGCCATGAATGGCGTTGCGCCCTCTGCGGAGGGCGTTTGCGGCGCGGCCGGGGTGACATCTTGCCCGGCAGAGGAGGATTCCGGCCCCTTCACGCTTGATTCAAACCCCGTTTGCGGCTGAATGCCCGCCTCATTGCCCAGACCTACTGGGCTTGCCTCTAGTCCATAAGCAGATGACCTCGAAACGCCCAAGCCTGACAGACGAAGAAGCGCTGGCCTTCCACAAGTATCCGCGGCCCGGAAAGCTGTCGGTGACGCCGACCAAGCCGATGGCCACGCAGAAGGACCTGTCGCTGGCCTATTCGCCGGGCGTTGCGATCCCTGTGCTGGCAATCGCGAAGGATCCAGACCTCGCCTACGACTATACGTCCAAGGGCAACCTTGTCGCGGTGATCACCAACGGAACCGCCATCCTGGGCCTGGGCGATCTCGGGCCCCTCGCCTCCAAGCCGGTCATGGAAGGCAAGTCCGTTCTCTTCAAGCGCTTCGCCGACGTCGATTCCATCGACATCGAGGTCGACGAGAAGGACCCGCAGAAATTCATCGACTGCGTGCGCGCGATCGGCGCGACCTTCGGCGGCATCAACCTCGAGGATATCAAGGCCCCCGAGTGCTTCATCATCGAGAGCGAGTTGCGCTCGAAGCTCGACATCCCGGTGTTCCACGACGACCAGCACGGCACGGCGATCATTGCCACGGCCGGCCTGATCAATGCGTGCGAGATCACGGGCCGCAAGCTGGCTGACGTGAAGGTGGTGATTTCCGGCGCAGGCGCGGCCGGCCTTTCGGTTGCCGGCCTGATCCGCCATCTCGGCGTGAAGCGCGACAACATCCTGATGGTTGACCGCACGGGCGTGATCTACGAGGGCCGCCAGGAAGGCATGGACCAGTTCAAGTCCGGCTTCGCGGTCAAGACCAAGAAGCGCACGCTGGCCGAAGCCTTCGAAGGCGCCGATGTGTTCATGGGCCTCTCCGCCAAGGGCACGGTCAACAAGGCCATGGTCAAGTCGATGGCCAAGAACCCGATGATCTTCCCGATGGCGAACCCCGACCCCGAGATCACGCCCGAGGAAATCCGCGAGGTCCGCTCCGACGCCATCATCGCCACGGGGCGCTCGGACTATCCCAACCAGATCAACAACGTGCTGGGCTTTCCCTACATCTTCCGCGGCGCGCTCGACGTTCGCGCGCGGACGATCAACGAGGAGATGAAGGTCGCGGCAGCGAAAGCGCTCGCCCAGCTTGCGCGCGAGGATGTGCCGGACGAAGTGGCCGCCGCCTATGCCGGCGCCCGCCCGACCTTCGGGCCGGAATACATCATCCCCGCCCCGTTCGATCCGCGCCTCATCTGGTACGTCCCGCCCCTGGTCGCGCAGGCGGCAATGGACACGGGCGTCGCCCGCAAGCCGATCGAGGACATGAACGCCTACCGCGACTCGCTCGCCCAGCGCCTCGATCCGTCGGCGAGCTTCCTGCAGCGCATCCACGGCACGGTGCGCCGCGAACCTGCCCGCAAGCGTATCGTGTTTGCCGAGGGCGAAGAGCCCGCAGTGATCCGCGCGGCCTGGCAGTTCAAGACGCAGGAACTGGGCGAGCCCATACTGGTCGGCCGCGAGGACCAGATCGCCCGCTCGATGCAACTCGTCGGCGTCACGCCCGGCGAGATCAAGGTGATCAACGCCCGCTCGTCCGACAAGAACGCCGAATACACCGACTACCTCTACAAGCGCCTGCAGCGGAAGGGCTATCTCCTCCGCGACGCCCAGCGGATGATCAATCAGGACCGCAACATCTTTGCGGCTGTCACGGTTGCGATGGGCCATGCCGATGGCCTCGTCACCGGCGTCACCCGCAACTACGCAACGTCTCTGGACGAGATCCAGCTGGCGATCGATCCGCGCACGGATGTGCGGCCCATCGGCATCTCGATCGTGATCGGCAAGCAGGGCCCGATGGTCATCGCCGACACCAGCGTCACCGAAATGCCGGGCGCGCAGGATCTTGCCGAGATCGCAATCTCAGCCGCCCGCGCAGCTCAACGTCTCGGCTTCACGCCAAAGCTCGCCTTCGTCTCGTACTCCACCTTCGGAAATCCCCCCGGCGAGCGGATGGAGAAGGTGCGCGAAGCGGTCGCGATCCTCGACAGACAGGGCAATGTCGGCTTCGAGTATGATGGCGAGATGGCGGTCGATGTCGCCCTCAACCCGGATGCGCGCCGCCTCTATCCCTTCGCGCGCCTGACCGGCCCGGCCAACGTGCTGGTGATGCCTGCCATCCACTCGGCCGCGATCTCGACCAAGATGGCGGCGGCTCTCGGCGGCGCGACCGTAATCGGCCCGCTGCTTGTCGGCCTCAAATCCTCGATCCAGATCGCCCAGCTGGATGCGACGGCCCAGGACATCGTGAACCTCGCAGCCTTCGCGGCGTACAATCCGAATGCCTAGGCCGAACGCGTAAGGCCTGAAGCCGCTGCGGCCGCCTCTGCGGCGGCGCATTCACGCCCTGTTCAAGCCTTCGGTGTGCTTTACGTCATGAGCAAAGCCGTCCACGGATGACGCCTCGTGAGGTTGTCTGGGACGACGGAGGACTGCCATGACCGCCAGCTCGACTGACGACAAGCCGGCCCCGCCCAAGAAGAAATACGGCCTGCGCGAGACCATCGCCGCGATGGGCAATCCGCGCGTGGCCAGCATGGCGGCGCTGGGCTTTTCCTCCGGCCTGCCCTTCATGCTGACGGGCGCAACCTTCGGCTACTGGCTGGGCGATGCGAACACGAAGCTCACTGCCATCGGCTTCCTTTCCTGGGTCGGCCTTGCCTACACCTTCAAGGTATTCTGGGCGCCTGCGGTCGACAAGGTGAAGCTGCCTGTCCTGGGCAAGCTCGGACAGCGGCGAAGCTGGGCGATCCTGGTGCAGGTGCTCATCGCAATCGGCCTCGTGGCGATGGCCATGGTTGGGCCTTCAGTCGGTATAGAGTCTGGGTTGGCGACAGGTCCGGCAGTCGTGCCGCCTGCTGGCGTGGCCGCCGCAGCGCCGGCCGAACCGATGATCGGCGGGGCCCAGCTGGCGATCCTCGGCGCGTTCGCGCTGCTCGTCGCCTTCGCTTCTGCGACACAGGACATCGCTATCGACGCCTGGCGCATCGAGTCCGCCAACGACTCTGACGAACTCGGCCTCTTCACTGCAGCCTACCAGCTTGGTTATCGCGTAGCCCTGCTCGTCTCGGATGCGCTGATCCTGTTCTTCGCCAACCACATTGGATGGCCGATATCCTATACGATCATGGCCGCGCTGATGGCCGTCGGCCTTGCCGCGACCTGGTTTACCCCCGAGCCCAAGCGCGGCGTGGCGCCGCAGACGGCGGCGGCGCAGTCTGCCGCGACGGGCGGCGCCTCCGTCGAAGCATCGCAGAAGGCGGCGGGCTTCTTTCTTCTGGCTGCGATCCTCTGCTGGGTATTGCCGCTCCTGTCCGGCCTGAAATGGCTTGAGACGTTCGCCATTGGCGGCCGCCACTCGCAGTTTGGCGATGTTTTCTCCGCCATCTTTGCCCTTCTGGCGGCCGGCGCCTTCTTTCGCATTCGCTACACCTGGATCGCCGGCGCAGCGGCCATCGGCGTCATCGTGCTTGTCGCCTTCTATGGCGCGATAACCGGCGCTGACTTCATCGGAGGGGCTCCGCTATTCTGGCCGACCATGTTCTGTATCGCCGGGTCGGCGATGGCCGCGCCGCCGCGCATCTTCGACGCCTTCCTGGGCCCGCTGGTCGAGTTCATGAATCATCACGGCGTCAAGTCCGCGATCCTCATCCTTGCCATGATCAGCGTTTACCGCCTGCCCGAATTCGTGATCGGGCCTGTCGCGGGCCCGTTCTACGGAGATCTCGGGCTCAGCAAGGACGTGGTGGGAGGAGTGCGCGCTTCCGTTGGAGCGGTCGGCTCCTTCGCAGGCATCATCGCAGGCGGGGTTGCTGTCGCTGCACTGGGCTTTTCGCGCACCTTGCTGATCGGAGCGGCGCTGCAGGGTCTCGGCGTTGCAAGCTATGCGCTGCTTGCCTTCTACGGACCCAGTATCGGGCTGTTCTCGTTCGCGATGGCGGCTGACAATTTCTGCTACGCCTTCGCGGGCGTCGCCCTCATCACCTACATGTCGAGCCTTGTCAGCGTTGGCTACACGGCGACGCAATATGCGCTGATGAGCTCGCTCTACACCCTGTTCGGCAAGGTCCTGAAAGGCTTTTCCGGCGCCGTGGTGGATGGCTTCCAGGTGTCCGGCCGCACGCTGATGGAGTCCTACGGCCTGTTCTACATCGGCGCAGGCCTGATCGCGGCGCCGGCGATGATCCTGTGCGTCGTCCTGCTGGCGCGGCAGGGCAAGACCAAGCCGGAGCCATCGGTGCTGCCGACAGGCTAGGCCGGTTTCGCTTTCGGCTTCCTCGCCCAGCGCATGGCGAGTTCGCGAAGGCGCGGAGGATCGATCGGCTTGGCCGCCAGCTGCGAAATGCCGGCCTCGCGCGCAAGGTCTTCGAGCTCGGGGTTTACGTCAGCAGTGACCGCCACGATGGGCGTCTTGGACGCCGGGCCGGGGAGAGCGCGGATGCGGCGTGTCGCCTCGAGCCCGTCCATCACCGGCATGCGGATGTCCATGAACACCACCGCATACTCCGTCTCGCCCATGCGCTCGAGCGCCTCGGCGCCTGTGCCTGCCGTGTCGACGCGGAACCCCGCAGCCGTGAGCGCGCTGCGCGCCAGCAGCGCGTTGACCGCATTGTCATCGGCGATAAGCACGGAGCCGGCCTCGCCCGGTTTCGGCGCTTCCTTGGGATCGGTCTGGATCGCGCCGGCCCAGGTAAGTCCGACGCGGTCGACGATCGAGGCCGCGCGCAGCGGCCGGATGAGATAGCCCGCGCAGCCGAGTTCGCGGAACTGTTCGATGCGCGAGCGGTCGCTCGGGCGCAGCACCACCAGCGTGCGGCAGCGCCTGGCGATCGAACCGATCCGTGCAGGCGGAAGCGCGGCGTCGAGAATGGCGAGATCCGCCTCGGCATCGCTTCCGACAAGCTGGGCGCCGACGCCGGCGAGGGCCGCGATACACGCAAGGGAGGAAGCAGGCGTCAGGTCGATGAACACTTTCAGCGCCCGCTGCTGTTCGTTGCGCGGCGCAGGCTGGACCGGCGCAGGCTGAAGCGGGACGTCTACCCGGAACATGGCGCCCTGCCCCCATGTCGAGGCGATATCGACCGTCCCGCCCATGGCCGCAACAAGCCGCGAGACAATTGCAAGCCCAAGGCCCACGCCGCCATCGCGCCGCGCATCGGCGGCGCTGACCTGCGAGAAAGCATCGAACAGTTTCGCCCGCGCATGTTCGGGCACGCCGGCCCCCGTGTCGCGCACGATCAGCGTCATGCCCGTGCCGTTCAAACCGGGCCGCGCCTCGATCAGGACCGAGCCCTTGTCGGTGAACTTCACCGCATTGCCGGCCAGGTTGAACAGGATCTGCCGCAGCCTGCCCGCATCGCCCATCATGCGCGCCGGGAGTTCGGGATCGACGATGGCGGCGATGTCCAGCCCGGCCGCGTGAGCCCGCGGCGCCAGGAGCTCGACCGCATCCTGCACCAGGTCGGCAGGATCGAACGCTGCATTATCGAGCGGCATGTCACCCGCTTCCATGCGCGAATAATCGAGCACGTTGTTGAGCAGGTCGAGCAGCCGCGCTCCCGACTTGCGGATGGCGGAAGCATAATCGCGCTGCGCCGCCGAAAGCTCCGTCTCCTCCAGCAGCGCGGCCATACCGAGAATGCCGTTGAGCGGCGTCCGGATCTCGTGGCTCACAGCGGCTGTGAACCGGTGCGCCGCATCCGGCTCTTCCTTCAGGTCGCACGTAGCGATGCGAACCCCAGCCACCGGCGCCGACACGCGCCAGCGCCGTCCAGCGGCATCGACGATCTGGGACGCGATAGACGCCTTCGGCAGATCGAACGGCGCGCGCATGCCTTCGGTCAGACCCGATAGCGCACTCGCTGAAATCACCTTCCCGTCCGGGGCCACGACAAGCGCCGCGCCCGGCCAACCGCGCACGGCGGACGACAAGACACCGGCAGCCTCGAGCTGCGAGACAGGATCATTGTCCGCAAACGGCGGACGGATCGGAGCGGGGCTGGTCATGCACCGAACCTGCCGCACTTTCGTTCACCATCGGATAACGGTGGAGCGCCCGATGCGCCGGCACCCACGCGCCCCACGAAAAATTTGCTTCACTCGCGCAAACGGCTCTTGTTCTCTTTATGTTCTTATGCTTAATCGAGCCCCAGTTGGGTACCTGATAATCAGGGCGGGCCGGCCAGAGAGCGCGGTCCGAAGGGGACGGGCATGGTCAGCCGCATCACCACGTTTGCGTTCGAAGGCGTCGAGGCGCGCCCGGTGGACGTGCAGGTGCAGCTGTCGGGCGGATCGAACTACTTCGCCATCGTCGGCCTGCCGGACAAGGCAGTGAAGGAAAGCCAGGACCGCGTGCGCGCGGCTTTCATGTCGCTCGGCCTGTCGCTTCCGCCCGAGCGGGTGATCGTGAATCTTGCGCCTGCGGATCTGCCCAAGGAAGGCAGCCATTACGATCTTGCAATTGCGCTTGCTGTCCTCGCGGCCATCGGCGCGATCCCGCGCGACTCGCTCGAAGGCGTTGCTGCGATTGGCGAATTGTCGCTCGACGGTTCGCTGGCCGATACGGCGGGCGCGCTCCCCGCTGCCATGGCGGCTGAAGGATTGGAGATGGCGCTGGTTTGCCCCGCCTCGTGCGGCGCGGAAGCGGCCTGGTCAGGCGGAACCGTGCTGGCCGCGCCCAGCCTTATTTCCCTCGTGAACCACTTCCAGGGTGTGCACCACATCATGCCGGCCAAGTCGGGGCCGCTGGCCGACCCAGCCATCGTGCCCGACCTGCGCGATGTGAAGGGACAGGAAGGCGCCAAGCGCGCACTCGAGATCGCAGCCGCCGGCGGCCACAACCTCCTGATGATCGGACCGCCTGGCTCAGGCAAATCCATGCTGGCCCAGCGCCTGCCCGGCCTGCTGCCGCCGCTATCGGCGCGCGAGCTTCTGGAAGTGAGCCAGGTCCATTCGATCGCGGGGTTGCTTGAACGAGGCCGTCTGTCACGCACGCGGCCCTTCCGAGCTCCGCATCATTCGGCAAGCATGCCGGCCCTGGTCGGCGGGGGGATCAAGGCCAAGCCGGGCGAAGTTTCGATGGCGCACCACGGCGTCCTGTTCCTGGACGAGTTGCCGGAGTTCAGCGCGCAGGTGCTCGATTCCCTCCGGCAGCCGCTGGAGAATGGCGAGGCGGTGATCTCGCGCGCCAACCGGCATGTGAGATATCCCTCCCGCTTCCAGCTGATCGCAGCGGCCAACCCGTGCAAGTGCGGCGGCGGCCCGGGTGCATTCGCCTGCCGCAAGGGGCCGAACTGCCAGGCGAATTACTTCTCGCGGATTTCAGGGCCCTTCCTCGACCGTATCGATCTCTTCGTTGATGTCGCCGCCGTCACCGCCACCGACCTCACCCTGCCCCCGCCTACCGAAGGCACCGCCGAAGCTGCGGCGCGCGTAGGCAAGGCGCGGGAGCGGCAGTCCGAGCGCTTTGGCGAAAACACGCCCAACCGCCGCCCCGTCAACGCCGATGCGCCGGGCGCGGAGATCGAAGGTCTGTGCCGGCTCGACGATGGGGCGAGGGCCCTGCTTGCCAAGGCCGCCGAACAGCTGGCGCTCTCCGCCCGCGCCTATCACCGCGTCCTGAAAGTCTCCCGCACCATCGCCGATCTCGACGGCGCGGGCGGCGTTGCCCGCGTGCACGTCGCCGAAGCGCTGACCTATCGCTATCGGCCGGCAATTCCGGCCATGCCGCGGCAGGGTTCGGCAAAGGGCGCGAGCCTTGCCTATTGAGACGGGCTGATAAGGCATGACCGAGTGGATCGCGATCCTCGGCGGCAACGGCGTCTATGCCCGCCATCTCATTCCGCGGCTTATAGGGGGCGGCCATCGCGTGATCGCGCTCGTGCGGCGGCCCGATGCTGCAGGCTTTGCGCGCTCTTGCGGCGCGGACGTGCGGATCGCCGACATATTCGACGCAGGCTCGCTTGCCGCCGGCCTCGCAGACTGCTCCATCGGAATCAACCTTGCCACATCCCTGCCGGGCCCAAGCGGACGCGGTGATTTCGAGGCGAATGACCGCGTTCGCGCGGAAGGCGCGGCGAACTGGGTAGCGGCCTGCGTCGCCTCCGGTGTGTCACGCGTGATCCAGCAGAGCATCGGGATGATCTGCGCATCCGGCGACAACCGCTGGACGGACGAAAGCTACGTCTTCCCCGCCACACCCGACACAGTCACTGGCCGCGCCTTCCTCGCCACGCAGGCGATGGAACAGATCATCACAACATCGCCGCTGGACTGGATCATCCTGCGCGGCGGACTGTTCTATGGACCGGGCACGGGCTTTGACGATGGCTGGATCGGGCGCGCCGCCGCCGGAAAACTCAAGCTGCCAGGCGATGGCGGCGCCTATGTCTCGCTCTGCCACATCGAAGACATGGCTGCGGCAACGGTTGCGGCGGTCGAGCGCTGGCCATCGCGCGAAACGCTGATTGTCTGCGATGATGCTCCCGCCACCTGGACAGACGTCTTCGGCCACGTCGCCGCCATTGCCGGCGGTCCTGCGCCATCGCCCGGCGGACTGATGGGCTTTCCGTCCTTCAGACTCAGAAATGACCGGGCGAAGGAGAAGCTCCACTGGCGCCCGTTCTATCGCAGCTACCACATGGGCCTTGCGCGCTGAAGCAAGCGGCGCGTCGCTGGCCCTCGCTATTTCACCCAGGCCTCGATCACGTCCCACATCTTCGCAACTGCGTTGATGCCCGAGAGGTTCTTGAGCGCACGGGCCCCGGTGGGGCTGGTGACGTTGATCTCGGTCATCATGCCGCCGATGACGTCGATGCCGACAAACATCAGCCCACGCTTCTTCAGCTCCGGCCCGAGGATCGCGCAGATTTCCTTCTCGCGCGCCGACATCTCGGTAGCCTCCGCCTTGCCGCCGACGACGAGGTTGGAGCGGATCGCGCCTGCTGGCGGGCGCCGGTTGATGCCGCCGACGAGTTCGCCGTCGACCAGGAGGATACGTTTGTCGCCCTCGCTGACAGCCGGAAGGAAGGCCTGCGCGATGAAGGGCTCGGGCCACATCTGGGAAAAGAGGCCGACGACGGATTCAAGATTGCCGTCGTCCTTGCCGAGCTTCAGCACGCCAGCCCCGCCATGGCCGTAGAGCGGCTTGAGCACGATATCGCCGTGCTTCTCCCGGAACTCGCGGACGACCCGCACATCGCGCGTGATCAGCGTCGGCGGCTGCAGCTGCGGGAACATCAGCGGCAGGACTTTTTCAGGCGAGGAGCGCACGCCGCCCGGATCGTTCACCACCAGCGTATCCGGCTGCACCAGCTCGAGCAGGTGGGCCGCCGTCAGGTATCCCATGTGGAAGGGCGGATCCTGCCGCATCAGCACGACGTCGACGTCTTTTTTGAGATCGAGCACGACCGGCGCCTCGAAGGCGGCATGCGGTGTCTGGCCCGGGAAGACCTTCGCAGGCCGCGCCCGGGCGGAGACAAGACCGGCATCATAGGACAGATCGCCGACGCCATAGACGAAGATGCGATGACCCCTGCCCTGCGCCTCCTCGATCATCATGAAGGTCGTGTCGCCCGCGGGATTGACCGCCTCGAGCGGATCCATCTGAACAGCGATGCGCAGCGACATGGGCGTTCCCGGAAAGAGCTTCCCGGGACATAGGCGCGGGCGCGCGGCTACGCAATCATCCTCCTAGTGAGGATATCTCAAGCATAGCCCCTCCCGCGTGAGGTGTGGGGCGTGAGGCGGCGCTATCGGTTCGCCATCGCTAGTTGGCGGGGGGAAGCGGCGCGCTCTGCAGCCCGAAATTCTCGTTGCGGGCGCCCGGCGGCGGCTTCGCGCCGGCAGCGTAGGGATCGCCATACTGGCTGCGCGTGGTCGGCGGGCGGTCCGGCGGCACGATGGGCGCTGCCTGTTCGGCAGCCGGGGCGATGGCGACAGGGGCCTCGGCCGGGCGCTGTTCGCCCTGCGCAGACACGACCGGCGCAGTTCCGCGCTCCAGCATCTTCACATAGGAGACGACTTTCGCCACACCCTTCACCTTGCTCGCCTGTTCCGCCGCACGGCGCAGCTCGTCTTCGGATTGCGCGACACCCAGCAGATAGACGACGCCACTGTTGACCTGGACATTGTAATTCACGCCCTTGATCGCTTCATCGCCGAGCAGACGCCCGCGCACCTGCTGCGTGATCCAGAGATCGTTGGCGTCGCGGTTGATGTCGCGGTTGCCGACGACCAGTTCGTTGGCGACCTCGTTCACCGACTTGACCGACCAGGCGATCTTCTCGGCCTCGACCTTGTCCGCTTCGGTCGGCACGCGGCCGGACAGCAGCACGAAATGTTCTGCCACCTCGACATCGACCTCGCCGAATTTCTGGATGCCGCCGCCCATCAGCTGCGTCTTGATCGACGTGCCGGAGGTCGCCTCATCGAGGCTCTCCCCCAGCGTCTTGTCCTGCATGAGGATACAGCCCGGCAGGCTCATGAGGGCGAGGGCCGAAACCACGGAAGCAATCACGCGTGAAGTCATGTCGAACAAGTCTCCCTGGTTCCGTCCCGCCAAGCTTGATAAGCCGCTAGCGGCGGGATGAGGCGATTTTCAGGCAAGGACAAGTGATTCCGCAGCGCTGAACGTCACCTGAATGGTAAACGCCCCAGATATGGAATGCCGGATGTGGAACGAACGCCTATGTCCGCGGCGCCTCCGCCCGCCAGGCATCTCGCATATGCCTCGGCACGCCACCCGGCGCGATCAGCACGATGTCGAACCGCCACAGCCAGTTGGCGAGCTTTGGCTTGCGGCTCACCCAGATGTTGGCCGCATCCTGCACGCGGCGCTGCAGCTCAGGCGTCACGGCGTCGAGGGCTTTTCCAATCTCGTCGCGCGCCTTCACCTCGACGAAGATCAGCATCTTGCCCTTCGACGCGATGAGGTCGATCTCGCCCTTGGGCGTCTTCACCCGCCGGTCGAGGATGCGATAGCCCTTGAGCCGCAGCCAGAGCGCCGCGGCCGATTCCGCATCCCGCCCGCGCTTCTCGCGCTGCTGGCGCGTCAGCTTGAGCTTCGGTTTCAGCGGGAGTTTGAGATCAAGCTTCATCTGTCTCGCGCAGTTCCAGCGCACGCTCATAGACGTCCCGCCGCTTGAGGCCGAACTTTTCTGCGATCTCTGCTGCGATCTCCTTCAAAGGGCGCGTGTCGTCTGCAGCAAGGATCGCCGCATCGAGCGCTGCCGCATCTGTCTCCGGCGCAGCATCGGAGGGGCCAACCAGAACGACAATCTCACCGCGCGGTGGACCCTCGCGTTCATAATGCGCCGCCAGGTCGGCAAGCTTGCCGCGGCGGATCTCCTCGAACTTCTTGGTCAGCTCGCGCGCGACCACGGCGTCGCGCACGCCCAGCACCTCGGCCATGTCGGAAAGGCTGGCTATGAGACGCGACGGCCCTTCGAAAAAGATCAGTGTCGATTGCGCGGATTTCATTTCGGCAAGGAAGCGCTTGCGCGCCGCCGAGCGCGGCGGCGGGAAGCCCGCGAACATGAACCGGTCGCTCGGCAAGCCGGATGCGGCAAGCGCCGCCAGGGGCGCCGAGGCGCCGGGGATGGCGATGACGGCTATCCCCTTCTCCGCCGCTTCCCTCACCAGCTTGTAACCCGGATCGGAGATGAGAGGTGTGCCGGCGTCGGACACCAGGGCGATCCGTGCACCGGATTCCAGGTCCTTGAGCAGGCCGGGCCGCGCCTGCGCTCCGTTGTGGTCGTGATATGGCCGTAATCTCGCGGAGACTCCGAAAGCGTTGAAAAGCTTTCCGGTAACCCGCGTATCCTCCGCGCAGACAAGGTCGACGGACGCAAGGATGTCGAGCGCGCGCAGGGTGATGTCCCGCAGGTTGCCTATGGGAGTCGAAACAACGTAGAGCCCGGGAGGAAGGTCCGGATCGATCCGGAACAGGCGGTTTGACGTTCCCGCAACTTCTTGTGTGGAATCAATGTCGCCCGTAGCTTCCGCTCCAGTTAAGGAACTGTGGGCCGGGTCTGTAGACGCATCCTCAGGAGGGGTCGCGCATGCCATTTCAAACTCGGTCTGCCCAAACGGGGGCTTCTAAGGTTCGCCTTGCTGCGGTGTCGGTTCTGGCGCTGGCTTCGCTCGCAGCCTGCATCAGCCCCGGCGGCGCGCGCCCGACCACTCCGGCTTATAGCGGCGCCGCGCGCCCTGATCCAAGCCGTCCCGGTCGCCC
>DASYKO010000144.1:0-4487 GCA_035995285.1 Hyphomonadaceae bacterium | reverse complement strand
GACTGGAGAGCCGGCTTGAGGAGAAGGCATTTGACCGGGGACAAGGGCGAAATCGGCCAGGCTGAAAGTGTGTCCGGACGAAAGAATCGTCGCTCGTTCCACCGCATGGCGCAGCGCCCGGACATTCCCCGGCCACTCATGGCGGATCAGCGCCTCCATCGCGGTGTTGTCCGGCGTGCGGTTCTGCTTGCCGTACCGGCGCGCGAATTCCCCGCCGAACTGTTCGATCATCGCGGGAATGTCCTCCCGGCGTTCCCGCAGCGGGGGCACCATGATCTCGACGGTGTTGAGGCGGTAATAGAGGTCGGCGCGGAAATGGTGCGGATCGGTGAGCTGGGCGCGGGTGGCGTTGGTGGCGGCAATGACGCGCACGTCAATCGGGCGCGGGCGATCATCGCCCACCGCGGTCATTTCCTTGCGCTCAAGGAGCGTCAGCAGTTTCTGCTGCAGGCTGGGCGAGGCGTTGGCGATCTCATCGAGAAAAAGTGTGCCGCCGTGAGCGGCCGCGACGCGCCCCGCCCGGTCCGTCTTGGCATCGGTGAACCCGCCCTTGCGGTGGCCGAACAGTTCGCTTTCCGCCAGAGATTCAGGGATTGCGCCGAGGTCGATCGCCACGAAAGGTTCGGCGGCCCTTGCCGAACATCTATGGATTTCACGGGCGACTACCTCTTTTCCGACACCATTCTCACCAAGGATCAACACACTGGCGTCCGTGGGGGCCACGCGATGGGCAAGCGACAGGGCTTCGGAAAAGGCTTTCGAGCGCGCGACTATGGTCGCGGGGAGCGCTGCGCCGCGCGTGAGTTCGCGCACGCGCTCGCGTCCGGCGCCGGCCTCGCGCCGCGCCCGCGACAGTTCCACGGCGGACCGGACGGTGGCGACCAGCCGCTCGTTCTCCCAGGGCTTGATGACGAAATCGACCGCCCCGCGCCGCATCGATTCCACCGCAAGGTCGATGTCGCCATAGGCGGTGAAACAGACGATGGAGAGATTGGGATCGCGCTCGAGGAAGCGGTCGATCCAGGCGAGGCCATCCGCCCCCGAATCGTCGCCCCGGCGGAAGTTCATATCCAGGAGGAGCGCGTCGAACTCCGCCTCCTGCCCCATCACGTCCAGAAGCGCCTGCGGGGAGTTGCTCGGCAGCACCGTCGCAAACCGGCGTTTCAGCACCATTCGGGCTGCGGCAAGAACATCGGCGTCATCGTCGATGACGGCCACCCGTTCTCCGCGTACAGTCGGCAGGCTCAAGGAAGGGCCCTCCCCCCACTGTCCGGAAGCGTACAGTTCGGTACGAAATCGTACAACCAACGAAGCCGTGTAACGGGTTACACCTCTGATTTTGTGCTGGAATTTTTCTGGCACAGTGATTGTAGTAGTAAGACGACCTAGGGGAGACGGGCCACATGGCCGACACCAACACCTCCGCATCCAACCGCGACGTCTCCGGTCGCGGCATGGACCGCAAGGTCGACCGCTCGAAGACCAAGATGCTGATCGGCATCGCCGCCGGCGTCGGCGTGCTGATCGTCGCCGCCTTCGTGTGGGCGATCCGCCCGGCGCCTGCCGGCTATTACGTGGTGGACGCCAAGCGGCTGCAGATCGCCGCCGCGGAGCAGGGCGTGATGGACGAGTTCGTCGGCTCGTTGGCGCAGGTGACGCCGGCGCAGACGGTGCGGCTCGATGCGGTCGAGGGCGGACGGGTCGAGAAGATCCTCGTGGACTCAGGCGACACGGTGAAGGCAGGCCAGCCGCTCCTTGTCCTTTCGAACACTGATCTGCAGCTCCAGCTGATCACCCGCGAGACCGAGGTGCAGGGCCAGATCAACGACCTGCGCGAGAAGGAAATCGCGATCGAGCGCGACAAGCTGCAGTTCCGGCAGAGCATCGCCCAGAACAAGGCCCGGCTCTCTCAGCTTGAGCGCGATCTCGGCGCCAACGAAAAACTGTTCGAGGCCGGCGCCTATCCGCTCAACAAGATCAAGTCGGACCGCGAAGGCGTCGACCTTCAGAAGGAACTGCTGCAGATCGAGCAAGAGCGTCAGCTCAAAGAAGCAAGCATGATGACCTCGCAGCTCGAGAAGATGCGCGGAAACACGGATCGCTTGGAGGCCAACCTTGATATCGCGCGCGCCGCGCTCGGTGCGCTCACCGTGAAGGCGCCGGTCGCGGGCACGCTGACGGGCTTCAATCCGGAACTCGGCCAATCGCTGGCCAAGAATTCGCAACTCGGCCAGATCGACAGCGTCGCCGATCTCAAGCTCACGCTGCAGGTCGACGAATACTACCTCGCGCGCTTCTCGTCGGGCCTCAAGGGCGAAGCGCAAATCGGCGACCAGAAGTATGAGCTCAAGGTGGGCCGCGTCTCGGCCCAAGTCGAGAACGGCACCTTCAAGGCGGACCTGCACTTTGTAGGCAAGACGCCGGAGTCGCTGCGCCGCGGCCAGTCCTTCCCGGTCAAGATCTTCATCTCCGAACCGGCCCCGGCGCTCATGCTGCCGAACGGCCCGTTCATCACCGCAACCGGCGGCCGCTGGGCCTTTGTCGTGAACGCGGATGGTACGGAAGCCGCCAAGCGCAACATCAACATCGGCCGCCGCAACGCAGGCGCGGTGGAAGTGATCGACGGCCTCAAGCCCGGCGAGCGCGTGGTCGTGTCCGACTATGAGGGCTTCCAGACCGCCAAGGCGCTGCAGATCAAAAACGGCACGAAGAAAAAATAGTCAAACCGCCTGCATCCAGGCGGCAAGGCCATCAGACCAAGAAGTCATCAGACCAAAAAAAGACAGGGACAAGAGGGAGTCGAGGGATGATCAAACTGAAGGAAGTAAGCAAGGTCTATCGGTCCGACGAGGTCGAGACGACGGCGCTCCGCAACGTGAATCTTGGCGTCGACAAGGGAGAGTTCGTCGCCATCATGGGTCCGTCCGGATGCGGCAAGTCCACCTTGCTCAACATCCTCGGCACGCTGGATTCGCTCTCCACCGGCGAATACGAGCTGGCCGGCGAAAGCGTCGGCAAGGGATCGGAAGCCAAGCTCGCCGCGGTGCGCCGCCGGCACATCGGCTTCATCTTCCAGAGCTACAACCTGATCGAAGACCTGAGTGTGCGCGAGAACATCGCGCTCGCCCTGCTCTACCGCGGCGTGTCCGCGGGCGAGCGCAAGAAACGCGTGGATGCGGCGATGGAGAAGATGGGCATCTCCCACCGCGCCTCGCACCGGCCGTCGAAACTCTCCGGCGGTCAACAGCAGCGTGTCGCCGTCGCGCGCGCCATCGTCTCGAACCCCAGCGTCATCCTGGCGGACGAGCCGACAGGCAACCTCGACAGCCATCACGGGCAAGAGGTGATGGAAAGCCTCACCAAGCTGAACAATGAGGGCGCCACCATCATCATGGTCACGCACTCGGCCGAGCACGCAGCCTATGCGCGCCGGACTGTGAACCTGTTCGACGGCGAAGTCGTCGCCGAACACCGCAGATAGCCTTTCCACCCAGGGTCGATGAGAACTAGCCACGGAAGGTTCGCCCATGGGCGAGCACGCTGAAACTTTGCCTGAAGCCTGGCCGCGCAAGCAGTGCGCCGCGGGCCATGCTTTCGGCCTTATCCCTTTGCCGGTCCGGACGCCACGCAACGCGTCTTTCTCTCGGGCGTGCCGAGAGGCAGCGACACCGGCAAGCGCCGCGCGATATCGACCCAGCGCAGCGTCTCTCTCCTTCATCCCGTCGCTGGCTCACTCCCTGGTGAGCCGTCCGGAGATGCGGAACAGTTTCAGGCCAGAAGACTTCGGGGCGGGAATTTCGCGTCCCCAATGGAGAGCATCATGCTGACGTCGAAGAAACTTGGCCTCGCCCTTGCCGCGATGCTCGCCGCCGGCGTTGCCGGTCCAGCCATGGCGCAGGCGCCGAAGGATCCGCGCCTGGCCACCTTCAAGGCCAACGACAAGAACAAGGACGGCAAGCTGGCCAAGGAAGAGTTCAGCGTCGTCGCCCGCTCCTACGGCTTCGGCGACAAGGCCGATGCGGTCTTCCCGCAGTCCGACACGAACAAGGACAGCTTCCTCCAGGACACGGAATTCCTCGCCGCGCTCGACGCCGGCAACAAGCTGTCGACGCAGGTCGTAACCGCGGCCCCGCCCGTCACGATCATCAACGGTTCGTCCGGCGGCGCTCTTCCCGCCAACGCGCCGCCGGCCATCAAGGTCCTGATGAACTTCAAGACGCACGACGCAAACAAGGACGGGAAGCTCTCGAAGGAAGAGTACCAGGCGCTCGCCAAGGCCCAGAACCTGACATCCCAGGCAGACGCAACCTGGACAGCCACGAACAAGGACAAGGACGGCTTCATCACCGAGGCGGAGCTTGCCTCCTCGCTGAGCTCGCAGCCCGGCGTCCAGATGGTGAGGCGCACCGGCGCGCCCGACGTGGCGTCCTTCAAGGCCAATGACAAGAACAAGGACGGCAAGCTCGGCAAGGCAGAGTTCCTCGCGA
>DASYKO010000143.1:0-6842 GCA_035995285.1 Hyphomonadaceae bacterium | reverse complement strand
TTAACCTGCCCGACCTGATCGAGCATCTCTCCGAGCACCGCGCTGAAATCCTCGCCAACCGCAAACGCCTGCTCGACTTGCCGGACCTCACCTTCATCCAGCAGCCCGGAGAGCTACGCGCCCTGATTGAGGACAGTCTGCGGGATGTGCGCGGGACAGAGAATTTTAACATGCATCAAATCAGCACAACCGCCACGCGAATTCCCTAAGCGTGCTGGCGCCACACGGCGCGTTGCAGGCGAGTAAGATTCTTCCGCCAGACGCGCGAAATGGACTCATCCTTGCGTCGGCCTATCGTCTCTTTCACTTGGGGCGAGGCTGATGAACGACAACACGCCGAACGTTGCCGTTGGCTGGCGCAGTGCGCCGCGTACGCGCTCGCGCAGCCACACCACGCGCCTGCGCGATTTCGTGCCTCCCCTGGTCGCCGTGTTCTTCGTGCTGCTGTCGCTCGCCCTGTTCGGCGCCGGCCAGCCCATGGCGGCCCTGACCCTCTCCGCCCTCCTCATCGCCACCGCCATCGGCGCCGCCATCACCGCCGGACCGAGGCACGTCACCATCGGCATGGCCGTCGTCGGCGGCCTCATCTGGGCGTTCGGCGTCACCGGCTGGGCCGGCCCGCTCGACCGCGCCATGCCCGACCTTTCCGTCCTGATGGCCGCCGGCGCCGTGTGGACCGTCGGCTACATCTGCGCCCGCCGCCGCGGCGCGCTCGACATCGCCTGGGCCGGCCTCGTCTGGGGCGCGTTCGTCTACTGCGCCTGGATGTTTTTCTTCCACATCGCCCAGAGCATGTCGAACCAGGGCGCCGGCTCGATCGCCGATGCGTTTACCTCTCGCACCGACGCCTCGTTGCTCTTCGGCTTCCTCGCCCTCATCGGCGCCACCCGCGTGCTCCACGTCGTCAAGCAGATGGACGCCGAAGCCCTTGCCCGCGCCGAGATGATCGGCCGCCTCCTCAGCGACGCTCTGGGCGGCCTCCTCCTCACCGGCTTTGCCCTCACCTGCCTCGTCCTCGCCGGATCGCAGGTCGGCGTGCTCCTCGCCTCCGCCGTTATCCTGCTCCACGCCTGGTGGGACACCCGCGCCATCTCCACCCGCGAGCATCGCGGCTTCGTCATCAAGATCGCCAGCCGCATCGCACCTTTTGCCGCCGTTGGATTAGCAATCTGGGGCGTCGCCCTCGGCTGGCTGCACGATGAAACCGTAGCGTCAGGCGTAGGCCTCGGCGCTGAACTCCCGCGCGTGCAGCGCTTTACCGCCTATATCGGTTCCTTCCTGCAGCAACCTGTGTTTGGCCACGGCCTCGGATCGGTCGGAGTTGTCGGCGCGGAAGCCACCACGCTGCAGAACGCCAAAGCCATGCTGGCGCCCGGCGGGGCCCAGAACGTCCTCGCCCACTGGCTGGTCGAGGCCGGAATCGCGGGCTTTCTGGCCATGGTTGCCGTGCTCGGCGCCATCCACCTGCGGATCGTGACCGCCATGGGCCAAAGGGGTGCAGTCCGCACCTTCCTTCGGATTGCCATTGCCGCTAGCCTGCTGCTCGTGCTGCACGGGGCTACGGATTCTTCGCTGGACATGCCGGGTGTCGCCTGGCTCTACGCGCTGCTGTTGGGGGCGGCGTGCGGAGTTGCGACCACAAAGAGCAGCCAGCGTTCGGCCGACAAGCCGATCTAGGGGGACTGGAAACATATATGGCGGCCATTATCGCAGCCGTTGCGAACCTGAAGGGCGGCGTGGGTAAATCCACGACGACCGTGATGCTTGCCGATGGCCTCGCCCATTTCTACGGCATGAACATCCTGGTCATCGACCTCGATCCGCAAGCCAACTCCAGCCAGATGCTGCTGACCG
Source organism: Hyphomonadaceae bacterium (assembly GCA_035995285.1). Classification (GTDB taxonomy): domain Bacteria; phylum Pseudomonadota; class Alphaproteobacteria; order Caulobacterales; family Hyphomonadaceae; genus UBA7672. Next base: position 4,988 of record DASYKO010000143.1, on the reverse strand, counting down.
AGCGCGGGGTTCAAGACGCCTCCGACCAGGGCAAGGGCGTCCACCACGTCCTCCAGCACTTCATGGCCGGCAAGCCGCCCTCGGCCGCGCCCTTCATCATGCCCAACGCAGTCTCGCTCGAGGAACTCCGCCTCGCCGAGGAGCACGACAAACGCACCGGCTGGATCTCCAGCCTGCCCTCCCACCCACAGCTGCGCCTGCGCGAGCTCAACCTCGAAGAGGAATGGTACGGCAAGGCCGGCACGCCCACGACCCTGTCGGACGCCATCGCCAAATTCCTGCATGAAGCCTTCATGCCGCTGATGCCGCTCTACGACGTGATCCTGCTCGACTGCCCGCCGCACCTCTCGCCGCTAGCCCGCGCCGGCCTCTCGATCGCCGACATGTTCGTGACGCCGACGATCGCGGACTCGGTCTCCACCTGGGGCACGAAGCAGTTCTCCGACTGGGTCGGCAAATACATCGCGCCCGACCTGCCGAACCGCAACTTCGTCCTGATCACACGCTTCCGCGACACCAAGTATGCGCGCCAGGTCGCCAGCGACCTTCGCGAAATCTATCTCAAAGACCGCTGGTTCGGCCCGGTGATCCCTGAGTCCGTCCACGTCCTCAACGCGATGGATCGCGCGGCGCCGGACAGCTACAACACCTTCCGCGGCAAGTATGCGGGCGTCACCGGCGATGTCCGGCGCCTCGCCGAACGCTTCACCGATTTCCTCTCTCAACGTACGGGCTCGACATGGCAGAAAGTCCGCGACTGACGCCGGTCGAATATATCGACCGCTTCTTCGATGAACTCCGCAGCGAGGTTCGCACGAACCCGAAGCTGGCCGCGCGCCTTGTGAAAGCGCTCGGCGGCAATGTGGTATTCGAAGACGAGACCAAGGCCGACATCGCCAACCCCTACCAGCTCGCGGCCTCGGGAAAGCTGGGCTTCCTCGCCGTGTTCGGCAAGCTGAAGCTGCCGGAGCTGAAGAAGGTCCTCAAGGACAACAACCTCGCCACCCGCATCGACATGAACGGCAAGAACGCCGACCAGCTCGTCGACATGCTCTACGACCGCGCCGCGGCGAAAGTCAGCGAACGCAAGAGCTCGATCTTCTAGACTGCTTCGTCGCCGCCAGAATGGCGCACCGGTAAACCGAGAAAAGTTTCGTGACCATGCGTGCCGAGTACAAGGTCTTTGGTGAACGAGGCCTCCTTGCCGGCCTTGCCTGGGGCGCAACCTGGGTCGCCCTCACCCGCTATCTCCTCGGCGAAACACGGTCAGTCCCCGAAATCCTCGGCCTCATCCTCGGCCACGGCCTGATGTTCCTCGCGATCGGCCTGGCCATGGCCGGCGCAATCAACTGGACCGTCCAACACATCCACCGCCGCGAACAGCGCTAGCCAACACGCACACCCTCGCTCGTCGCACCGCCGTCGTAGGGTGCATTAGGCCAAAGGCCGTAATGCACCATCGCGCCGCGACCACGAACGTACGTTCGAAGGCGCGATCGCGCCATGCCAACGAAGAGGTGCATTAAGGGCTTCGCCCTAATGCACCCTACGGTCCCGCACTCGCCTTCGCATTCGCGCGACGAAGCAGAACATGTCGAAAAAATCATCTAGGATGGTATTCCTAATTATGCACTTTACAAAGCAGCCCTCCAGTGATTCAAACTGAACAAGACAGGCCGGCAAAAGAAGACGCCCCGCAGCGCGAGGGCGCTCTTCCCGCTGGCGTTACTCGGAAGATGCTCGACGCGGGCGCTTTGGAGCTGTTCCGCCTTGAGGGGCCTGAGGGTCTGACGGTTTCTTACGACGAGGCGGTCGCTGCCATTTTAAGAGCCGTTTTCCGGGCTTGAAGCCGTCCGCTATTTCGACCAGCTCCGTCAGGATGACGTTCAGCTTTTCAAGATGAGACTTGTAGGCGCCTTTGTTGATCCGCGTTGGATTTCCAGGATGCCCCTGCCCAATCCATCGGATTACCCCACCGTCCTTGACGGGGTCGCCAGTGATAAATGGCGTGGTGAGGCGATCCTTCTCTGGGGTCTCAATCAGCGCGTGATAGGATGAGTGAACCATCCTGTTCCGCACCTTGAACGCATCGTAAGCAGTGGCGAGCATACGATGCGCCCTGTCCCTCCATTCGGGATCTAGGATTTGTACGGTACAGGCCGCCTTTATGAGTTCGGTACGCTGGCGGAAAGCCCCCGTGCTGAGATACATTTCACGTGCGGTGTCATCGTCTCCGAGTAGCTCCCCGAGGAAGTAAATCATGCCTTCTTCTAGGAGGGACCATCTCGCGGTGATGACACCCAGAAGGCGTATGTATTCTTCATCGTGCTCCAACGGGCTGCGGTAGATCATGGCTCAATCATCCGATGACAAAGAGCGGGACGAGGTCTTGCGGCGCATGCTGGCTGCGAAACCGACGCCTCAGAAAAAACTGAAGGAAGAAATCAAGGCGCGGCGGGATGCGGGAGACGCACCGAAGCGCGGGCGCCCGAAAAGCACCGAGCCAAAAAGCTAGTTCGTTGTCCGCCGCCGAATGAAGGTGGCGATCCCTTTCTCGATGTTGTCGAAGAATTTCGTGAGGTAGGCGGCCACTTTGGGCGCCTGCTTTTCTTTCCTTTTCGCAAGGCCGCCCAATGCCGTCTCTTTCAGGGAAGCGAGCCACTCTTTCCCGTCATCACGCATCAGGCGTTGCTCCCCCAAGAAAACAGCCAACGCGAGTTGCAGTCCGCGGACTTCGTCCTCCAGCGCCGCAATCCGACCTAGTGGATCCTGAGGCTGCGGTGCGCGCTGCGATTTTGGCTCTTTGCTCACGGTTGTCCCTCCCAAAACACCAGTCAAACTCCAGCTAGATGCCGGAAATGGTACCAGATTCCGAGTCTTGGACTCACAGGATTCGTGCTAATGGCCGCCCAATAGAGGGCGGAGCATTGCATGGCACTGGAAGACGATCCCGATTATCAGGCGTCGAGAGCGGTCCCGAGCAATCATTCAAACCGGGCGTATGTGTCGATTCATGGCGGCCAAGTGCGGCTAGCTTTCGGCGAAGCACCCGAGGTCACGGACGAGACCAAGTATTATTCCGCCGTGCTGATGTCGAAGACCGACGCAAGAGAACTCGCAACCCTCATTCTTCAATTGATCAGACAAACAGACCCGCCCAGCCCTCCGAACGCATTCAACAGCTATTTGGCGGGCGGCCCGCCGCAAAACGGGCTGACCTCTGGCATTGGTGGGGGGCCGCCACGTGTCCGACGTCCCTGAAGTCACTGAGGCGCCGGAAGCGGGCGGAAGGTTGGCGCCCACTACCGAGCCACCTTCCACAGAGCCAATTCCGGAAAATGCCCCCGACGCGGGCGGCGTGGTTGGGAAGCCAAAGCGCGCGCCCCGCTCCAAACCTGGCAGCCAAGTATCGGTTGTCCACACCGTGAGAACCAAGCGGTTCTACATGGTCGACAATGAAGAGATGGGACACCTCGGCGCGCTCGCAGGCGCTGGCGGCGTTGCCTTGACGATTGCTGGCGGCGCAATTGGTTTCCTACTCGACTTACAGAAGGACCTGATTGTTGCTGGAGAGATGGACAAGTCAGACCAGTCTGCGGTCGATCTAGTGCGCGCTGGTGGGTTGGGCGTCCTTTTCCTCGCGCTGATTTTTGCCGGCGTCGCCCTCATCAACGGTTTCATGGTGGTCCGAAACATCCGGAAAACTTCTCGGGATGTTTCGATGGGCGATCAATCCCGAAACGGATAGCTGCGCACTCTGATTTTCTTCGGCTTGGGCGGATGCTTCCTGCGGTAGCGGGCGAAGCGCTCAGCCTTGATCCTGAAATCAGGCTGCGTGAGTCCGCCGATAGGTCAGGCGCTTGCCAACCGTGCCAGCGATGGCCGCATCCGTGCGGTCGTTGTCGTTGAAGCCGAGCGCGATGCGGTAGTTGTAGCGGAAGTCGTATTCCGCGAGATAGCGGTGCAGATGCTTCTCGGCGCAGTGCTGATAGATGCCGCGCATTCCGCGCTTGAAGATCGAGAAGTAGCCTTCCAGCGAGTTGGTGTGGACCCAATCGCGGACGTACTCACCAGCCGAGTGCTTCACGGTGTCGTGGTTGAAAACGAGTTCGCCAGCGTGGGTGTAGAGGCGGCTTTCATCGGTCGCGAGATGGGTGTCGGGCGAGACGTTCTCGATAATGATGTTCTCGACGGTCCACTGATCGGCTGAGCCAACATGGAAGGTGCGGACGTTACCGCCACGCTCAACAAGGGCGACGATGGAACGGGAGTTCTTGTTGACCTTGCGTTTGCCGCGCGTGCCCTTGGGCGCCACGGTGCGGCCTTCGGCCTTGCCGTAGTAGGTTTCGTCCGCTTCCACGACCTTGCCGGGGCCGCCGAGGGGCGGAAGATCGCCACCGGGCTTCATGGCCTCACGAATACGATGCGCCATGAACCATGCGGTGCGGTAGGAGCCGAAACCGAGTTCGCGGTGAAGCTGGGAAGCGCTCATGCCTTTCTTGGACGAGCAGAGCAGATGCGTGGCCATCAGCCACTTGTGGAGCGGGATATGGGACTTCTCGAAAACGGTCCCCATGACGGCAGTGAACTGGCCACGGCATTCCTTCTCGTTGCACTGGAAGAGGCCAGTGCGGACGGTCTTGCCGCTCATGCGGGTGACGTTGTCCGAACCGCAGTGAAAGCAGACAGGGCCTTGCGGCCAACGAACCTTTTCGAAGTGCGCCTGAGCGGCGACTTCATCGTTGTAGATCGGCTTCTGAAGCTCTGCGATTTTGGCGGTCATGGCGGCGCGTCCTGTTCGATTTCCTAGAGATAGGGCAGGATGGCTGCTTTGTAAAGTGCATAATTAGGATGGTATTCCTATCTGCTTCGATCCGTGCTTCTATGCTCATGCCCTGACACGAGGGAGGTCTTGGGAGACGTCCGAAGCTTCAGGATGTCGGGGCGTTGGTCGGCGTGGTCGCTCGCCGCATCAGGACGGAGAGAGC
>DASYKO010000142.1:0-10802 GCA_035995285.1 Hyphomonadaceae bacterium | reverse complement strand
CAACATGACTGCCCTGGGCGCCGCCGGCGACTGGCCCGAGCGTTTCGCCTGCACCGCCGTCGATGCGGAAAGCGGCGAGTTCCACATCTGGCGCAAGTCCGACAAGGTCGATCTCGTGCGCGCCATCGCCTCCAGCTGCTCCGTCCCCGGCCTCTTCCCACCGGTCACGATCAACGCACGCCGCTGGATGGATGGCGGCATGCGCTCCTCCTTCAGCATCGACCAGGCCACGGGCTATTCGCGCGTGCTGGTGGTCGCCGTGATCCCCTCCCCCATGGCCGAACCCATGGTGCGCCCACGCCTCGAGCGCGAAGCCAACATCCTGCGCGCACAAGGCGCCAAGGTGGAAAGCATCGTCCCCGACGCCGCCGCCATGAGCGTCTTCGGCATGAACCTGATGGACCCCAGCCGCCGCGAACCCGCCCTCGAAGCCGGCCTCGCCCAGGGCAAGCGCGAAGCCGAGCGGCTCAAGCAGCTCTGGAACTAGGCTTCTTGGGCAACGCCCCGCACTCGATCGTCACGCGCCGCCGGGCAACGCCTGTTCACGCCGTTTGCGCTTGCCCCGGAATGTCTGGCGCTCGAATGCGTCCACTGCCCTCATCGCATCCTTGAGAGAGGAATCGCGCTTGCCCGGCGCAATCTGCGCCAGTAGCTGCGCCAGCGCCGCTTCCGTGCCCTGCGGAAGCGGGGCCGAATGCTTGATGGAGAAATCCGGGTTGGGAATGTAGAGAAATCCCTCCGGCGTTGCTTCCGGCGGATTGAGCCCCGCGCCCTGCAAAAGGCGCCGCGCTTCATTCCAGCGCTTCTGACTGGCCTGCGGATCGGACACCTGCGGCTGCACGGGCGCCACCCGGATGATGGTCTTGTCGGTCAGGCCGGACGAACTCAGATGCTTCATTTCCTCGAGAATGCCGCGCCCCTCATCGAACAGCACAATGATCGCACGGCTGCGTTCGGCGAGATCGCGCACGATCACCATCCAGTTGTGATCCTTCGCACGCACGCTGACCGTATCGTTGGTGAGGATCGGCTTCGGCAAACGCACACGACCGACAGTCACCAGCCGCCCCCACGAGGCCAGCTGCACCCCGTATTGCCAGATAATGGCATGTGGCGCGGGAAAGAGGTGGCCAATCACCCCCGGAGTTTCAGGCGCTCCAGGCACAGCCGTGGCCGCCGAAGCCTTGAACGGGCGCAACAGCAGGAAAAACCCGCGGTCGTCTCGTCTCGCTTCCGACCGGTTGATCGAAAAGGCGTCGGCGTCGGCCACCCGCCACAGCACATGCCCCAGCAGCCAGCACGCCGGCGCCGCGGCCAGCCACCAAAGCCCCGCAGGATCGAAACCTGTCCTTATCTGCTGAGCAGCGACAAAGAACGGTGTGAGAAATCCCATCGGGAAGGACGTGCGCGAAAGAACGCGCGGCAGGAGCAGCATGGACACTTTCAGCCGCGACCGGTGCTGGAAGCGCTGTGCGAAATCGGTGTCCTGAGCCATCGGCTCGTCCCCGGAGCGGCCAGTCAACTAAGCCGTCCCGCTGCAAGGCTAGCAAACCCGGACGCCGCTTTCCACCGCGGTCTAGCGGTCTTCCCAGCCTTCAGCCCGGGCCCATTTGAAGTCCGCCGTAGGGGAAGACGCCAGACGCTCAGTCACATATCCCTCGCCACCGGCGGCATAGACCCGCCCGCCGGTGATCGAGATGATCAGCCGCTGCGAATTCGCGGTCGGAATATCCGCCAGCGTGTCGAACTCAATGCGATGCCGCGCCAGTCCGCATTCGATCGTCACCCGCCGCATGCCTCCGATGCGCCGCGTCGACACCACCAACCCCGGTATGCCGACACCCCCGTCGGTCACCAGCGTCACATCCTCGGGCCGCAGATAGAGCATGGCCGGTCCATCCGGCAGCTGGCCGACATTCAGCTCGTTCAGCGGCCGCTCATCCAGCGTCGCGCGGCCATTCTCGACATTCACCGGAATGACGCTCGATTCCCCGATGAACGAGAACACGAACGGCGTCGCCGGCGTGTCGTAGATCTCGTCCGGCGTCGCCGACTGCTCGATCTTGCCCTTGTTCATGACCACGACGCGGTCGGCCAGCTCCAGCGCCTCTTCCTGGTCGTGCGTCACGAACAGCGTCGTGTGTCCTGTCCGCTCATGGATCTCGCGCAGCCAGCGCCGCAGATCCTTGCGCACCCGCGCATCGAGCGCGCCGAACGGCTCATCCAGCAACAAGACGCTCGGCTCGATCGCCAGCGCCCGCGCCAGAGCCACGCGCTGCCTCTGCCCGCCCGACAGCTGCGAGGGAAACCGCTTCTCCAGCCCCTGCAGCTGCACCAGCTCCAGCAGCTCCATCACCCGCCGCTTGATCTCGGCTTCCTTGGGCTTGTTCTTGCGCCGCGCGCGCAGGCCGTAAGCAATATTGTCCATCACGCGCATGTGCTTGAAGAGCGCATAGTGCTGGAACACGAACCCCACGCCGCGGTTCTGGATGCGCCAGCCGGCGGCGTCCTTGCCGTCGAAATAGATCGTGCCCGAATCCGGCAGCTCCAGCCCCGCAATCGTGCGCAGCAGCGTCGTCTTGCCCGAGCCCGACGGGCCCAGCAGCGCGACGAGTTCGCCGGAGCCCACCTCCAACGACACGTCGTCGAGCGCGGCGAGGCCGACATACCTCTTGAAAACATTTTCGACGCGGACTTCCATGAAACCCTTGAAGCTATTCGGTCAGTGGCGCCGCTGGGCGGCAAGTTCGCCGGCGAACCGGGCTTCGAGTACGCTCTTAACCGCCAGCGTCACAAGGGCAAGGGCGGCCAGCAAGGACGCAACGGCAAACGCCGCGGCAGCCTTGTTGTCGTCGTAGAGAATCTGGATGTGCAGCGGCAGCGTGTTGGTCACGCCCCTGATATGGCCGGAGACCACCGACACCGCCCCGAACTCGCCCATCGCGCGCGCATTGCAGAGCAGCACGCCATAGAGGAGACCCCATTTCACGTTGGGCAGGGTCACCAGGAAGAAGGTCCTCCAGCCACTGGCGCCCAGTGAGACGGACGCCTCCTCCTCCGACGTTCCCTGCTGCTGCATTAGCGGGATGAGTTCGCGCGCGATGAACGGGAAGGTGATGAAGATCGTCGCGATCACGATGCCGGGCACGGCAAACAGGATGCGGATATTGTTCTCTTCCAGCCATGGCCCAAGCGCGCTGTTGGCGCCGAACAGCAGCACGAAGACAAGACCGGAGACCACCGGCGACACCGCAAACGGCAGGTCGATCAGCGTCAGCAGGAAGGATTTGAACTTGAAGTCGAACTTGGCGATCAGCCACGCACAGGCAACGCCGAACACCAGGTTCGCCGGCACAGCGATCACCGCCACAAGAAGCGTAAGCTGCAGCGCCGCCATCGTGTCCGGCATGGCTAGCGCCTGGAAGTAGACGCCGATCCCGCGCGAGAACGCCTCGACGAACACCACCAGCAGCGGCGCGATCAGCATCAGCGCCAGGAACACGATCGCGATCCCGCCCAGTATCCAGCGCGTGATCGGCCCCTCTCCGATAACGGTGCGCAGGCGCGTCTTCTTCGCAGGCGCCGACAAGCTCGCCGGAGGAGCCGTAGAGGATGCGACCTCAGACATGGCCAAAATACCTCCGGCTCCAGGCCTGCAGGAGGTTGATCACGAACAGCATGGCGAACGAGATCACCAGCATCACCGCCGCAATCGCGGTGGCGCCGGCATAGTTGTGCTCTTCCAGCTTGATGACGATCAGCAAGGGCGCGATCTCGGACTGGAATGGCAGGTTGTTGGCGATGAAGATCACCGAGCCGTACTCGCCCACCCCCCGCGCAAAGGACAATGCAAAGCCGGTGAGGATGGCCGGCAGCATTCCCGGCATGATCACGCGCGTCACGGTGCGCCAGCGCCCTGCCCCCAGCGTCGCCGAAACCTCTTCCGTCTCGCGATCAATCTCTTCCAGCACGGGCTGCACCGTGCGCACCACGAACGGCAGGCCGACGAAGATCAGCGCCATCACCACGCCCGTCGCGGTGAACCCCACCTTCACGTGAAAGACACTCTCGAGGAAAATCCCGAACGGCCCGTTGGGCGCATAGAGCGTCGCCAGCGCAATCCCCGCGACCGCCGTCGGCAACGCAAACGGCAGGTCCACCGCCGCATCTAGCCAGCGCCGCCCCGGAAACCGGTAACGCACCAGCACCCACGCCACGAGCACGCCGAACACAGTATTCACGATCGCCGCCAGCAACTTCGCGCCGAACGATAGCTTCAGCGCCGCCATAACCCGCGCGTCCGTCGCCAGCCTCCAGAAATCCGTCCAGCCCAGCTGCGCGGATTTGATGCCCAAGCCTGCAAGAGGGATCAGGACGACGAGAGACAGGTACGCGACCGTGTACCCGAGGCTGAGGCCGAAGCCCGGGAGCACGCTGCGCCGCCGCCAGCGAAAAGTCTGCGCCCCGTCCGGCGCCGCTGCCGTCATGAACTGGTCTCTTTTATCTACTGAACGTCACTGACTGAACGTTATTTGGCAGGCTGGTAGATCTTGTCGAAGAGCCCGCCTTCGTCGAAATGCTTGGGCTGCGCCTGCGCCCACCCACCAAACATCGGATCGTCGATCGACACCATCTCGATCTGCTTGAACCGCGCCATGTCCGCGGGATCGGCCGACGCCGGATCGCTCGGCCGATAGAAGAACTTGGCCGCGATCTTCTGGCCCGAGGGCGAGTAAAGGTATTTGAGATAATCCTCCGCAATTTTCAGGTTCTGCGGCCCGTTCTTCTCCGCATTGCCCTGCACCACCGCCACCGGCGGCTCCGCCTTGATCGACAGCGAGGGATAGACGATCTCGTAGTTCGCGCCCTCCGGCGTGGCGAGCGTCTGGTAGGCCTCGTTCTCCCAGGTGATCAGCACATCGCCCGTGCCCTGCTGGGTGAACGTCGTCGTCGATCCACGCGCGCCCGTGTCGAGCTTCAGCACGTTCTTGTAGATCGAACCCACGAACGACGCCGCCTTGGTCTCGTCCCCTGGCGCCTGCTTCAGCGAATACGCCCATGCCGCCAGATAAATCCAGCGCGCCCCGCCCGATGTCTTCGGGTTAGGCGTGATCACGCCAACGCCCGGCAGCGCCAGGTCGCTCCAGTCCTTGATGTTCTTGGAATTGCCCTTGCGGACAAGGAACACGATGGTCGAGGTGTAGGGCGCGGAATTGGACGGCAGTTTGGAGCGCCAGTCCGCCGGGATCTTCCCTGTCGCCTTGGCGATCTCGTCGATGTCGCCCTGCAGCGCCAGCGTCACCACATCGGCCGGCAGCCCGTCGATCACCGAGCGCGCCTGCTTGCCCGAGCCGCCATGGCTCATGTTCACCTTCACGGCGCGCCCGTCGACAGTCTTGTAGTTGGCCGAGAAATCCGCGTTGAACGCTTCATAGAACTCGCGCGTCGGATCGTATGACGCATTCAGCAGCTCGATTGGCGCCGTGGACGCAGCCTGTTGCTGGCCACACGCAGCAAGCGCCAGCCCTGCGGCCAGCGCGATAAGCTTGAGACGCATGATTAGTCCTCCGGGAGACACCTAATACGCTAGTGCGCAGGTCGTGTTTGTCAAACCGGGCAACCCCGGACAAGTCAGGCAACCGCATCCCTTAGCCGGGGCGGCAAACGCGCCTCCAGGGCATCCGCAATCGTCGTCCGGTCGAGCACGCCGCGGGTCGCATCCGCCACCTGCGCGAACACCCGCCGCACCTCGCAGGACGCCTCTTCTTGGCAGTCCGAGCACTTCGCGTAGGCGATCTTCGAAAGGCACGGCAAAGGCGCGATCGGCCCGTCGATAATGCGCAGGACTTCGCCGAACGAAATCGTGTCCGCAGGCCGCAAAAGCCCATAACCACCGGCCTTTCCTCGCTTCGAGGCGACCAGACCATGGTTCTTGAGATCGAGCAGGATCTGCTCGAGAAACTTCTTCGGTATCTTCTGCTTCTCGGCGATCTCGCCGATGAACGTCGGTGCCCCCGGCGGCTGCTTGGCGAGCGCCACCAGGGCCCGCAAAGCATACTTCGCCTTCTGTGAGATCATCGCCTGAGTGCGCCTGTCCTGGGCGCGCCGGATCGTCGATTCCGCGCCGCCTCGTCCTGAAAACTACATCGACTTTGTAGAGTTAGTAAATCGCTCCAAGGCCGCGCACCCGGACCGCTCTGCGATCAAACCCATTCAGTCGGGCAAATCTAAAATATTTATTGCCCGTCTATTGACGGTCGCCAGCTCTCGCCGTAACTAGTCGGGCAAAGCAGGAACACTTTTCTGCCCGACCGGACCGCAAAACGCAATCCGGCCCAGAAAACAAACCGGAAAGACCGATGGCCAACCTCCGCCAAGCCTACACCGCCCGCTACGAGCGCTTCATGGAAGCCTACTACCACGACGAGCACTCCGAACTCGTCGCCGCCATCCGCGCCAGCGTCGAGGGCGTCTTCAGCCTCGTCTTCGGAGACGAAGTCCACACCCGCCTTGCCATGACCGCCATCCAGCGGATCCTCGCCGCGAGCTATCCGGACAGCGAAATAGACTGGCCCGCCGTGTTCAAGACCGCTGGAGACGGCAGTGGCTGGCGCAAGGAATGGGAGACGCTCCGGGATAACGAGCCGCTCTACGACACCTCAAGACTGGCCAAGGACCTCCGGGAACTCCACGCCTTCGCCAACTACGGCATCTTCCTGATCTGGCAACACTACGAAGAGCGCGAAGTGGAGCTGCACGAAAACCCGGCCTTGGCCGACGACCTCAAACGCCTGCGCGACTTCCAGAATCCGCCGGCCTGGGTCGACCAGATCTGCGCGCGCATCGACCAGCTGGAAAAATTTGTTCCCGCCGAGGCCATCGCGACGGGCGTCATCAAGACCATCCTCGAAACCCGCCAGCGCGCCCGCGCCCGCATCAAGTTCGACGAAGGCGACGCCCTCGCCCTCCAGGAGCTTTCCGACCTTTCCGGCGTCACGCTCAAGCGGCTGCAGAACGCCGCCTACTCGAAAAGCGACACGGCTCCGCGCCCCGGCAAGGATGGCCTCATCCCGAACGATGTCTGCACCGCCTGGCTCGAAGGCCAGAAGGAATTCAACCGCTCGATGTGGCGGAAGATTACGGACCTCTACCCCCTGCGCCGCGGCTGGGGCCAAGAGGAACCCAGCCCCGAGCCGGACGAAGCGGACGACAATGTCAGCCACGACGACTACATCTCCATCCCCGTCGCCGAGGATGGCTCCGCCTTCACGCCGGATATTCGGCGCGACACCCGCTCAAAGAGCCCCGGCTTCACCATCGGCGCAAAGGGAAGCGAGCGTGTCGTTGAAGACTACGACAAGGCTCTCGCCGACCTTTGGCAGATGGAAAAGCCGCGCTGGCGCCGCCCGAACGAAAACGGCAACTGGGGCATCGTCACCGGCCAGAGCTGGCGTCGCGTGCGCCGCTCCACTCTTCCGGGAGCAGCATAATGACCCCCGAAGAACCGGATCTCTCCCACCACGCCCGGCAGCGCAAGCAGCAGCGCGCTGTCCCTCAGATCGGCGTCTGGGCGCTGCTCGAATTCGGCGCCAGCGAACCAGCGGGCGGAGGGTGCTCGCGCCTCTTCTTCGACCATCAGACCTGGAAGAAGGTCCAGCGCTTCTTCGGCAACTGGCCGCTCAAGAGCATGGACCGCCTGAAGGACCTCTATCTCATTGTCGGCGGCGACGGCGTTGTCGTGACGGTTGCCTATCGCGAGTGAAAGTCTTCACACAGCTGAAGACGCGGGAAAGGATTGCGCGGCCGGTCCGCAACGCTTGGAAAACCTTTCGGCGGCTAGATGACTGTCAGCGTGCGCCCGGCCGTTTCGTGTCCATGGCGAATCCAGATGCACGCTCCGCGGGAAACGTGACAGACCCCCCAGACTACCAGAGCAGACGACCAGAGCGGAAAACCAGAACGGACGGGTTCGGTGATGAAACTTCTTTCGCCCACAACGCTGGCCTTCGTCGCGCTCGCAGCAGTTGCGTGCGTATCGGCCGCTCCGGCTCTTGCCCAGCAATCAGGAACACAACCCGAAGAAAAACCCTTGCGGCTGCAGACCGCGCTCGACCTGCCGGACTGGCTGAAGGTCTCCGGCTCGATCCGCCCGCGCTATGAAAGCCTCGCCAACCAGTTCACCGCCGGCCGCACGGGGGGCGATGATTACTTCGCCGTGCAGTCGCTGCTCAAGATCGAAGCCAGCGTCCCGCGCAACTTCATCCCCGACTTGATCATCGGCGGCGAACTCGAGGATGTCCGCCTCATCAGCGGCGATGAAGGCGGCTCATCGCCCGCCGAAATCGACACACTCGAACCGCTGCAGATGTATCTGTCCTGGCGCCCGAAGAACCTTCTCATCAAGGGCGACACGCTCGACATCACCGCCGGCCGCTTCACCATGGATGTCGGCGGCCGCCGCGTGCTCGCCCGCTCCAACATGCGCAACCCGCTGCAGGCCTTCGACGGCGTGCGCGCCCTCTGGACCCACTCGAGCGGCGTCAAGGCCCTCGCCTTCTACACCTCGCCCGTGAACCGCCTGCCCACCGACGTGCCCTCCGTCCTTGGCAATGATGTCGAGTTCAACGAAGCAGCGGACGCCGCCTTCTTCGGCTGGAATGTCGAGATGCCCGGCATCTTCGGCACGTTCGCGGAAATCTATCTCTACGACCTGCAGGAAAACGACGCGACCAACCAGCCGACCCGCAACCGCGACCTCTCCACCGCGGGCGTGCGCCTGCGCAAGCCGCAGAAGAAATCCGATTTCGATTTCGAGTTCGAATACGCCGCCCAGTCCGGCACGAACCGCAACTCCACCGCCGCCGCCGACACGACCGACCTCATGCACGACGCCAGCATGCTGCACGCCGAACTCGGCTACACGCTCGACCTGCCGTGGACGCCGCGCGTCTCCGCCTACTACGACCTCATCTCAGGCGATGATCGTCCCAACGATGGCTCCGACGAGCGCTTCGATCCGCTGTTCGGCGACCGCGCCTTCGAGCTCGGCCCCACCAGCATCTGGGGCCTGATCGCGCGCACCAACCTCGACAGCCCCGGCGTGCGCATCGACCTCAAGCCCGACAGCCGCAACGAGCTCATGGCCTCGGTCCGCAATGTCCGCCTCGACAGCGCCCGCGACAGCTTCGGCAATGCCGGCGTGCGCGACGCCACCGGCGCCTCAGGCAAAGAAGTCGGCACGCACTGGGAAGTGCGCTGGCGCCACCAGCTCGTGCCGAACAACATCCGCCTCGCCATCGGCTTCGCGGGCCTTAGCCAGGGCGACTTCATGGAGAACGCCCCCAACGCCACCGGCCAGGGCGATCCCTGGTACGGCTTCTCGGAAGTGACGTTCACTTTCTGAGGGCAGGTTTGGCTAATCTACCCGCACGCCCTGGAACGACTTGCGCATCGACAGCTGGTGCTCGACGTGCGCCAGAACTTCCATCGCCTCGCCCAGACGATCCTTCACGGTCGAAATCGCCACCCCCGCCTGCACCGCGCTGGCAGTACCTGACCGGCCCAGCTTCTCGGCCACGTCGCACGCATCCGCGAGCTGCATCAGCCCGACCGACCGCGCCGCGCCCTTGATGGCGTGAGCCGCATCCGCCCACTGCGCCATATCGGTCTGCGCATCCAGCATCCGCCCCCACAGGTCCGCCGACTGCCGGAAAATGCCCAGCGCCTCGACCGCCAGCATCGCATCGCCGGATGTCATCGTCTCAAGCTGGGCAAGGTCGAGCACGGAACTCATGGGCAAATACTCATGGGCTAAGTCTCCCCTCAACTCCCCGTCAGCCGAGCCCATATAGAGGGTTGCTGGCAAGGCCTTACCGACCTGCCTGAATGGGTCGTTCATCCAGCCTTCAAGCAGGAATCGAGACTGTCCGCACCGTCTTTTTGTTTTCGGGAGAGAGAACCATGCTCCGCAAGTCCATCCTGCTGGGCCTCGCCCTGCTCGTCGCTGCGCCCGCCATCAGCCCCGCCTTCGCGCAGGGCCGCGGCCGCGGAGGCAACGACCATCACGACAACCGCGGCGGCAATGACCACCGCAACGACAATCGCGGCCCCGGCAACCGTGGCGGCAACGATCGCCACGACAACCGCCCTGACAACCGGAACAACAACCGCGGCGGCGACTGGAATCGCGGCAATAACCGCGGCGACAATGACTGGAACCGCAACAACAACTGGAGCTGGAACAACAACCGCCACGACGACTACCGCCGCTACGACCGCAACCGCACCAGCTTGTCGCTTGGGTTCATCTTCGGCTCGCCGGGTTATGCGGGCTACAGCCCGTACAACGACAACTACAGCTACCGCGAGCCCGCCTACTACAACAGCTATGGTCTGGCCCCCGGCCAATGCCGCTGGGATCGCGAATACGCCTACTGGCGCGGCCGCCCGGCAGACGTCGAATTGCAGCGCTGCGCAGACGGCTACGGCAATGTCTACGTCGTCCAGCAATCCACCCGCCTGTGGCGGTATCGGTAGAGCAGCCTGACGTTGAATACGGAGAGCGGCGGCGAAAGCCGCCGCTTTTCATTTTGATCCCGGCTTCAGCAGATATCGCCCCACATTAACTCCGTGCCTTCCACCCCACAAAACCCGGCAATCCGGGCCCTGCGCCGAATTTTCGCCTTGATGCTGCGCGACAACCGCCGCACAACCTTCCGGGTAAGGGGTCAGCCCGATGATCGACGTAATCGTAGGCTTCCGTGACGTGGTTTTCGCGGCGCTCGTCGCGTGGACAGGCGCGC
>DASYKO010000141.1:0-3353 GCA_035995285.1 Hyphomonadaceae bacterium | reverse complement strand
CTTTACGACGACAGTTTCTGGCCGCCGACGACCGGCCTGATCAATGGCGATCTTTATCCGCAGCACCTGTTGGTGCGCTCGGACAATGAGCTGGTGGGGATCGAGGATTGGGCGGATGCAGAGGTGGGCGACATCGCGCGCGATTTCACGCCGGTGTTCTCCGCGCTCGGACGCGAGGCGATGGAAGACCTGATGCTGCGCTATGCCCGGGCAGGGGGGAATGGCTGGCCTCGCATGGCTGACCATGCGGAGATGTATTACTGGGCCGGCCCGCTGCGCTACGCCGCCTACGCCATGCGCACGGGCGTGTTGTCAGACCTGATGGGCGTGAAGGCGATCATGCATCGATACGCGTCGATGCTTGAGGACAGCGGCCTGAGCTAGGGATAGGTGAGCTAAATATCCGTGCCGTGCATCGTGCGGAAGTCGATGGCGAAGCCGCCGTCGACATAGCGGACGCAGGTGCCGGCGCGTTCGCCGACCTGGACACGTTCGCCGATCATGGGGCGGGGGCCGGAGGTCTTGAGGGCGACGCCGAAGATCGAGACGTCGACGACTGCGCAGGACACTGAGATGCCGCTGCCGAAGGTGGCGACGACCTGGCCGCCGGCGGTGCGGCGTTCGGCTTCGCGATCATCGTAGAGGCCGAGCTTGTCCTTGTTGATGAGCCAGGTGAGCTGGTCGGCGATCTTGTCGCGCTTTCTCGGCGGCACGCGGAATTCGATGGCGTAGCCGATCTCGTTGAGGACGCGGGCAACGACGCCTTCAACGCGGCCGATGTCGTCGATGTAGAGAACCAGGTTATCGCCTTGCTTCATCGGACGGGCGAGGTTGATGCGCAAGCCGCCGGCGGCGACGTCGACGGTGTTGCATTCGAACTCTTCGCCCTCGGCCGTGAGGCCGCGGACGCGAACTTCCCAGCTGACGCGCCGGAATTTGCGGCGATCAAAATTCTCATCGCGCTTGATCGAGGGCTTGAGGGCGTGGGCAGCTTGCATGGCGTTCCGGCTTTCCCCCGGGTGGACGAAATCCACCCAGTTTTGGGAGAAGCGTTAACGGGCAATGGTTCACAAACCCTTGCCGGGCCTCGATCCGGATTGCGATTTCGAAGCGTTTTGCTGGGGATTTGTCGCCGAGGGCGGCGGGTCTCGATGGGTGATCGGAGTTGTTTCCGCCGGACTGCGCGAGGCCAGCTCTGGATGCTGGCGGGACAGGCAGTAGGGCGGGCGCTCGGTCACCGTGAACTCACCAGCCTTATGGACGGGCGAAGGTCCGGCGCGGGGGGATAGATGGCGACCACCTGCAGGCGGCGCAGCGGACGGCCGGCGAGGCCGTCTTCGGCGGTGACGGCCTGGCAGAGGCCGAGGAAACGGTTGGACGTGGTCGTCTTGCCGATCAGCGGGGCAAGGGCGAATTCGAGATCGACGCGGCGGCCATCGAGCGTCTCG
Organism: Hyphomonadaceae bacterium; assembly: GCA_035995285.1. GTDB lineage: Bacteria > Pseudomonadota > Alphaproteobacteria > Caulobacterales > Hyphomonadaceae > UBA7672. Next base: position 1,905 of record DASYKO010000141.1, on the reverse strand, counting down.
CCGCGGGCATGGATTAGGGTTGGCCCTGCGTCTGCAACGGCGGACCCGAGAGCAGCTGCAACAAGAAGCCGGTCGCCTTCGCCCCAGACCGACAGGAAGGAGTGTTCGGCGAGGGCGCGGCCGAACAGGCGCTCGAGCGCATAGCCGACACGGCGGAAGGCGTAGTCGGCTTCGGAAACTTGGTTAAGGACGAACAGGCGTCCCACGACACCGGGATAATCGTCCGTAGTCGGCCCATCATCGGACAGCTGGCCGTCCGACAGGCGTTTCCACGCGTCGAGCACGGCTTGGGTATTCGGATGGGCTTTCATGCCTTCCATAGGTCGTCCGTCCCTGTCGCGCGAACGGCCGAAATCCCCCGCGGACAAAGGATTTTTTGCATTGAATGCGCCACGCCCGCGGAAGGGGAAAACAGGTCCGAAAGCGTCAATTTTCCCGTGCTGGGGGAGAAACTGGCGCCGAGCCTGCATCCGTGAGGCGAGGCCCGGGATTATCCCGAAGGAGGCTCGTGATGACCGTTTCATGGCGACACACGCTGATCGGGACCGGAGTGGCTGCTTTGGCCGCCGTGAGCCTGGCCGCCGTGGCCAACGCGCAGTGCGGAACATGCCGCCCGCCGAGCCCCCCGCCGCCGCCTCCGCCGCATAATTCCTGCTGCCAGACACCGAAGAATGTCGTCGTGAATGTTCCCGGCGTGAATGTCGCCGCGGCGAACGTCCGCGTCGGCGCATCGTCTACCGCTTATGCAGCTGCAAGCGCCTCGGCCACGACGGCTGCGGGCATCGTTGTTTCTTCCGGCGCTTCGGGCGGGGGCTATGCCTTCGGCGGTGGCGGCGGCGGTTACTATTCCAATTCCGGCGTCGCCCAGAGTTCGATCTCCAACCTCACCCTCGATGGCGGGTATGAGACCAAGACGGTCGAGGAAGAGGTCGCGATGACCGAGAACTATTGCATCGACAAGATCATCGAAGACATCCAGATGCGCCCCGTGCAGGCGATGTGCATCGACGACAAGGGCACGCCGCATCCGGCCTCGCGCACCGACGACTCGCGCGACGTGCGCTCCAACTTCAAGGGCGAACTCTATCGCTGCATCGCCGGCACGCACATGCAGGTGACGATGGGCAAGGTCGAGAACGGCGCCGCCACGTTTGCCTCGGGCGAGACGTTTGAATGCGCCAAGGGCGAGGCCCTGTGGCACGCTCCCGGCGGCAATCTCTCCTGCCGCCCCCAGGCGCCGGAGCGCAATTGCAATGAGCGTTCGCTGCTTCGCAAGTACGGCCCGGGCGTGAAAATGGTCGAAGTCTCGGCCAAGAAGACCTATTGCGAGCCCGCGACGCGCACGAACGTCCAGAAGGTCGCCAAGCAGGTGAAGGTTCCGCGTGCGATCGCGGCCGGAGACCTGGCGCTGGATGGCGGCGTGGGGCAGGGGTACTGATCCTTCTGTTGGGCGTGTGAGCGCGGCGCCGGAAGCTGGGCTTCCGGGTTGGATGGGCGACTGCGGGAGTTGAATGCCGACGGGGCGCCTAGCCGGGCTCGACGTACTTTGGGCTCCAGAGGATGCGTTCGATCGCGGTGGCGATTGCGTCCGGCAGGTATGAGATCAGGGCGCGGACAGGCTTCGACGCGAATGGATCCTCGCCGGCGGGCGCGATGGCGGCGCTGTTGGCTGTGGCAAGGCGCGTCAGGCGGCGCACATGGCGCACGACATAATCCTCGCGGTACTTGATGGCGCGGCGCAACGCTTCGATGCGGTAGGCGAATGGACGCGTGCGGCGGCGAGCGGCGGGCTCGCGTGTCTTTCGTGGCGAGCGAGCGTTGCTATCGCCATCCGGCTTCACGCGGGACGTCATGCGGAAGCTGACCTTCCAGGTGGTCGGATCGAAGCTGTAGGTGCGGCGGAAG
>DASYKO010000140.1:0-29131 GCA_035995285.1 Hyphomonadaceae bacterium | reverse complement strand
AGAGCCTTGGTCTCGCACTGGCCGCAGTTCTCGCAGTGAGCGCAACCAGCCCAGCCATGGCCCAGGCGCCGAAGGATCCGCGCCTTGCCACCTACAAGGCCAATGACAAGAACAAGGACGGCAAGATCGCCAAGGAAGAATTCAGCGTCGTCGCTCGCTCCTACGGCTTTGACGACAAGGCCGATGTGATCTTCCCGCAATCCGACAAGAACAAGGACACGTTCCTCCAGGACACGGAATTCCTCGCCGCGCTCGACGCCGGCAACAAGCTCTCGACGCAGGTCGTAACCGCAGCCCCGCCCGTCACGATCATCAACGGCTCGTCCGGCGGCGCTCTTCCCGCCAACGCGCCGCCGGCCATCAAGGTCCTGATGAACTTCAAGACACACGACGCAAACAAGGACGGGAAGCTCTCGAAGGAAGAGTACCTGGCGCTCGTCAAGGCCCAGAACTTGACACCCCAGGCAGACGCAACCTGGACAGCCACGAACAAGGACAAGGACGCCTTCATCACCGAAGCGGAGCTGGCCTCCTCGCTGAGCTCGCAGCCCGGCGTCCAGATGGTGAGGCGCACCGGCGCGCCCGACGTGGCGTCCTTCAAGGCCAATGACAAGAACAAGGACGGCAAGCTCGGCAAGGCAGAGTTCCTCGCGATGGCCGAGTCGCTCGGCGCGCCCCCGGGCGCGGGCGAGACCGCCTGGACCAGGGCGGACGCCAACAAGGACAACTTTGTTTCGGAAGCGGAGATGGCGGCGGGGTTAGGCGGCTCCGGCGGGGCCAGCGTGTCGGTTCAGGCCGCCGCAACGGACGAGCAGCGCTTCGCCGCCTTCAAGGCGCAGGACAAGAACAAGGACGGAAAGCTCACCAAGGCCGAATACGCCGAAGTGCTGAAGACGCTCGGCTTCGCCGACCAGCTGGAAAACTACTGGACCCAGCGCGACGCCAACAAGGACGGCTTCATCACCGAGGCGGAATTCAAGACCCCGATCGCAGGTTAGATCGCGACACTTACGAAGCAATCAGGTCTCCGCATGATCCTCCACTGGCTCTCCACCGCCTGGCGCTCGCTGATCGCCAACCCGCTGTTCTCGCTGATCACCATTGCGAGCCTCTCGATCGGTTGCTGCGGCGCAGTGCTCGCCGGGTCGAACATCGTGCAACACCTATCGTTCGAACGCTGGGTGCCTGATGCGCAGAACATCGCCAAGGTGACGATGCTGGTCAAAGAGGGCCTGATCGAGGACGCCATGGAAACAGGCGGCGCCGAGAGGCCGGACGGCGTCTATGCGGCCGGCCTTGCCGCGCCCTCGCTCTACTCGGCCCTGGATGCAAAGCGCTTCTCTCAGGTCAGGGCGCACACTGTCGTCTTTCCGGGCAGGCTGACGTTCAAGGACGCTTCGCCAGATCATCCGCCAAAGGTGATCAGTGTCGAGCCCAATTTCTTCGATGTGTTCGAATTCCCCGTCGCCTCCGGCAATGCCGCCGAAACGCTTGCCACGCCGGGTCGAGCGGTCATCACCGAGTCCTTCGCCCGGCGCCTGTTCGGCACAACCGACGCTGTCGGCAAGGCCCTGCCGCTCGTGGCGGGAACCGTGCAGGTCGGAGCCGTGCTGCACGACCTGCCCGCGGCGACCCAATTCGACTTCGATGTGATCGCCGGGCCGCGCGCCGCCACGCGGGGCCAGAATGTATCAATGATCGGCATTGCAGGACCACGCAACGCTGACTGGATGACCGTCATACACGGCTCGCAGTTTGTCCGCTTTGCACCGGGTTTTACTTTTGAAAGCGGAGCGCCTGTCCTCGAAGATGGCTTCACCAAAGTCGTCCAGACCGGCAACGGCATGGCCCCGGATGGCGCGGAGCGGTCACAGGTCACGAAGGTAACGCTCGTACCGCTGCTCGACCTTCATCTGGCTGGCCCACAGAACACCGGCCTTCCTTCCAGCGGAGACATGCTGCTGCTTGCGACGTTGGGCGGGGCGGCGATCGCGCTGCTTGGCGTTTCGACCTTCAACTACATCATCCTGTCGCTGGCGCGCTCTCTGCGACGGCGCAAGGAGGTGGCGATGCGCAAGGTCCTGGGCGCCAGCAAGGGCGCGCTGGTGCAGCACTATCTCACCGAGGCCGCCGTCGTCGCTGCGATCTCGCTGGGCATCGGCTTCGGCCTCGCCGAACTGCTGCAGCCCTGGTTCGCCCGCGCACTGGCCCAGCCGGATGGCCTGGTCGCGATCTATGACCGCTGGTTCCTGGGCATAGGAGGCGTTGCACTGATCTTCCTGGTTCTGGCAGTCGGTTTCTACCCGGCCTTCTACCTTGCCGGGGTAAGACCGCGCGCAGGCCTCGAAAACTCCGGCGGCGACAGCCTCGGCCCGATCGGCCGCACCGTCACCAGCGTCCTGCTCGCTCTGCAGGTCGGGGCAGCGTCCGTGCTTCTCACGCTCGCGTTCACCATGGCGGCGCAGGTCCGCTTCGTCACCCAACGCCCGCTCGGGTACACAACCGAGAACATGTACCTCATGAACAATGGGTGCGTTCAGGTCACGCATCCTCCCGGCGGCGGAACACGCGTCACCGCCAGCGGCACGATCGAACTGGCCCAATGCCGCGCGCAGCGGCTGGCAAACGTGCGGGCATTGCCAGGCGTGGACGCGGCATCGGCGGTCGCCGGGGTCATCGCGGATCCTGACGTGATTGAAACCAGCGAGTTCAGCCTTGAGGGCGTGGACTTGACGGCCGGCAAGACGTCGACGCTGAACACCGACACCGACTTCCTGCCGATGGTTGGCGCCAAGCTTCTGGCCGGGCGCTTCTTCGACGCCAACAGCGCCTATGACCGGCGGTACATCGACAACTTTACCGGCCTGGTCCGCCCGCCTGATGGTCATATTCCGGTCATCGCCACCCGCGCGATCCTGCCCATGATCGGAGCCGAAACACCTGAAGCGGCGATCGGCATGCGCGTCGGCCCGCGCGGCGCCGGGATTTTCGAAATCGTCGGCATTGTCGAAGACTGGCAGCAGCGCTCGCTACGCTACAAGGCCACCCCGCTGGTCTTTCTCCCCGGCGTGGACGAACTTTCGCCGATCCTTTCGATCAAGCCGGAGAACCTCGCCGCGGTGACGGAGCGAATCAGGGCCGTGCCGCCGCTCGCGGGCGATGGCGTTCCCGAACCCAAGCTCACACCGCTGTCGGAGGCCTTCGAGCGCGCCTATGCCGGCGATCGCCGCCTGATGCTCGCTGTGCTGGGCTTCTCCGGCATCGCCATTCTCGTCGCCTGCCTTGGCGTCTACGGCCTCACCGCCTTCGACATGCGCCGCCGCGTGCGCGAGATTGGTATCCGCAAGGCGCTCGGCGCCGCGCCTGCCAAGGTCGCCGGCATGGTGTTGGGCCGACAGGTTCTGTTTGCGGCCATCGCCAGCCTCGCCTCCTGGCCTGTGGGCCTCTGGCTCTCCTCGGCCTGGCTGCAGCTATACGCTTACCGCACGGAGCTCGGCCTCCTCGCTCTGCCCCTGGCCAGCGTCATCGTTATCGCCTTCGCCGCTCTCGCTGTCGGCCTCAACACCGCTCGCGCCGCCGCCATTCGTCCGAGCTTTGCCCTCAGGGCTGCGGCATGATCCTCCACTGGCTCTCCACCGCGTGGCGATCACTGGTCAGCAACCCGCTGTTCTCGGCGATCACGATCGCGAGCCTTTCCATCGGCTGCTGCGGCGCGCTGCTGGCGGGGTCGAACATCCGGCAGCATCTGGCCTTCGAGCGCTGGATTCCGGATGCGGAGCGCGTGCTCCTGGTGCGGCCGCATTTCCAGACGGCCGCCAACGCCAACCCTCGCGCCGCCAACATCTGGCTCTACGCGGAGAACGGGGCCGTCGAGACCGTTCCCGGTTTTCTCGATCAGACGCGGGTCGGCGAAGACCGGCTCACCCTTCCTTCCGAACCGGGACAGGATGGCGAGCAGATCCGGGGCCTGCGCATAGAGCGCAACTTTTTCGACTTCTTCGGCCTCACCTTCATCGAGGGCAGCGCAGGCAATGATGGCGTGGTGCTCAGCGAGAGCTTGGCGCACAAGCTCTATGGCGCGCCGCCCTGGATCGACAAGCTGTTCGCCACGGGCGTAAGCGCCAACTCCACGATCGGCATGCGCACCAAGGTCGGCGCCGTGATCCGCGACATGCCTGCCACCTCGCAGATCCATTCGGACTTCTTCAGCTATCACCGCCCGGACGTGATGGCGCGCAACGCCACCAACTGGCATGCCGACTGGGTCGGCGGCCACTATGTGCGGGTGAAGCCCGGCGTGAAAGTCACCGACTTCCAGGCCGCGATGGCCATCGCGCTGGACCAGGGCGCCGCGCGGGCCTACCCGAACGGCACGGAAGAAGACGATGACGGCGTCCCCGCGGGGGCGCAGATCCGTTACTCTTCGTTGCCCCTGCCCGATGTGCACCTCGCCGGCTTCGAGACCTCCGGAGTGAATTCCAGCGCCGAGGCCGGCATGCTGGTTGCCATGGCGAGCGCGGCCCTCGCCCTGCTCGCGGTGTCGGCGTTCAACTATGTGACCCTGTCGCTGGCGCGCTCGATGCGGCGGCGGCCCGAGGTGGCGATGCGCAAGGTGCTGGGCGCGGGCGGCGGCGCAGTGATGCGCCACTATCTCGTCGAGTCCTTCGTCATCACCGCACTGTCGCTGGCGCTGGGATTTGCCCTGGCGGAGCTGCTGCATCCGTGGTTTGCGCGATCGATCGGCCAACCGGAAGAGCTGATCAGCCTCTACGACCCCGTCTTCGTGGGTGGAGCGCTGGCGGGCGGCGTCTTGCTGGCGCTCGTCGTGGGCGCCTATCCGGCGATCTATCTCGCGCACATCCGTCCGCGGCAGGCGCTGGAGCAGACCGGCATGTCGGCGCCTGGACCCGTGACGCGCGTGGTGTCGGGAGGGCTGCTCGGTCTGCAGATCGTCGGAGCAACGGTGTTGCTGGCCGTGGCCCTGATCATGGCGGCGCAGGCGCAGTATGTCGCCTCTCGCCCACTGGGCTATGACATGTCGCACACGCTCGCCGTGGGCATTGTCTGCCCGCCTCCGCCGCAGCCCAAGCCGCCGCCGGGAACACCGGAGCAGGCGGGGGCGGCGCTGCCTGCGTCGGCCTGCGACCTGCCTCTCGTGGAAAGGATCAAAGCCATGCCGGGCGTCGCCTCCGTCACCCGTGGGGGAACGGATGATCTCTTCGCCGACACGCTGGGTTCAGCCTCCGTCACCCGGCCCGGACAATCGGCGCATCTGGGCGAGACGCATCGCGTGGCGGTAGAGACCGATTTCCTGCAGACGATGGATGCACGGCTGCTGGCGGGGCGGCTGTTCGATTCCAGCTCAGCCTATGACCGGCAGCTGCTCTCCCAGCGCATCGGGTTCGACACGGCTCAGGCGGACACAGTTCCGGTCGTCGTCACGCGCGCCTTCCTGCCGATGGTCGGTGTGCTTGATCCTCAGGAGGCGATCGGCCAGCAATTCGCCATGCCGGCCTATGCCAGGGGCGTGCGCGCCTTCGAGGTCGTGGGCGTGGTGGAGGACTGGCATCGCCGCACGCTTCGGCACGCCATCGACCCCATCGTGTTCACGCCGGGCGGCTGGACCATGCAGATCATCGTCAAGACTACCCCGGAGGCGCAGCTCACCGTGCGCAACGCAATCCGCGACATCAATCCGCCCGGCCGCCCGCCCGCGCCGGGCACGCCCTTCATCCGGAAACTGGTGATGCTCGATGATGACTTCACGTCTTCCTTCAGGGAGGACCAGCGCCTGATGGCGGCAGTGGCGGGCTTCGCCGCCTTTGCCATGGGCGTTGCGGCATTGGGCGTGTTCGCGCTTTCGGCGTTCGAGATCCGCCGGCGGGTAAGAGAGATCGGCATCCGCAAGGCGCTGGGCGCGGGCCCGGCCAAGATGGCCGGCATGGTCCTTGGACAATCGCTGCTGTCGGCGGCGATCGCCTCGCTCCTGGCCTGGCCGATCGCCTGGTGGGCGGCGGGAGCGTGGCTCTCGAGCTTCGTCTACCGCACCGAACTGGCGCCGGCGCTGCTGCCGGTGGCGAGCCTGTTCGTGATCACCTTCGTCGCCCTCGCCGTCTCCTTCAACGCCGCGCGCGCGGCGGCCGTCCGGCCGAACATTGCCCTGAGGACTACAGGATGATCCTCCACTGGCTTGTCACTGCCTTGCGCTCGCTGATCGCGAACCCGCTGTTCTCAGCTATCACCATTGCGAGCCTGTCCGTGGGATGCGCGGGTGCGCTCCTTGCCGGCGCCAACATCAAGCAGCACCTCTCGTTCGAGCGTCACCTCCCCCATGCCGACCATATCTTTCTGGCCCGCATGCGCGATGACCCGGCGCAGGGAACGATGTTCGCATCGGGACGTCCGCCCGTGCGCGACAACGAGTTCCCCTACGAACTCAGCCCTGCAGTGAAACCTGCAATCGAGGGCCGAGTGCCCGGAATGGCAGCGCTGACGCGCCTACTCACTTTTGGCGGTTCTCCGCTTCTCGACAAGAATGGCGAGTCAATCCCAGGCAAGCTTTTCCTGATCGAGCCTGACTTCTTCGACGTGTTCAACATGGAATTCGTGGAAGGAAATCCTGCGACGGCGCTTGCCGCGCCGCTCTCCATCATCCTCACGCAAAGCAAGGCGAAGCAGATTTTCGGCGGCGAACCCGCACTGGGCAAGGAAGTTCCCGGTACAGAGGGGCGCACATTCAGGATCAGCGCCGTCGTGAAGGATCCGCCGCCAACGACCCACTTGCGGTTCGACATGCTCGCCAGCCTGTTGAACTGGAGCAACGGCGAGGTTGCGACGATGAGGTGGGGCTCCAGCTTCGGGCCGGGCAGCCTTTACATCCGCGCCGCCGACGATGTCGACCGTGACACTTTCATGGCCACGGCCAACGCAGCAATCAAGGCGGCGTATACGGGCGGGATGATGGCGGGAATGCCGGAGATGAACACACAGCTGGCGAAGGAAGGACTGCCGCTCATCAAATCGACAGACGTGGAAATCCGCGTCTCGCTGCTGCCGATTACCGACATCCACCTGTCGCCCCACGACGCCACGGGTATTTTTTCAATCGGCGACGTCACAATGCTGATGACGCTGGGCGGGGTTGCCGGCGCGCTGCTGGCGGTGTCGGCGTTCAATTATGTGATCCTGTCACTCGCGCGGGCCCTGCGTCGACGCCGCGAGGTAGGCGTGCGCAAGGTGCTGGGGGCAAGCGGGGGAGCGGTGACGCGCCAATATCTTGCGGAGGCCGGCCTTGTGACGCTGATCTCCGTCGCCCTGGGCTTTGGCGTCGCTGAACTGCTGCACAACTGGTTCGCGCGAGCGCTCGGCCAGGACGAAAGCATGTTCAACCTTTACGATCCCATTTTCCTGGCCGGAGCGTTGGGCGGCTTCCTGCTGCTCGCCATCCTGGTCGGCGCCTACCCTGCTCTTTACCTCGCCCACATCCGGCCGCGCGCCGGACTGGCAAGCGGCGGCGATGAAGGCGTAGGCGGCATCGGCCGCTCGATCACCGCGGGACTGCTTGGCCTCGAGATCGCTGCTGCGACTGTGCTCCTGGCCGTCGGGCTCACCATGGCCGAGCAGGCCCGCTACGTCGCCGCGCGGCCGCTCGGGTTCAAACTCGCTGGTCTCTACGCCATCACGACAGGCTGCGGCCGGGGCTCCACGCGGGAGCACGCGAGCGCCAACCTTCCCTGCTCGGCCGCGCTTGATCGGGCAGTGCGCGATACTCCGGGCATCACGGCCATGGCGTACAGTTCCAATCCGTCAATCCTCACCGACGCCCAGCCCATGCCGATAACGCGGCCCGGCGGGAACGAGCCGCTCGGTAACGGTTTCCCCATGTCGGTCGACGCCGGCTTTCTGCCGATTGCAGACGCCAAGCTGCTGGCAGGCCGGCTGTTCGACGCCAACTCCGCGTTCGACCGCCGCTTGATCAACGCCTATCCGACCTATCCGGCAGAACCCTTCGACAGCGTGCCTGTGGTGATCACCCGAGCCACCCTGCCGGTTATCGGCGCCGCCACGCCCGAGGCGGCGATCGGTCAGCGCATCATGATCGGGACGACACGATGGGCAAAGAGCTACGAGATCGTCGGCGTGATCGAGGACTGGCACCAGCGCTCGCTGCGCCACGCAGTCTCGCCGATCGTCTTTATCCCCGGCGGTACGATGATGATGGTGATCGCAGAGATCGCCGATACCGATCTGCCGAGCGTGCAAGAGAAGCTCACCCTTCTGAAAGGCTTCGCCACCGGAGCTCAGCAGGGGAACAGCCCGGAAATGATGAAACTCACCGTGACGCCGCTGCAGACGGCGTTCGAGAAGTCATATGATGACGACCGCAAGCTGATGGGCGCCGTCACAGGCTTTGCCGGGCTGGCGATGCTGGTGGCGGGAATGGGTGTCTATGGCCTTTCCGCCTTCGACATGCGCCGGCGGGTGCGCGAGATCGGCATCCGCAAGGCCCTCGGCGCCACTCCGGCCAAGGTCGCAGGCATGGTGCTGAGGCAACAGGTTCTGTTCGCCGGCATCTCCAGTATGCTCTCTTGGCCCATCGCCTACTGGCTCTCGAACGGCTGGCTTGAGCAATATGTCTACCGTACTTCGCTAGGCCCAGTTGTCCTGCCTGTCGCATCGGCAATCGTGGTGGGCTTCGTGGCTCTCGCCGTCGGCCTCAACACCGCCCGCGCCGCCGCCATCCGCCCGAGCTTTGCACTCAGGACCGCAGCATGATCCTCCACTGGCTCTCTACCGCCTGGCGCTCGCTGATCGCCAACCCGCTGTTCTCGCTGATCACCATCGCCAGCCTCTCGATCGGCTGCTGTGGCGCGCTGCTGGCCGGCGCCAACATAAAGCAGCATCTGTCTTTCGAGCGTGGCTTTGCCGATGCGGACCGGATCCTGCTCCTGCGAGCGCGGTACGACGCCAAGCCGGGAACATTCCTCGCCCGCGGCAATCCGCCGGTCCGCGAAGGCGAGTTTTCCTACAACGTCCATGTCGCGCTGAAACCTGCCATCGAGGGCAAGCTGCCCGGCATGGTCGCGCAGACCCGCGTCATCTCAGGCGGCAGCGTCCTGGCCGACGAGCGCGGCGAGACCAGGCGGATTTCCACGCGTTTTGTCGACGCATCCTTCTTCGACGTCTTCGAACACACCTTCATCGCGGGCAACCGTGGCACGGCCTTCGCTGCGCCCAACTCGATCGTTCTCACGCGATCCGGCGCAAAGGAACTGTTCGGCGACCAGCCCGCGCTGGGCAAGGAGTTGCGTGGCCTGGAGGGCCACACGATGCGGGTCGGCGCCGTCGTCGAGGATCCGCCGCAGCCCACCATGTTCGACTACAAGGTGCTCGCCAGCATGGCGACGCGCCGCCTCCTCGACCCGCAATACGGCGGAGAACAATGGGGATGGTCCAGTTCAGGCGGGCACTACATCCGCATCGCGAAGGACGCCGACCGCAGCACATTCATTCCAACCGCAAACCACCTGATCGACGCTGTCTTCCGTGAGGGGGTCAGCGGCATGGTCACCGCCCGGGCCGACGAGCTCAAGAAAATGAACGTCACGTTCGGCCCCGACGACATGGAGACGCGCGTCTCGCTTTTGCCCCTGACCAGCATCCATCTCTCGCCGCGCGAGGCGACGGGCGGCGCCATCGTTTCCGGCGCCGATAGTACAATGCTCAGCACGCTGGCGGCAGGCGCCGGCGCGCTGCTTGCCGTGTCGGCCTTCAACTACATCATCCTGTCGCTCGCCCGATCCTTGCGCCGCCGGCGCGAAGTCGGCGTGCGCAAGGCGCTGGGCGCCAGCGGCGGCGCGCTCATGCGCCAGTATCTCGCCGAAGCGGGGCTGATCACCGCCATCTCGCTGGCGCTGGGATTTGGCCTTGCGGAGGTCATCCAGCCCTGGTTCGCGCGCACGCTCAACCAGCCGGAAATCCTGTTCAATCTCTACGATCCTGTCTTCCTCGCGGTGAGTCTTGCGGGTTTCGTCCTACTCGCGCTCTTCGTCGGGGCCTATCCCGCTCTCTATCTCGCCTGGGTCCGCCCGCGCGCCGGGCTCGACAGCAGCGCCGACGAAGGCGGGCGCGGTGTCGGCCGCCTCCTCACGCGCGGACTTCTCGGTCTTGAGATTGCCGCCGCTTCGATCCTGCTTGTGATCGCTCTCACCATGGCGGCGCAAGCGAACTATGTCGCCGCCCGGCCGCTGGGCTTCAACCTCGCCAACCTCTACGCGATCAACACCAATTGCAGCGTTGATTCCACCGACGAGCACGCCCGCGCCAACCAGCCGTGCAGCGAGATGCTGGACCGCGCCGTGCGCGAAACCCCGGGCATCAAGCGGATGGCCTATGCCGACAACCCGTCCATCCTGACCACATCCGAGCCCGTGCCCATCATGCGCGCGGGCCAGTCGGCCGAGATCGGCTCGGGCATCTATGAACAGGTCGATCCAGACTTTCTTCCGCTTGCCGGCGCCAAGTTGCTCGCCGGCCGGCTGTTCGACGCCAACTCCGCCTACGACCGCCGCATATTCGATGCCTACCCCACCTATCCCGCCGAGCTCTTCGACAGCGTCCCCGTCGTCGTCACGCGAGCCATCCTGCCCCAGCTCGGCGCCAAGACGCCGGAAGAGGCCATCGGCCAGCGCATAATGATCGGCGAACCCCGCTGGACGAAGAGCTACGAGATCGTCGGCGTCATCGAGGACTGGCACCAGCGTTCGCTGAAATACCAGGTCGCGCCGATCGTCTTCATTCCCGGCGGCACGTTCATGAATGTCATCGCCGAGATCGACAAGGCGAACCTGGACGACGTCACCAGACAGCTCACGCCGCTGGAGGGCTTCGTCAACGGCAGTCTGTTCGTGCGGCTCACGATCAGGCCGCTTGAGACGGCGTTCGAGAATGCCTATGCGGCGGATCGGCGCCTGATGTACGCCGTGCTGGGCTTTGCAAGCATCGCCATCGGCGTTGCCTGCCTCGGCGTCTATGGCCTCTCCGCCTTCGACATGCGCCGGCGGGTGCGCGAGATCGGCATCCGCAAGGCCCTCGGCGCCACTCCGGCCAAGGTTGCCGGCATGGTGCTGGGCCAGCAGGTCATGTTCGCCAGCATCGCCAGTGTTCTTTCCTGGCCCATCGCCTACTGGCTCTCGAATGGATGGCTTGAGCAATATGTCTACCGCACCTCGCTAGGCCCGGTTGTCCTGCCTGTCGCATCGGCAATCGTGGTCGGCTTCGTGGCCCTCGCCGTCGGCCTCAACACGGCACGCGCCGCCGCCATCCGCCCGAGCTTTGCCCTGAGAACAGCAACCTGAGGACAGGGACATGATCCTCCACTGGCTCTCCGCCTCCTGGCGCTCACTGATCGCCAATCCACTGTTCTCGCTGATCACGATCGTGAGCCTGTCGATCGGCTGCTGCGGCGCGCTGCTAGCGGGCGCGAACATCAAGCAGCACATGTCCTTCGAACAGGGCTTTGCCAACGCGGATGATATTGTGCTCGTCCGCACGCGCTCAGGCCCGAACCCCAGCTCGAAACACCCCATGGCGCAAGGCAATCGTTTCGCGCGCGCGGGCACATTCGATTACACCGTCAACCCGGGCCTTGAGCCCCTGATCGAGGGGAAGCTTAGGGACGTCGAGGCGATGACGATGGTCGCCTCCGTCTCCTCGCCGCTGGCCGATGAGAGGGGCGAGCCGACCAAGGATGAGGCCGTCGTCGTGGACCGCTCGTTCTTTGATGTGTTCGAATATCGCTTCGTGGAAGGCACGAAGGAAACCGCCTTCGCCACTCCGGAATCCATTGTCCTCACCAAAGACCGCGCTCGCGCGCTGTTTGGCGACCAGCCGGCCCTGGGCAAGACGCTGCAGGGCGTGAAGGGCGCCACCCTGCGCGTCGGCGCCGTAATCGAACCACCGCCACAGCCGACCATGTTTGACTACACCGTGATCTCCGGCGTTGCCGAAACCGGCGCTGCGGCTGCGAACTACACGGCCTTTGGCAGAATCCTGACCGGCGGCCTCTATATCCGCATCAAGCCGGGCGTCGACCGCAGCGCCTTCATCGCGGAGGCCGACCCCATCATCCACGCCATCTATCTTGAGGGCTTCAAGACCATCCTGCCGCGCATGAGCGCTCAGGTGGCCGAAGGCGGCATGCCGCCAATGTCGCTTGAAGATTTCCTGATCGAGGTTTCCGCCATCCCGCTCACGCAGATCCACCTCGCTCCGCGCGAGACCACGGGCATTGTGTCCACTGGCGAGATATCCATGCTGCTGGTGCTGGGGAGCGCGGCGCTGGCGCTTCTGGCGGTGTCGGGCTTCAACTATGTCGTGCTCTCGCTCGCGCGCGCCCTGCGGCGGCGCCGCGAGGTCGGCGTGCGCAAGGTGCTGGGCGCCAGTACCGGCGCCATCACCCGCCATTATCTCGCCGAGGCCGGCCTGCTGACAGCCATCTCGCTCTTCCTGGGCTTTGCTCTGGCCGAACTGCTGCAGCCCTGGTTCGCGCGCACGCTCGGCCAGCCCGAATTTCTGTTCAACCTGTATGACCCGGCCTTTCTTCTCGCTGTGACGATTGCATTCTTCACGCTCGTTGTCCTCGTCGGGGCCTACCCTGCGCTCTATCTCGCCAATATCCGCCCGCGCACCGGCCTCGAGGATGCAGAGGATGGCGGCGGCGGTCTGCGGCGCCACATCACCAACGGCCTGCTCGGCCTGCAGATCGCGGCAGCAACCGTCCTTCTCGCGACGGCGCTCACCATGGTGGCGCAGGCCCGCTACGTCGCTGCTCGACCGCTCGGCTTCAACGCGACCAACCTCTATTCCATCCGTACGCCGTGCCCGGTTGCGATGAGCGCCGTGAAAGCCTCCTTCAGCCCGTCCTGCACGGCGACGCTGAACCGCGTCGCGCACGAAACGCCCGGCATCAAGCGCGTCGCCTGGAGCACCAATCCCGGCGTCTTCACGACTGGCGCACCAAGCCCCATCACCATACCCGGCCGTCCCGGCGTCGCAGGCGAGGGCTTCAGCATGGCGGTGGATACCGAATTCCTGTCCGTAGCAGGCGCAAGACTTCTCGCCGGCCGCATGTTCGATCCGAACTCGGCCCGTGACCGGATCCTGATGGACGCCTTTCCCGACTATCCCAAGCAGAAATTCGAAGGCGTGCCCGTCGTCGTCACCCGCGCCATGCTATCCGTGGTAGGCGCCAATACGCCCGAACAGGCGCTCGGCAAGCGCTTCATGATCGCCAACAGCTTCTGGACCACCAGCTACGAGATCATCGGCGTTGTCGAAGACTGGCACCAGCGCTCGCTAAAGTTTGCGGTTTCGCCCATCGTCTTTATCCCCGGCGGCACATTGATGTGGGTCATCGCGGAGATCGACGACAAGGATTTTCCCTCCGTCCTCCAGGCCCTCACTCCGCCCGAAGGCTTCGCCTACGAACGCGGCACATTCCATCTTGAAGTCGCATCGCTGGCCCAGTCCTTCCAGAACGCCTACGCCGCAGACCGCAACATGATGGGGGCCGTGATCGGCTTTGCCATGCTGGCGATCTTCGTCGCATGCCTCGGCGTCTATGGGCTCTCCTCGTTCGACATGCGCCGCCGCGTGCGTGAAGTGGGAATCCGCAAGGCGCTGGGCGCATCACCTGCCCGCGTCGCCGGCGCGATGTTCTGGAGGCAGATGCGCTTTGCCGGCATGGCGAGCCTCCTTGCCTGGCCCGTCGCGTGGTGGGTCTCCAGCGCGTGGCTCGAAACCTATGTCTATCGCACCTCCCTCGGCCCCGTTGTCCTCCCGGCGGCAAGCCTGATCATCCTCGCCTTCGTCGCCCTTGCCGTCGGCTTCAACACCGCCCGCGCCGCCGCGATCCGCCCGAGCTTCGCCCTTAGGACAGCGGCATAATCCTCAACGCATCGTGCTCAGCCTTGATAAGGCCAAAATGATCTTTCGAAGTATGATCTGACATCTGCAGACAGGGGACATGCAGGGATGATCCTCCATTGGTTTACGACGGCTTGGCGGTCGCTGATACGCAATCCGCTGTTCTCGGCCATCACCATCATCAGCCTGTCGATAGGCTGCTGCGGCGCGCTGCTGGCGGGATCCAACATCCTGCAGCACATGTCGTTCGAGCGGTTCCACAAGGATGCCGGCCGCATCCTGATCGTCACGCGCACGACCGAGGATCAGGGGCCGATCATGGTCGGCCCCAATGGGCAGCGCATCCAGTCCACGTCGCGCACCGAAGGCCCGGGCGCGTCGCGCCCGCAGACCTCCGTCGCCTTTCCGATGAAGGCGGCCATCGGCGGCAAGGTGCAGGGCGTCGAGGCGCAGACGCGCCTTCTATATTCCACCGCCCTCTTCAAGTCGGACCAGGACGAACTCGACCGCCGCTCGAACGAAGGCCCGCCCGCCCCCGGCGATCCGCCCCGCGCCCCGCTTCCCGGCACAGTCTATGTCGACGAGGACTTCTTCAAGGTCTTTCCGATGGAGTTCGTCGAAGGATCTTCCGAAGGGCTGCAGGAACCCGACGCCATCATCATCACCCAGAACCGCGCCGAGCGTCTCTTCGGCAAGGCGTCTGCTGTGGGCAAGACGGTCGAGGGGGTCAAAGGCCACACGCTTCGCATCATCGGCGTCGTGAAGACCCTGCCCGCCAATACGCACATGGTGTTCCAGACGCTCGCCGGCCTGCGCACCATGCAGATGGTCGGCCAGAACATCGGCCCGGCCTACCAGACCAACTGGAACCGGTGGTGGAGCGGCTTCCACTATATCAAGGTGTCCGAGGGCACGAACCTCGAGACCTTCATCCCGATGGCCGCGAACACCCTCAACCTCGCGGCCGAGGAAGGCGCCAAGCAGACCGCGCCTGCCTCCTCCGGCTCCGACTCGATGTTCGTCGCGATGGAACAGCCAAAAATGACTTACTCGCTCGTGCCCCTGCTGGAATCTCACCTGGCCGGGCCCGAGAAGATCAACTTCACCTTCGCCGCATCCTCCTCCGGCGATCCCGCCCTGGTCTGGACGCTGGCCGCCGGCGCGGCTGCACTGATGGTGGTGTCGTCCTTCAACTATGTGACGCTCTCGCTTGCCCGATCGCTGCGGCGCCGCCGGGAGGTGGCCGTCCGCAAAGTGCTCGGCGCAGGGCGCGGCCAGCTGGTGCAGCAATACCTGGTCGAGTCCGGCATCGTGACGGCGATCTCTCTGGCGATCGGCTTCGTCGCCGCCTGGTTCCTCCACCCCTGGTTCGCGCGCACGATCAACCAGCCGGAGACGATGTTCAATCTCACCGACCCGACCTTCATCGCCATTGCGCTCGCAACCTTCGCTGTGCTCGCGCTGACGGTGGGGGCCTACCCTGCATTCTATCTTGCCGCCGTGCGCCCGCGCACCGGTCTTGGCGAAGGCGGCACGGCATCGCCCGGCCGGATCGGACAAGCCGTCTCCGCCGGCCTGCTCGGCATCCAGATCGCCGCTGCCGCCTGCCTCCTCATCATCTCGGCGACTATGGTCACGCAGGCCAATTTCATCGCCACGCGCGGCATGGGCTTCAGCGTCAAGGATCGCTATCAGGCCCAGCTCTTCTGCCAGTTCTCCGAGCGCCCCTCGGACCAGGAAATGCAGCGCATCATGCGCGTGTGCTCGACAGGGTCGCGAGACGTCATCTCGAAGACGCCGGGGATTCTGAAGGCCTACTTCTACAACGGCACGCTCCCGTCGGAGACAATCAACACCGAAGCCATCGGCCGCACTGCCGCCGGCGAAGAGATCGGCCGCACGGCGCGCATGAGCGTCGATCTCGAATTTCTCCAGAACATGGGCACGACGCTTCTCGCCGGCCGCTACTTCGACTCCAACTCGGCATACGACCGCGCCAACATCGAGTTCCAGAAGATCGCGATGTCGCGCCCGCCGCCCATGCCGGGCCAACCGCCGCCCGATCCATCCACCATGCCGGCGCCGCCTGCGCGCATCCCTGTGATCGTCACGCGCGCCCTTCTTACGTCCCTGGGCGCCAAGACCCCGGACGAAGCCATCGGCATGAACTTCGCCTTCAAGCCAAACCAGAGAACGCCTTACGAGATCATCGGCGTCATCGACGACTGGCACCAGCGCCCGCTGACCTATGAGGTCACGCCGGTCGTCTTCGTCCCACAGCTCGGCCAGGCCGCAGTGATTGAAGTTGAGCCGGGCCGCGTCGCCGAGGTGCAGAAGGCCTTGCAGGATGAATGGCGCAAGATGCTCGGCAATCCCAAGATCGGCGTCACCGTCAGCGACCTTGAGGAGACGATGAACAACGCCTACAAGTCACAGTTCCGCCTGATGTGGGCGCTGGTCAGCTTTGCCGGCGTTGCGATCGTGGTGGCAGGCCTTGGCGTCTATGGCCTCTCAGCCTTCGAGATGCGCCGGCGCGTGCGCGAGATCGGCATCCGCAAGGCCCTCGGCGCCACGCCGGGCAAGGTCGCCGGCATGGTCATCGGCCGCGCGCTGATGTTCGCGGGTATAGCGACGCTGCTCGCCTGGCCGTTCGGCTGGTGGATCGCCCAGCAATGGCTGACGGGCTTCGTCTACCGCACGGAACTTGGGCTCGCCGTCCTGCCGCTTGCAACCGCAGCCGTGCTCGCCTTCGTCGCCGTGGCGGTCGCCCTCAACGCCATACGCGCCTCGGCCATCCGGCCAAGCATCGCCCTGAGACCTGATTGATACTGGGGCCGGCCGTTTACTGGCTGTCCGGACAATGGCTTGCCGGTTATGTGTACCGTACGGACAAGGCCTTAATTGCCCTGCTCCTTGCCACCGCCATAATTCTCACCTTTGTTGCGCACGCTGTCGGTCTCAACACAGCGCGCGCCGCGGCCATCCGGCCCAGCTCCGCGCCGAGGACCGCCTGACAACCCCATCTTAGAGGGGCGAGGGGGACGTCAATGATCCTGCACTGGTTCACCACCGGCTGGCGCTCGCTTGTCGCCAACCCGCTCTTCTCCTTCATCACCATCATCAGCCTATCTATCGGCTGCTGCGGCGCGCTCCTCGTCGGCGCCAACATCAAGCAGCACCTCTCGTTCGAGCGCTGGATCCCGGCGGCAGACCGCACCTACATCCTGACGCGGGACCTCGACGAAAAATCCTTCGGCCCCGGCATGCGCATCGGCGGCATGCCGCGCTGGGAGACAACCGTGCCCGCCCCGATGCGCGAAACACTCGAGAAATTGCCGGACGTCGAGATGATGGCCGGCGTTTTCCGCGGCCAGTCCCTCCTCCCGCCCGATCCCTCCATTCCCACCACGCCGCCCATGCCGGGCGATCCGCCGCGCCAGGCTCCCGCCGGCTCGATCTATGTCGATCCCGAATTCTTCGATCTGTTCGGCCTGCAGTTCGTCCAGGGCTCTGCCGAAGGCCTCAAGGAGCCGAACCAGATCGTCATCACCGAGACGGCGGCGAGGCGCGTCTTCGGTGATGTCTCGCCCGTTGGCCAGATGACCGAAGGCGCCAACAAGCGCTCCTTCCGCGTCATCGGCGTCATCAAGGACCCGCCGCAGACGACTCATCTCCGCTTCGAGGCGATCAGCAGCGTCCGCACGCTCGAGCAGATCACCGCCGCCGACAACGCTGCACAGAACAGCAGCATGCCCCGCAGCTTCAATGGCTGGAACAACGGGACACCCGCGACAATCTACATCCGCGCCAAGTCAGAAGCCGATCCGGACAACTTCACCGCCTCCCTCAAACAGACCGCCCAGGCGGCGGGCGATGAAGCCGCCAAACAGACCAGCACGATAACCGGCCCGGGCGGCATGTCGTTCCCGATGACGAACCCGCGCTACGACTACAAGGTCGTCCCCCTGCTCGACATCCATCTAGGCGGGCCCGAACTCACCTCGTTCGTCTCGACAGGCGACATCAAGCTCCTGGCTACGCTGGGCACGGCCGCCATCGCGCTGCTGATCGTCTCGGCCTTCAACTATGTCACGCTGTCGCTCGCCCGCTCGCTCCGCCGCCGCCGCGAAGTGGCGGTCCGCAAGGTTCTGGGCGCCGACCAGGGCGCGCTCGTGCGTCATTACCTCGCCGAATCCGCAATCGTCACCGCCATCTCGCTCGTCATCGGCTTTCTGCTCGCAGAATTGCTGCACCCCTGGTTCGCGCGCACCATCGGCCAGCCCGAGACACTGTTCGACCTGTTCGATCCAGTCTTCCTCACCTCAAGCCTCGTCATCTTTGCCCTGCTCGCGCTCGCCGTCGGCGCCTATCCGGCCTTCTATCTCGCCAACACGCGCCCGCGCACCGCACTCGGCGAAGGCGGCTCGGCCTCACCCGGCCGCATGAGCCAGTGGGTCACCGGCGGGCTGATGGGCCTGCAGATCAGCGCCGCCACCGGCCTCCTCATCGTCTCGCTCACCATGACGGCGCAAGCGAACTTCATCGAGAACCGCTGGCTCGGCTTCGAGACCAAGGACCGCTATCAGGTTTTCGCCCCCTGCCCCTTCTCGCCCCAGATGCCGCAGGAAGAGCTGGCGAAGATGCAGATGCGTTGCCGCACAGGCGTGCGCACCATTCTCTCGCGCGCCACCACCGACATTTCGCAGCCCGCCTTCTTCGAAGGTCTGCTGATCGGCGGCGAGCCTGCACTGCAGCCGTTCGGAAGGTCCGCCAAGGGTGAAAAGCTCGGCGAGGCGACGATGATGCGCGTCGATCTCGACTTCCTGCAGACGATGGGATCGCGCCTCGTCGCTGGCCGCATGTTCGATGCAGCGTCCGCCTACGACAAGGCGCTCAGCGACTACAACACCGCCATGCAGGCGCGAATGAAGACGACTGTGCAAACCGACGGGCAAGGCCGCACCATGGTCTTCATGACGTCGGATGATATGGGCGCCGGCCCGGTCCGCCCTGCGCGCGTGCCGGTCGTCGTGTCGGCGGCCATCCTTCCATCGCTGGGCGTCCAGACGCCTGATGAAGCCATCGGCCAGCAGATCGCGAGCCAGCCAAACTCGCAGTACGCCCTCGAAATCATCGGCGTGGTCGAAGACTGGAATTCCCGCCCGCTGAAATTCGCCGTCTCTCCGATCATCTTCATGCCCCAGAGCGGCAACCAGGCCGTGGTTGAAATCGGCAAGGCATCGCTTGAGAGCGTCCAGACCCAACTCACCCAGGCCTGGCGCGACTATCTCGGCAACGCGCCGAACGCGTCTGTCCAGCTGCGCCCCCTCGCCCAGACCCTGGAGGCTTCCTACCGCGCCGACTTCCAGCTCATGCGCGCCGTCACCACCTTCGCGCTTGTCGCCATCGCGGTGGCAGGGCTCGGCGTCTACGGCCTCTCCGCTTTCGAGATGCGCCGCCGAGTCCGAGAGATCGGTATCCGCAAAGCTCTCGGCGCCTCACCCTACGCGGTAGGCGCCCTCGCCATCGGCCGCGCCCTTATCTTCGCCGCCATCGCCGCCCTGATCGCGTGGGCCCCGGGATTTGCCGTCGCCAATCAGTGGCTGTCAGACTTCGTCTACCGCACCAATCTCAGTTGGGTTGTCCTTCCCATCGCCATGCTGATCGTCGTGGCCTTCGTCGCTCTAGCGGTGTCGTTGAGCGCAATCAGGGCGGCGGCTATCCGGCCGGGATTGGCGTTGCGGGTCTAGCCGCCGCCATATCCTCCGATCACCGGCAGGATCTCCCCAGTGATGTAGCTGGACGTCTGCGGCGAAGCCAGGAACACGAACGCCGGCGCGATCTCTTCGGGCTGAGCCGGCCGCTTCATCGGCGTCTGCTCGCCGAAATGCGCCACATCCTCCGCCGACTTGTCCGCAGGATTGAGCGGCGTCCACACCGGCCCCGGCGCCACCGCATTCACGCGGATGCCCTTGGGCACAAGATGTGTCGCCAGCGAGCGGGTGAAGGCGTGGATGCCACCCTTGGTCATCGAATAATCCAGCAGCTCCTTGTTCCCCATCAGCCCGGTCACGGAGCCATTGTTCACGATGGCGCTGCCCGGCTTCATCTCCTTCACCGCCGCTTTCGACATGAAGAACATGCCGTATAGGTTTGTCTTCACCGTCTTGTCGAAGTGCTCGATGGTAAGGTCCTCAAAGTCCGCGACATGCTCCTGGAACGCTGCATTGTTCACCAGCACATCCAGCCGCCCGAATTTCTTCACCGTGCTGGCGACGGCCTCCTCGCAGAACTTCGGATCGGAAATGTCGCCGGGAAGCAGCAGACACTCCTTACCCTCGTCCGCCACCGCCAGCCGCGTGGCCTCCGCGTCCTCGTGCTCCGAGAGATAGACGATCGCCACATCCGCCCCCTCGCGCGCATAAAGCACGGCGATCGAGCGCCCGATCCCCGAATCTCCACCAGTAATGAGGGCAACCTTGCCCTCCAGCTTGCCCGAGCCCTTGTAAAAGGGCGCATCGTACATAGGTGCAGGCTCTAGCATCTCTTCTGATCCAGGCTTGGTCTGGTGCTGTTCAGGAAAAGGCGGCGCCGGATACTTGCGGGCGCCAGCCTGCATGGCGCCCGACGTCTTAGCCTGGGCCTTTTCTTCTTTCTCTGTCTTGTCCTTCGCATCGACCTCGCGCTGGATTTTCCTCTGTTGGGCCGCAGTTCTCTCCGCGTTCACGCTGGCGCGCTCGGCCATTCCAATCTCCATGGGGAAAGTCTGATTAGAGCGGAACGAAACGCGCCCGCACACGGTTCCGCTATCGAGTCCAGAGCAGCCGCGTCTATCTTTTGAGCATTCGCACAAGGGTTTATTGCGCCTGCGTTCACCTTGGGGAACCAACCCCGCGCGGCAGGCGTTCGGTCCGGGATAATCGCTCACCTCACCACGAGTTCACGTATGGGTTTTGATGCTCTGAATGTTGAAGCTCGCGCCGATTCAGGCGCGCCAATTCGCATGGAAAAGGTCCGGCCTGAAAAAATGCCAATAGAGCCGCGTTTTCGTGATGCGGCCCGCGGGCCTGCGCCTATCCGCAATGCCGTGATGATAGGCAATTTCCCGCCGCGCAAATGCGGCATCGCCACCTTCACGCGCGACACCTTCAGCGCCCTGCGCGACCAGCTGCCGAAGGCGCACTGGAGCCTTGTCGCGATGGACGACCGCAAGGCCGATTACGACTTCCCGCCCGAAGTCACGCACACCATCAGTCAGGACGATCCTGCCGCCTACGTCGCCATTGCCGACCAGCTCAACCAGTCCGGCGCGGAAGTGGCCTTCGTCCAGCACGAGTTCGGCATTTTCGGCGGCGAAGCCGGCGCTCACCTTCTCCTGCTCCTCCGCCGTCTCAAGATGCCGGTGATCGTCACGCTCCACACCGTGCTTGAGAAACCCAACGCTTCCCAGAAGCGCGTCATGGACGAGATCATCGAGCGCGCGTCGGCCATCATCGTCATGTCCGAGACCGGCGCCGACATCCTCGCCCGCGTGCACAATGCTGGCCCGTCCAAGGTCTTCGTCATTCCGCACGGCGCGCCTGAGCGCCCCTTCGCCTCGCCCGAGGCCTTCAAGCCTGCGCTCGGCCTCGCGGGCCATAAGGTCTTCATGACCTTCGGCCTGCTCTCTCCCAACAAGGGCCTTGAGACCGTTGTCCGCGCGATGCCGGACATCATCGCGAGGCACCCCGATGCGATCTATCTCGTCGTCGGCGCGACCCATCCCCACCTCATCGCCAATGAAGGTGAGAAGTATCGCGACAGCCTCGTCGCTCTCGCCGAGTCCCTCGGCGTCGCCGCCAACCTTCGCTTCGTCAACCGCTTCGTCGGCGATGATGAGCTCGTCAACCTCCTCCAGGCCGCCGATCTCTACGTCACGCCCTATCTCACCGAGGCGCAGATCACCTCCGGCACGCTCAGCTACGCCATCGCGCTCGGCAAGCCCGTCATCTCTACCCCCTACTGGCACGCCCGCGAGGCCCTCGCCGATGGCGTAGGCGCACTCGTACCCTTCGGCGACAGCAACGGCTTCGCACGCGAGATCACCAGCCTCCTCTCCGACCAGATCCGCCGCGAGCAGCTCGCCCGCCGCGCCTACCGCTATGGCGAGCCATCGCGCTGGCGCAAGGTCGCCGGCTCCGCCATCGAGCTCGCACAGTCCTGCCGCACCGACTACCGCATCCGCCAGGACAAGGCCTTCCGCACCCTCTCGCGCCCCAGCCTCGATGCGCTCCGCCGCATCACCGATGACTGCGGCGTCATCCAGCACTCCGCCTATAGCGTGCCCGACCGCCGCCATGGCTACTGCACCGATGACAACGCCCGCCTCCTCTCCCTCATGGCGCGCACTCCCTCTCTCACTCCCGCTCCCGGTCCCGCCACCGCTCCTCACGACACGGCCGCACGCCTCACCTACACCGCCGCCGCATTCGTTGCGCATGCGTGGAACCCGGATAACGGACGTTTCCGGAATTTCATGGGGTTCAACCGCCAGTGGCTGGACGACGGCGGGTCGGACGATTGCTGCGCCCGGGCCTTCGAGGCGCTGTGCCTGACAGCCCGCCATTCCGACCGGCCGGACCTGCGCGACTGGGCGGCCACCCTCGCGGCCAGGGTCTTCGTCCATGCCGCGGAATGGAGCTCGATCCGCTCTCGCGCCCTTGTGATCAAGGCGCTGGCAGCGCCCGGCGGCCCGATTCCAGAGGACAAGGCCAACGCCCTGGTCCGCATCAATGCGCTGAAACTGATGGATTGCCTCGCCGAAGGCCGGAAAGGTGGCCATGACTGGTTCGAGATCTGCATGTCCTACGACAATGCCCGCCTGCCCGAGGCGCTCATCCTTGCAGGCAAGCACCTCAACGACGCCGCCATCCTCAATGCCGGCATCGACACGCTGGACTTCGTGATGCGCAAGCAGACCTCGAAGAATGGCTGGTTCTGCCCGGTGCCGACATCCACCTTTGCCGTCACCGACGCCACGCGGGCGTCCTTCGACCAGCAGCCGATCGAGGCGCTGGCCACGGTCGACGCCTGCCTCGCGGCTTACGAGGCGACCAACGATCCCCGCCGCAGCCGGCAGGCGCGCGAGGCCTTCATGTGGTTCGGCGGCCAGAATGACCATGGCCTGGCGCTGGCCTCTCCCGTGGACGGCGGCTGCTTTGACGCGCTCGTTGCCAATGGCGTCAACCAGAACCAGGGCGCCGAATCCATCCTTTCCTATCAGCTGGCCGCTGCGGCAATCCGCGAGCGCCTTCGCCAGCTGCCATCCCCGGACTAGATTTCAACACTAGATACCAGAACCGTCCTGCACGGCGGCCAGAATGATTGAGCTTCGTCACTTCGACACCGAACTCGTCGCCGATCCGTCGCGCGTCGTGCTCCGGCCGTTCATCGTCCCCAGCGAGACGACCGGATCGGCCCACGGCATCATGACGCGCGCGCAGCGCATCGCCAAAACAGTGCTCGCCCTGTCGGACGAGGAATGCCGCAACTATCTCGCCGCTGTCGATCACGACTTCATGGGCCGTCACTGGCAGACCCACGCGATTTTCCTCGATCGCTTTGCCCGAATGAAGGGCCTCATGAGCGGCCTCGACAACGTCAACGACGACCATGCCAAGCTCATCGGCGCCTATTTCAGCCACGAATATTCCTACGCTGCCGCCGCCGTGATGAACCCCTCGATCGTCGCCCACCCGGACCAGACCGGCATGCGTGACGGCGCCGTTCGCTTTGTCCTGTCGCTGCGCACCGTCGGCGAAGGCCACATATCATCCATCGCTTTCCGTGAAGGCGTGGCGACCCCCGACGGCAATTTCTCGCTTTGGCCTGAAACGCCTTTCGCCATCGCCGCCACGCCCGACAACCACGCTGGCGAAGACGGCCCCGTCACCGTGCGCCGTCATGAAAGCGTATCGCTCTCCGGCAACGTCATCTTCCCGATTACCCGCGCGCAGCGCAACGGCCTTGAGGATCTCCGCCTCGTCCGCTTCACCGAAGACGACGGCCGTGGCTTCTACATCGGCACCTACACCGCGTATTCCGGCCGCGACACCGGATGCGAGATGATGACGACGGAGCGCTTCGCCGAATTCCATCTCACGCCGTTGCGCGGCGCCGCCGCCCAGCACAAGGGCCTCGCCCTCTTCCCGCGCCGCATCGACGGCAAGTTCGCCGCCATCGGCAGGCTCGACCATGAGAGCCTCTATTACATGCAGTCCGACGACCGCTTCATCTGGAACTATGGCGAGCGGATCATGGGCCCGAAATATCTCTGGGAGCTGGTGCAGATGGGCAATTGCGGTTCGCCCATCGAGATCGACGAGGGCTGGCTGCTGCTCACGCATGGCGTGGGCGCCATGCGGCAGTATTCCATGGGCGTCGCCCTGCTCGACAAGAAGAACCCGGCCAAGCTGCTCGGCCGTTCCGTCGAGCCCTTCCTCACGCCGATCGACGAAACGCGCGAGGGCTATGTGCCAAACGTGGTCTACACCTGCGGCGGCCTGAAGGTGGGCGAGAACCTGCTGCTGCCCTACGGCGTCGCCGATTCGAGCGTGCGTTTTGTTTCGCTGAGTATCCGGGAGTTGCTCTCTACTCTCCGGTAGAGCGGCCTCCTCAAACCCGCATTGCTCTACCGGCGGAACGACACCACCCACCCCCCATCTGTCCGCCCCCCTTCGGGCGGGCGGAACCGCGTGGATGGAGTTGGACAACGAACGATCAGGGTAAGCTCGGCCAACAGGGTCCCGCCCGCCCGAAGGGGGGCGGACAGGTGGGTGTGGGACCTTGTTCCGCATCCGCTTGTGATTCCGGACCTGAAATCCCGGCCATGCTGAAAACCGGAACACCTCCCGCGCCAAATCGTTTGCAAGGCACAGGATGATTGTGCCCGGAGGAGCGCATGCCGCGCGGAGACAAGTCGAGATACACGCCCAAGCAGCGCCGCAAGGCCCGCGACATTGAAGAGGGCTATGAGAAGAAGGGTGTCGCCAAGAAGACGGCGGCGGCCCGCGCGTGGGCCACGGTCAACAAGGACGATGGCGGCGCCAAGAAACCCGGCGGCTCCGGCCGCGGCAAGCGCACGGGGCATCCGGCAGCCAAGAAGGGCGGACGGCTGGGCGGCAAGGCGGCAGCCGCACGCCCGGCAGCAGCCCGCTCTCGTTCGGCCAAGAAAGCAGCCGCGACCCGCAAACGCCAAGGCAGTTAGTTTCAGGAGTAGAGTCATGCCCCAACAGCAGACGCCCCCATTCCAGCCGCGCGGCTATCCGCCCGAGGCTGCGGGTCTCGATCCGGTCGCCGTCCCGCGCGATCCGGAAGCCGGTGGCGCGACCTTTTCGGAAGTAACCTCGCCGCGCTTCTCGCCCCAGGCCTGGCCCGACGACGGCGTGCGTGCGCGCGATGAATTCTACTATCACGAGCGGCTCTCTTCGACAGAGGCTTTCAAGCGCAAGCATTTCTCGATCTTCACCTGGGCGATGATCGTCGTCGCCGGCATCGTGCTGGGCGGATCGATGGCGCTGATGGCAGCGGGGGCTTAGGGGGCGAGACCTCCTGCCCGACAGATCGCACAGCAGCGCGACGTGCTTCAATCGCGGCATCCCGAAAACCCAACCACCCCCCACCTGTCCTCCTCCCTTCGGGCGGGAGGGACCGCGTGGTTGGAGTTGAACAACGAACCGTCATTGATGACGCGGCCACCAACCTCAGCTGTTTGGTAAGTTCGTCCAACACGGTCCCTCCCGCCCGAAGGGGGAGGACAGGTGGGGGGTGGTTGGCCTTGCCATGTCGTCAGTGAGGCGCCGCTCGCGAAACGCATACCCGATTTCTCATTCGCGCTTGCGCACGATCTCCCAAAACGCTTGTTCCGCAGCAAGCAGGTCGCTGCTCGGTTTGCAGGCAGCGCGCGCCGCTTCGCGCGAACATTCTTGCTGCTGCAACGAGCGCGACCTACGCTGTATACATGATCTCTCCCTCCGCTCTCGCTGCATCGATCGAGGAGGCGGCGTTCCAGCCGGACGCCCTGCCCGCGATGTTCGAGACGCTGTCCTCGGCGGTCGGCTCCGAACTCGGGATGATCTTCTCGCTCGAAGAGGGGCGGCCCGAGGTGCTCGGCTGCGCACGCTCGCAGGACCTGCAGTCGGCCTACGCCACGGGCGGATGGCACACGCAGGATGTGGCGACCGCGGCGATCAAGCGCCTGCCGGTCGGCGGCGTGCGGCTGAGTCATGAGTTCATTGATGCGGCGACGTTCCAGCGCCATCCCTTCTACCAGGAATTCCTCAACAAGTGGGGCGGGCCCTATGGCGTGGGCTGGCACTGCTCGCTGGGGGATGAGCGTTTCGTCTTCTCGATGATGAGCCCGCGGCCGTTCACGCAGGAGACCGTGCAGCTGCTCGACCAGATTGCGCCGACGGCCAACGCGACGATGCTGCTGGCGACGCGCGTGCTGGAAGCGCGGGCGCGGGGCATGGCCGATAGCCTGGAGGCGAATGGCGGGGCGTCGATGCTGCTCAACGAAAAGGGGCAGGTCTCGTATGTGTCGCGGACGGCGGAAAAGCTGCTGAGCGAGGACTTCCAGATCCGTCAGGGCATGCTGTGGGCGAGCGATGGCGCCGCCAATCTTCGCCTTGGCCAGCTCTGGCAGGCGGCGCGCGATCCGCTGGGGGCGGCTGCCCCTCCGCAATTCCAGGTGTCGCGGCGCAATGGCAGGCGGCCGATCGTGGTGGTCTCGCACCGCGTGCGCGGGCATGCGCTGGATGTGCTTCCCGGAGCGCGCCTGTTGCTGACGCTGCTCGATCTCGATGCGCGGCCGCAGCCGGCGGCGTCCCTGCTGCGCTCGATCTTCAATCTTACGCCCGCGGAGGCAGATGTGGCGATCCGGCTGGCGTCGGGGGAGTCGGCCGAGGCGATCTCTGTACAGATGGGTCTGCTGCGCTCGACGACGCGGCAGTACATCAAGTCGGTGATGGGCAAGACCGATACGCACCGCCAGGCGGAGCTTGTCGCCCTGCTTGCGCGCCTGCCGGGGACTGGTCCGGACGCAGAGAACGACCGCTAGCCAGAAAACGCGGAGCTGAGTTCAGCCCCACAGCCAACATCAGGGCAAGGTGCGGACCCCCACCTGTCCTGACGCATGATGTCGAGCGCGGTCGAAGCTTCGCCGAGCGCGGTCGAACTTCCTAAAGCTCGATATTGGCAATCGACGGGTCGATGCGCTTGGTCTCGCCCAGCTGCTTGGCGATGATGTTCTCGCGCATGGTGCGAAGGCCGACGAGAACGTTGGTGACCATCTGCGCGCTGGGGTTGGTGAAGCGGTCGATGGCGAGCGAGCGCACGGCCATCGCGGTGGTGGCGGAAAGCGCCTGGATGTCGGCGGTCGGGGTTAGGCCCGCCTCGCGCGTGTAGCGCCCGACGAAACGGCCATAGTTGGAGGCGATGCCCATCAGGCTGGGCTGGAGCGCCTTGGCGAGTTCGGGGTTGGAGCGCGCGCCGATCCGGATCTCGTTGACCGCGATGCCCTCCGACATGCGCGAGGTCGCCCAGGCAAGGTCGATGATGGCGCGGAAGCGCGGCAGGCCCGGCTCGAGCCGGTTGAGGTTGGCGGTGCGGAACTCGGAAAGCTTGTCGTAGGCAAAGGTGATCGTCTCGACCAGGAGCGCCTGGCGCGTCGGGAAATGGTGCATCATGGCGCCGCTGGAGACATTCGCGGAGGTGATGATCCCGGCATTGGTCAGCGCGGCAAAGCTGTGGTCGTGCAGCGCCCGCACGACCGCGTGCAGGATCTGCTCGCGTGTCGCCGTCGAGCGGTCGACATTGGTCCGCCGGATCTTCTCCGCCGTTCCCGGTTTGCGTGCGGACGCGGATGCGCTCGCCATCAGGGGCTCCTTAGGCTCTCAAGGCCCTTCAAGAGATACGGTATCCCAGATGCGCTGGCTCACTGTCCAAGCACGAACTGGTCAAGCCGCCGTCCGATAGGGCCTATTTTTACCCGTTGCGCGGGGTTGATGTCAAAAAACAATCCGAAGAATGGGTATTTACGCCATATCCGTGATGACGCACGCGTGTGGCTCTGCAGGTGATAGGGAGCCTCGGGGAATAGAGAATCTCAATTGCAGGTATGGCGGCTTGGAGGACCTACGGGCGGGGCATTTTCTTGCGTGGCCGCCGGGCAAACTGCCGGAGACGCCGATGCTCAGGCGTCCGGGGAGATGTGCCGTTGGAGAGAGGGTAAGTCCCCCTGGCTGTGTGGCGACCGCAATGGAGCAGTAGCTCCGCGAATTCCCTGGTTGCAGGGAATTTTCCCTGTATTTGGGGTCGCCATTGAGGGGTAGACTGCACGCAAGGACCGGCAACTAGCCGAGTTTTTCCATTTTCGCGTGCGTCTCTGAGTGAAAAGAGCAGGGAATTTTCAGACGCAGCGCAGGGAATTTTGGAACGCTTAGCAGGGAATTTTTCCGATTTGGCTGGCGCAGCGGCCGGCAGCCGAGCGAAGCCTCCCGACATGAAAGAACGAACCGGTCCAAGCTCTAGCTCTACGGAGACGACTCCGGACACCGGCTACTCGCGTCCGCCGGTTCGCTCGCGCTGGAAGTCTGGTCAATCGGGCAATCCACGAGGTCGGCGTCCGAAGACTCTGGCAGTCGCTTCCGACCAGTCGGCGTCAGATGTACAAGCCGAGATTAAAGTCGGTTATGGCCAACCTCCCCGCCATTCGCGCTGGAAGCCGGGCCAATCCGGGAACCCGCACGGCGGACGCCCGCGCGACATCCTGCAAGAAGTCCTGCTTTCACCCTTCCCAGTGAAAATCGGCGCGCGAACCGAAATGGTCCCCGCGCTGGACGTCATGTTGCTCCGTATTCGGGCGCGAGCACTGGCGGGCGATCAAAAGGTCATCCGCAGCCTCATCGAGCATTTCGGTAGTGAGTCTTTCGAACGCACGCTTGTGCGTCGGAGTACAAGATAACGGTCGATGACCGAATTGGATGCCGTTCCGGTCTTTCGTGCGATTTGGCCCTACGACCGGAAATCGCCAATTCCGTTGAAAAACTCAGTCCTGCTCAAGCGCAGAAATTCTCGCGTTTTCATTTTGAAGGGGAGGAGTGCTTCAAGAAGCCTCGCCGCTGGGTCTGTGCGCTGTCAGGGTGAGAATTCTGAAGCTATGCGCGAT
>DASYKO010000139.1:0-16117 GCA_035995285.1 Hyphomonadaceae bacterium | reverse complement strand
ACGTCGAAGCCGCGGATGTGGCCGGGGGCGGATTCCTTGTTGCGCGCGCCGCCGGGGATGGTCTGCACGACAATGACGTCGCCCACGACGATGGCGGGAGAGACGGAGCCGACATCGGTGACGGGCGTGCCGTCGGTGATGCCGGGGCGGAGGTCGATCCAGCCGTTTTTCCCGAAGCCCGGGGCGGCCTTGCCGGTGACGCCGTCAACCGCGATCAGGCGGCCATCGCCGGAGTTGTTGAAGACGCGTTTCTGCTTGCCGTCGGTCCAGTAGGCGAGCGAGCGGAGGACGAGGGATGCGCCGCGGCCGCCGATGTCGGCAGGCTGGGGCTCGAACGTCCATTTGGTCTTGCCGGTGCCGGCGTCGATTGCGGCCATGCCGTTGTTGAGCCACGGAACATAGAGCACGCCGTCGTCGAGGAGGGGCGTGCCCTTGTAGTTCGAGCTTTCGGCGCCGCCCGATGTGTCAGCGCTCCAGCGCCAGGCCACCTTCAGGCGGTTGACCGTCTGCTTGCTGATCTGGTCGAGCGGGGCGTAACGGCTGAGGCCGCCATCGCCGCCCCAGTATTTCCACTTGGTTGAATCATAGGTCTTGTCGAATGAGGCTGCGATGGCAGCCTGACTGGCCCCGCCTGACGATCCCCCCGGCGTCGTGCAGGCGAAGACAAGCCCGGCTGCGGCGGCCAGAACGGCGGCGCCCGCCGCGATCCTGCGGTACGACATGGTCTCTCCTCCCGAAGGGCTGTCGGTCTTTGCCGCGGCCCGATACTTGGTAAAGCCTTAGCCAGTTCCGGCCCTGCCGCCAACGTCAGAAGACAACGCTGCGTCAACACGTTCGCGCTAGGGGCGTAAGCCTTTGAAATTTGCGGCGAGCCGTGTTCTTTTAGGGGCGGACAGAGATCGGGGAACCGGGGGCATGAAGCCGGTGTGGAAACTGCGTGGCGCCGCCTGCCTCGGGCTGGGCCTGGCGATTGCGTCTGCAGTGCTTCTGCGCCCGGCAGAAGTCGCCGATCCGTTCAGTGCCACGGCCGAACCCCAGAAACAGGCCGCGATTCCGGTCAGTCTGCGCACCAACACCGGCCGCAAGCCGGAAGGCGCCTTCATCGTCGATCTCAAGGCCGGCTTCGACGGGGCGACCCAGTACCTCTCAGCCTACGAGATGGACACGGACTGGATCAGGATCGCCTACAAGCCATCGAACGTTCGCTGGTCCAAGGACGGCATGAAGCTCGAATTGCGCAAGACATCCGGCAAGCTGCCCTTCGCCGGCGCCGAGTTCCAGCGCACCGGTTACTACGGCTATGGCCGCTACGAAGCCGTGCTGCGCGCCTCGGCGGAATACGGGGCAGTCGCGTCCTTCTTTACCTTCACCGACACGATGTTCGACGATCCGCACGACGAGATCGATTTCGAATTCGTTGGCAAGGCGCCGCGGCAGGTCCACCTCAACTATTTCCACAAGGGCGAGTCCAAGCCGGTCGACGTGTCCCTGTGGTTCGACACGGCGATGGCCGATCACCTCTATGCCTTCGAATGGACGCCGGATTCGATCAAATGGTTCGTCGACGGCCACCAGATCCACGAGGTCACGATCAAGACATCGAGCTTCGGCATCCCCACCACGTCCAGCAAGGTGATCGCCAACATCTGGGCCGGCACGGGCGCGGCAACAGGCTGGACGGGCGAGCCCCGCTTCGATAGCGCCAGCGCGGAATACCGCTGCATGTCGCATGTGCCGCTCGGTGGAACGGGCAAGCAGTGCAGCGACACGTTCAAGGCGCCGCCGAAGCCTTAGTCTGATAGACATCGCAAAAGCTGGAACAAGGTTCCACACCCCCCACCTGTCCGCCCCCCTTCGGGCGGGCGGGACCATGTTGCTCCAACTTACCCTGATCGTTCCTTGTCCAACTCGGGCAACGCGGTCCCGCCCGCCCGAAGGGGGGCGGACAGGTGGGGGGTCGTTGTCCTTGCAAGATGTCGGCGCGTTCCGACCGAGCAGCGAAGCTTAAACCAGCTTCCTTTTGAGCACTTTCCCAAGCGCGATCTTGGAGAAGGTCGAGATCGTATAACCCGCCGCCTGTACGTCGGAGGCAAGCAGCTTCACCATCTCGCCCAGCTTCCTGGCCTTCACGACATCAACAGCCGACACGAACTGATCGACATTGCGGAGCTGGCGGATGCGCTGCGACAGCGCCGCCTGTTCCTTGCCCGTGAACCGGTTGCCGTGGCGTGCGGCAAAGCGCTTTTCCGCTTCCAGCCACGCCTTGGTGTGCTGCGGTTGCAGCCGGAACGACGTCGAGGACGAAGAGCGCTGGTAGAGATAGCCCGCCTCCGGCGTGTAGGTCATCCGCGCGCCGGCCGCGAGCAGGTCGGCCACCAGGTAATAGTCCTCGCTGTTGCGCAGCGCCTCGTCATAGCGC
Source organism: Hyphomonadaceae bacterium (assembly GCA_035995285.1). GTDB lineage: Bacteria > Pseudomonadota > Alphaproteobacteria > Caulobacterales > Hyphomonadaceae > UBA7672. The sequence goes on along the minus strand of DASYKO010000139.1, from coordinate 13,698 downwards.
ACGCCGGCCTCGGCCAGCTTGTCGCGCCGGATCAGCGGCTTGAGATAGCCGATGCACTCGACGTCCTGCTTCATCGGCTGGTTGAAAGCGATCCAGGTGGCGAGGTCGATCTCGCGCCGCTGGGCAAACTCCGGCGACTTGAGGAAGTAGACATTCCCCATCTGACGTCCGGTCTCGTCCGTCTCGACCATGTTGTCGACAATGATGTCGGCGTTGGATTTGTCGGCCAGCGCCATCATCTGCGCCAGACGCCCCGGCGCCACGGCGTCATCCGCATCGAGGATGGCGATGAACCGGCCCGTCGCCAGCTCGATCGCCCGGTTGCGCGCCGCCGACGGCCCGCCATTCTTGGCCAGCCGGTCGATGACGATGCGCCGGTCTTCCAGCGCCAGCGCCTTCAGAGTTTCGAACGTCTCGTCCGGCGAGGCATCGTCCACCGCGACGACCTCGACCGACACGCCCGCCGACATCAGCGCCGATTCAATTGCACGCCCGATAAACCCGGCCGCTTTCCACGCCGGAATGATGACTGAGACATCCACGCTCATCGTCCATACCTGCCAGGCGACATGCGCGGCGTGATCTGCGCGGGCGCCGGGATCGGCGGAGGCCCCGCATCGGGTACGAAGACATATTGTGGCTTGGGCGCAGGCTTTTCGATCCGCATTGCGCCGATGAAGAACAGGATCGCCGTTCCCGCCAGCTCCAGCGCAAAGTCGATCTCTGCGTTCGCGCGGATCACCACGGTGATCGCCAGGATCATCATCGCCGCGTTCAGCAGCGTCTGGTTGCGCATCCAGGTGCGCACGATGTTGAAGAGGCCCCAGGCCACGAGGAACATGGTCGCGTAATAGCCCGGATACCCAAGCTGCACGCCGTTTTCGTAATAGGAGTTGTGGAACGAGAACTTCACATAGGTCTCGTAGAAGAAGAATGTGGTGATCTGGTTGGCTAGGCCGGATTCCTGTCGCCAGAAGCCCGCAGCGCCAACGCCCGTCAGCGGGTGCTCATTCATCGTCCGCTGGGCGATTTCCCACAGCCAGGTCCGTCCCGTCAGCGTCGAGTCCTTGCCGAACAGCTTCAGCACGGTTTCCATCGCATCGAGCTGCAGCAGGCCGAACAAGAGTAGGATGGCCAGAGAGCCGAGCACCACCATGGAGAAGACGAGGAAGGTTCGCGCGTGCTTGATCCTGGATGCCGGCTCCCACAGGAACTGGTGCCCCACGAACGCCACGGCCGAGGCGCCCACCATCAGCAGCGTCGTCGCCGAGTGCGCCATCAGGATCATGAACGCGGTGATCGGCACGAACGGCACGGCCAGAAGCCGCAGGAACTTGTTCGAGCCCCTGTCGAGCACGATCACGAACGCGGTCGTGTAGAGAATGAACATGTGCACGGCGAGGTGGTTCTTCTGGCCGAACATGCCCGTCCAGTTGCCATCGACGGGTGTCGGGCTCTTGAGGCTCATGAGGCAGCCCAGGATCTCGCCGAGGAAATAGCAGGTGAGAATCTGCCGGATCGAAAGCCGGCTCGCCGCATAGCAGGCGACGGCGGCGGTCAGGAACATGAACACGCCCTTGCGGATCGCCTCGCTCACGCCAGGCGCCCACAGCGCGGAGATCACGCACATGACGGGGATGATTAGCGTCGGCCAGCCGCGCAGGAAGGTCGGCAGCGTCTGGCGATAGTGCAGGAACAGCCCGGCCGCGAAATACGCCACGAGCAGGTACCGAACCGGTCCGAAGATCGCGATGTTCACCAGCGAGGTGGCCATGACCCAGAACACCATGGCGGCCGGGTCGATGACGGCCATGTAGCGGAGCAGAGAGCGCTTGCTCCATTCCTTCGCAGGAACGGCAGGCGCCCCCGGATATCCGGGCCCCGAATATCCAGACGGGGGCGCTGGCGGCGCGCCTGTCGTATAGGTGTTCATGCCGAAAATCCCGTGGACCAGCCCCACAAGACAGCAATCCGCATACCAGACGGCGAATTCTCAGGCTCAGTCTTTCGTCTGTGAGGTGAGCATCCCGTTTACCATCAACTTGCGAAGAAACTCCCAATGGCGTGCAGGCTCAAATTCCGTAAGAGTTCGCCTTGCTGCATAGGCCCTGCCAGCGGAGTTCGCCTGACATGTCCCAGATTAAGGTTGTTGAGCCAAAGCCGACCGACCTGAAAGTGGCCTGTGTCCAGATGCGGTCCGGCATCGAGGTCAGCGAAAACATCCTCCAGGCCGTGGGTCTCATCCGCAAGGCGGCCGCCCAGGGATCACAGTTAATCGCCACGCCGGAGATGACGACGCTGCTGGACCGCAAGCCCGGCGCCGTCTGGGAAAAGTCCACCACCGAAGCCCTCGACCCCGGCCTCAAGACTTTCCGCGAGCTGGCAAGGAAGCTCCGCGTCCGCCTCCTGATCGGGTCGATCGCGATCCGCACGGATGTGCAGGGCCAAGCCGGAGGCGGTGAACAAAAGAAGTGCGCCAACCGCAGTTTCCTGATCAGCCCGGAGGGCGAGATCGAGGCGCGCTACGACAAGATCCACATGTTCGACGTCCAGCTCAACGCCGGCAATGTTTACAAAGAATCCGATTCATTCGCCGCCGGCTCAGAAGCCGTGATTGCGAAGCTCCCGCAGGGCGAGCTTGGGCTGACGGTCTGCTACGATGTCCGCTTCCCCGATCTCTACCGCGGCCTTGCCATGGCGGGCGCCAAAGTCATCGCCGTGCCCGCCGCCTTCACGAAAATCACCGGCGAGGCGCACTGGCACGTCCTCCTCCGCTCCCGCGCCATCGAAACCGGCTGCTTCATCATCGCGCCGGCGCAAGGCGGCAAGCACGAGGATGGCCGCGAAACTTACGGGCATAGCCTCATCATCGACCCGTGGGGCGAAGTCATCGCCGACGGCGGCACGGAACCCGGCCTGATCACCTCCACCCTCGACCTCACCAAGGTCGACGAAGTCCGCGGCAAGATTCCGTCGCTCAAGCACCTCCGCGAATTTCGGAAGCCGTAGCGCTGTATTCAGAAAGGTCAATAAGTGCAGTCCGCCGTACGGAATCTCGTGGAGCTTGGTCCAGCTCCTTCCTCGGAAGAAGTTTCAGTGGAATGGCTGCAGAACGCCGAATCCCTGGTCAAGACGATCGCCAAGCCGGTTTCCGACGACGATGCCCGGGCGCTTGCAAAACTTTTCGGCCCTGATGAGTGCTTTGGCTTTGGCTGGACTGTGCTTCACCTCATCGAGACGGCGCCGGGTTGGCCGTTGCCGGATGTTCTGGCCATGCCGAAAAATGAGTGGATCGAGCGTCTGAAAAAGCGCGTTGAAAACGCCAAGCGCTTCAAATGAACTCCCTCTTCGTCTCGCTCGGGGATACGGTCTTCGACGTCATGTCCGGCCTCGCGCGAGAGACCGGCGCGATCAATCTCGGCCAGGGCTTCCCCGAATGGGACGGCCCTCAGGAGATCCGCGAAGCTGCCGCGCGCGCCGTCCTCGACGGCCCCAACCAGTACCCGCCCATGCGCGGCACGCCCCAGCTTCGGCAAGCCGTCGCCGAACACTACGCCCGCATGCAGGGTGTCACTCTCGATTGGCAGAGCGAAATCACGGTGACATCCGGCGCCACCGAAGCACTCGCCGCAGCTCTCCTTGCCGTGCTCAACCCCGGCGATGAAGTCGTCCTCTTCGAGCCGATGTACGACAGCTATCTCCCCATGCTGCAAAGGGCAGGGGCGACAGCTCGCTTCGTGCGCCTCAGCCCGCCCGAATGGCGCATCGACCCCGTGGCACTCGCGGCGGCCTTCACGCCGAAGACCCGCGCCGTCGTACTCAATACTCCGCTCAATCCCTCCGCCAGTCTCATCCCCGTCGAAGACCTTGCCCTCATTGCCGAGCAGTGCGTGAAGCACGATTGCATCGCGATCTCGGATGAAGTCTGGGAACACTGCGTCTTCGATGGCGCCAGGCACATCTCCATGCTCACCGCCCCCGGCATGCGCGAGCGCACCATCAAGATCGGCTCCGCCGGCAAGATGTTCTCGATGACCGGCTGGAAAGTCGGCTTCGCCTGTGCCGCGCCGGCGCTCACCCACGCCTTTGTCCGCGCCCACCAGTATCTCACCTTCACGACGCCCCCGAACCTGCAGACAGCAGTCGCCTACGGCCTGGCCCAGCCCACGCAGCTGTTCGAAGCCATGCGCGCTAAGCTCGGCGCCCACCGCGACCGTCTCGCCAGCGCGCTCGCCGCCGAAGGTTTCCACGTCCTTCCGGCGGCAGGCACCTACTTCCTCGCCGTGGATCTCGCCAGATCCGGAATCGCTCTCACCGACAAGGACTTCGCCATCCGCGCTGTGAAGGAAGCCGGCATTGCCACCATCCCGTTCTCCGCCTTCTACAACACGGCTCCTGATTTCCATTTGGTCCGCCTCTGCTTCGCGAAATCGGACGCGACGTTGGATGCAGGGGCGGAGAGAATGGGCAAGGCGCGGAGGCTGATGAGTTAGCCAGCGGCGGAACAAGGTGCGGCCTCCCTCCTGCAAGGGGGAGGACAGGTGGGGGTCTGCACCTTGCTCTGACCTAGACAACGAAGCGCCAACCCAAGCTTGAACCCCTGCCCAACGCGCGCGATAGTCGCGCGACAAGCAAAGAGACCCGCCATGCCCACCATCCGCATCACCGCACGCGTCATGGCGAAAGGCGAGGGCGCTTTCGGACCCGGCAAGGCGGCCCTGCTCGAAAAGATCGCCACCGAAGGGTCGATCTCGAAGGCCGCCAAGGCGATGGACATGAGCTATTCCCGCGCCTGGCAGTTGGTCGACTCGATGAACAACGCCTTCCGCAAGCCCCTGGTCGAGCCCAAGACTGGCGGCAAAAAGGGTGGCGGGGCCGCCATCACCAAGTCCGGCGAAGAAATCCTCGCGCTCTACCGCAAGATGGAAGACCGGCTGGCAACGGACGTGGGCAATTTCTCGGACGAGTTCGAGAAAAGGTTGAAGTAGGGCTGGCCACACGCCGCTCCGCCGTTCTCACTTCCCGCTCAATAGCAGCCGGGCCGCCTTCATCGCCCCATCCCCCGGCGACCTCTCCGCCGCCGCAACAGCCCGCAGCCGCGTCTCCTCCGCCAGCGCAACCTTCAGCGCTGCCGTCATCGACTCGAATGTCGGCGATGGCCCGTCATGCGCCGCACCAATGCCCAACCCAGCCACGCGCCCAGCCCAATAGGGCTGGTCCACGATCTGCGGCACGATCACTTGAGGCGCCCCGGCGCGCGTAGCCGTCGTTGTCGTCCCGGCGCCGCCATGGTGGACCACGGCCGCCATACGCGGGAAAAGCTTCTGCTGGTTCAAGTCGCCGACAGCAAAGCAATCGCCCCGGTCATCGATCAGTCCGAGATCAGCCCAGCCTTTGCCGACAACAGCCCTCAGCCCCAGCGCGCGCACTGCATCCAGCGCCGCTTGCCCGGCCGCCTTCGCCGTCGGCACGGTCATGCTGCCAAAGCCGACATAGACGGGCCGCTCTCCCGCATCGAGGAACGCGATCAGATCAGAGGGCAGGGGCCGCGTATCCGGCAGGATCCATGCAGCCGTCACGACAGGATCGCAGATCTCCGTCTTCTCCCACGGCCACAGCACCGGGTCGGACGCCAGCCATGGATGCGGCGTGAACACATAGTCCCGTACATTGCTGACAGGCTTCAGTCCTACCGACTCCCGGCCGGCATTCACCGGCCCGCCGAAGATCGAATGGATGACCTTGATGTTGTGCGCCCACAGCGCCGCGTTGTCGGTCACGCCTTCCGGCAGGGGGTGTCCTGGAAACGGAAACGGCTTGTGATGCGTCGATGGCAGATAGAGCGGGCATAGCGACAGATGCTCGTACCGGATGCCCATCTTCTCGGCCACGGCCTGCGCCGCCGCCGCAGAAGGCACCAGCCCCGTCGCCACGATCGCGTCGCAGCCCTTCGCAGCCGATCCGATGGCCTCCAGCTGTCCCGTCATCATCGTGGAAATGACTCGTGGAAAGTCCGTCTTCGCCACCGGTCCCATTTCGGCAATCCACCGCTTCACCGGCATGAGGGCAGGGATCATCTCCACGCCGGCCCGGTGCGTCAGCTCCACGAACTCCTCATCCCCCGGCAGGCTGAGGATCGCCTCCGCGCCCAGCGCCTTTAGCGCCACCGCCAGCGCCACCAGTGGCTCCACATCCCCGCGCGACCCATACGACGACAGCAAGACTCGCATGTTATGGCTCCAATCCGAGATTTAGGGCCGGTACTCCTACGCCAAGGGGCGGGGCTTGAAGCAAGGCCCTTCGGCCCCACATATAAATACTGAGGGCGGAGCTCTCTTTCCCCATACCTATGGCTTGCTTGCGCGCCCCAAGCCTTGCGCCAAGACTTCCCGCATCGCATCAAGTGTCAAAGCAGCAGCGGGGCTTCATGGAACATACGGCGGCGGCAGGCGGGATGGATCTGGGCCATGCGGTGGCCCTGCTGGCCGCCGGTGTGTTCGCCGTTCCCCTGTTCCTGCGCCTGAAGCTGGGGGCAGTGCTGGGGTATCTGACAGCCGGGGTCATCGTCGGCCCCTATGCGCTCGGCCTGTTCAACGATTCCGAGGCCATCCTAGGCGTCGCCGAACTCGGCGTCGTGATGTTCCTGTTCCTCATCGGCCTCGAAATGCGCCCGGCCAAGCTCTGGGCCATGCGGCGGGACATCTTCGGCCTTGGCCTTTCGCAGGTTCTGCTCTGCACCGCTCTGCTCACCGGCGTCGCCATGGCGTTCGGCTTGGCCCCCGCCGCCGCTCTCATCGGCGCGGCCGGCTTCGTGCTCTCATCCACCGCCGTCATCATGAAGATGATGGATGACCGCGGGGAGACATCCGCCCCGGGCGGGCAGCGGTCCGTCGCCATCCTCCTCCTCGAAGACCTGATGATCATCCCGCTGCTGGCGCTGCTCCCGGTGCTGGCGACGCTCACAGGCCATGCGCAGGAAAGCACCACGCCGATCTGGCAGACGATCGGCATCGCCGCCGGCGCCATCGCGCTTGTATTCGCTGCGGGCAAGTGGGTCATGAACCCGTTCTTCGGCGCGCTCGCCCGCTACGGCGCACGCGAGATCATGACGGCCGCGGCGCTGCTCGTCGTTCTGGGCGCCGCGCTCTTCATGCAATCGGCCAAGCTGTCGATGGGCATGGGCGCCTTCCTCGCCGGCGTGCTGCTCTCCGAGAGCACCTTCCGCCACCAGCTAGAGGCCGATGTTGAACCCTTCCGCGGAATTCTCCTCGGCCTGTTCTTTCTCGGCGTCGGCATGTCGCTGGACATCCAGCTGGTCATAGACAACTGGCTGCTGATCGCCGGCGGCGTCCTCGCCTTCATGGCGGTGAAGGCTTTCGGCATCTACATCGTCGCGCGCTTCTTCAAGTCGAACCACCGCGAGGCTCTCCACCGCGCCAGTCTCTTCGCCCAGGGCGGGGAATTCGCCTTCGTCCTCTACGCTGGCGCGCTATCAGCCGGCGTGATGGACGCCCGCACTGCCGCAGGCATGACCGCGGTCGTTATCCTCTCCATGGCGCTGACGCCCCTTGTGGTGATGCTGATCGAGCGCCTCACGCCGCCCGAAAAGGAATCCCTGGACGGCATCGATGAAGCCGCAGACCTCAATGGCCGCGTGCTGTTCGTGGGCTTCGGGCGTTTCGCGCAGGTCGTCTCCCAGCCGCTTCTCGCCAAGGGCATCGACATCTCGATCATCGAAACCGATGTGGAGATGATCCGCGCCGCCGGCAATTTCGGCTTCAAGGTCTATTACGGCGACGGCACAAGGCTCGACGTGCTGCGCGCCTCCGGCGCCTCAACGGCAGAAGCGATCCTCGTTTGCGTGGAAAAGCCTGAAGTCGCCGACCGCATCGTCGAGCTGGTGAAATCCGAATTTCCGCACGCCAAGCTGTTCGTGCGCGCCTTTGACCGCGGCCACGTTCTCCGCCTGATTGCAGCGGGCGTCGACTACCAGATCCGCGAAACGCTGGAATCTGCGCTGGTCTTCGGCCGACAGGTCCTGATCGATCTCGGCATAGACGAAGCCGAAGCCGACGAAGCCATCCTCGACACGCGCAAGCGCGACGAACAACGCCTCGAACTACAGATAGCAGGCGGCCTGCGGCAGGGCCTCTCCCTCATGCGCGGCAACGTCGCCACCACGCAGCCTGCGCCGCTTGTTGTTCCTCGCGAAAAGGCGAAGGCCCTCAACAAGGAAGCCTCGGAGGTTATCGAGAAGTCTGCGGACTAGGTAGAGGGCAGGGCCTCAGCCCGTCTTCTGCCGGCGCTTTTGCTGCTCGATGCGGATCTGCCCGCTGAGGTCCGCGAGCTTCGTCATCCACTCACCCGGCCGCAGCGTCTCGACGTTCGACACACGCCAGCTCTTCACTTCGGCGCTGGCCAGGCACACCAGCGTCACGTCCATCGCCTCGCGCCATTCCACATCCACCGTCAGCTGCGCAAACAGGAGATCGGCGAGTGAGCTTTCCCGCTGCACGATGTTGAACCGCGTGCCGCGCCAGGTGAAATCGACGCGCTCCGGCCGATCATGGATGATTTCCGCGTCATCGTCTTCAGCCGCGATATGCAGCGCGAGGTCGTCGAGCGCCTTGGGCTTCGTCCAGTCGGCTCGCGCCAGCCAGTGCGGCCAGTATTTCAGCTCGTCGAGCACGAAATACGGGGCCCAGGTTACGCCGGCCTTCTCGGCCGTCTCGAGATTGAGCTTGAGTTCGCCCTCGGTCTTGCGCCGTCCGGGCTGAACCGTCTGCTTGATGGTGGCCAGCTGCTGCGTGCGTGCGGCCGCCATTTTGCCCGCATCATCGACATGCCGCTTGCGCGTCGCGGTCGATGCGCCCTCGCGTTTGCCCATGCGGCTCTCCTGGCTGGATAGGGCAGGGCTAACCCACAGCAGCTGAAATACGCCTAAGGCCGACGCCAAAACTTCAATGAAATCTGCTGCTTCTCGTTCCCCACGGAAATCCGGCGGCCCCGCTTGAGTCACGCTTGACTGGCCGCCCTTCCCGCCGTATTTAGCTATCAAGCTAATTAGCTGAGTGGCAAAATGACTCCAGACCGCCTCGACGCCGCGTTTTCCGCCCTGGCAGACCCCACCCGCCGGGCCATCCTCGCGCGCTTGGCCTCAGGCGCGACCACGGTCAACGAACTGGCCGAGCCGTTCGATCTCGCGCTCCCCACCATCTCGAAACACCTCAAGGTCCTGGAGGGCGCCGGCCTCATCTCGCGCACGCGGGAGAAACAGTACCGCCCCTGCAAGCTCGAACTCGCGCCTCTGAAGGAGGTCAGCGACTGGGTCGAGGTCTACCGCAAGCTCTGGGAAGAGCGCTTCGAGCGCCTCGATGACTACCTCAAACAACTGCAAGAAAAAGATGGAGATGGGGAATGACCGACGACAGCAAGACCGAAACCGCCGCACGTCTCGGCATCAAGGTCATCAAGGCCGTGCGCTTCAAGCGCGTTGTGAAGGCCCCGCGCAAGCTGGTGTTCGACGTGTGGACCAAGCCCGAGCATCTCTCGCACTGGTTCAGCCCTCACGGCTACAATGTGGAAGGCGTGCAATCCGATCCGCGCCCCGGCGGCGTCTTCAAGCTGATCATGGTTCCGCACGCCGGCGGCGCAGGCTTCTGGTCCGTCGGCAAATATCTCGAAGTCGAGGCCCCGCACCGCATCGTCACGCGTGTCGGCGGCGAGGGCGCTGATGGCCACATCATGTTCGAGGTGATCAACACCGCCGTGTTCGAAGAGCAGGGCGACAGCACGATCATCTACGCTGCAGGGGAGGTGATCGCGTTGAACGACCCCGCCATCGGCGAGATGGCTATGGCCGGCATGGACGAAGGCTGGAAACAGACGCTTGATCGTTTCGAGACCGAACTCACCCGCGCGCAATCTTCGAAAAAGAGAGCTGCCAAATGAAATGGCTCTATGTCGTAGCAATGGCCGCGTTTGTGGCCGGCTCCTGCACCCTCCGTCCGGCGCAGGCGCCGCTCCTGGCGGAACCCGCCATGGCGCAGGACGTAAAAATTTCAGGCTGAAATGTCTGCCGGAGGCGTCATCGCACGTCCTGGGGTCATAATAAGGAGAACTCCCATGAAAACGTCAGACCCAGTGAGGACTGCAAAGGTGTTGGCCGGATCTGCGATCCTGGCCGTCCTCCTCGTCGCGTCCTGTTCGCCGAAGAGCGACTCAAAGCTGTTGGCGGAAACGCCTGCGCCGGTCGCCGAAACCGCCGCAGCTCCGGCGCCGGCCGCCGCGCCCGCAACTCCGGCCCCCTCGATCGAAGGCATCCCCGCCGGCGAGTACACGCTCGATCCCGAGCACTCCACCTTCTTCTTCCGCGTGAACCATCTCAGCTTCTCGAACTTCACTCTCTGGTACGACAAGTTCGAAGCGAAGATGACGATCGACCCCACCAACCCGTCTGCGGCCGCGATGGAAGCCAAGGTCGATCCCGCCTCGCTGACAGTCCATGCTCCGGCCAAGGGCTTTCTCGAAAGCATCAAGGGCAAGGAGTATCTCGATGCAGCCGGGTTCCCCGCCATCACCTTCAAGTCCACCGCGATCAAGCTCACCGGCCCCAACACGGCGGATGTCACCGGCGATCTCACGCTCCATGGCGTGACGAAACCGCTCACCCTCGCGATGACGTACAATGGCGGCTATGCCGGCCACATCTACGAACCGCGCGCTCGCATCGGCTTCTCCGCCAAGGGCAATTTCAAGCGCTCTGACTTCGGCATCGCCAACGGCCTGCCCAAGGAGGGCTCCACCATGGGCGTCTTCGACAATGTCGAAGTCATCATCGAATCCGAATGGCTCGGCCCGCCGTGGAAAGATGCTCCTCCGGGACCGCCGCCTGCGCCGCACTGATTGCTTAGCGTTCCCCGCCGCGTTTGCCTCCTTCGGTCGCCCGCGGCTGGGGGAGGTGGTGTGCGCGCACGAACGCTTCGACTTCGACAATCGTCGTAGGGTGCACTAGGCCGAAGGCCGTAATGCACCATCGCGTCACGCCCACCAAGGAGCGTCAGGAAGCGGTCATCGCGCCACTCCAACGAAGAGGTGCATTACGGCCTTCGGCCTAATGCACCCTACGGCGTTTGTGACCCTACGCCGCCGCGCTCGGCCGTGCGCTCACGCGCTCATGCCAGGCGCGCACATTGCCGGCCTCGGCGGGCATCTCCAGCCCGATCCACTTGGCGAAGTCGACCGTGGATAGCAGGCAGATGTCCGCGATCGTGTAGTCCTTGCCCGCCACGAACGCCTTGCCCGCAAGCTCGCGATCGAGCCAGCCCAGCGCCCGGCCATAATGCTCGCGGTTGGATTCGCCGAACTCCTTGTATTGCGGCTTGACCACCGCGGCGGTGAACGGATGCGCATGGCGCCAGAACATGCCCACCGGCGTCATCACCGAAAACTCGATGCGGCGTACCCACATGTCGACCAGCGCCTGTTCCACCGCATTGCGCCCGAACATCGGCGGGGTGGGATGCAGGCTCTCGAGATACCGGCAGATCGCCACCGTCTCCGAGATCGTCGTGCCGTCATCAAGCTCCAGCGTCGGCAGCTGTCCCAGCGAGTTGCGCGCCATGTGCTCCTCCGATTTGTGCTCCCGTTTCATGATCGCCACGTCGACAAGCGGAACTTCGATTCCCTTTTCGGCGAGGAAAATCCGCACGCGCCGAGGGTTCGGCGCCGGCATCGGCGCATTGTAGAGTTTCAAGGCATATCCTCCCGATATTTGCCTCACACCTGCGCCGCTGCCGGGCCGCTGGCAAGCGCGACGCCACGTCAAGTTGCGTGGGGCAGAGCAGGGGCTAACAATCCCCGAACAAGTCGAGGGGCGTTCCATGAAGCAAGCAGCTCTGGCTCTCATTGCGGCGGCGCTCGCCGTGGCGCCGGCCCACGCGCAGGCCTTCAATGCCAATGGCAAGAACCTGCGCCAGGTCTACGAATACCTGCACAGGAATCCCGAGCTCTCCTTCCAGGAAAAGAACACGTCCGCGATTCTAGCCACGGAAATGAAGCGCCTCGGCTTCACCGTGACCACAGGCGTCGGCGACAAGTTCGTTCGCGACCGCGCGATGAAGGACTATGGCAAGATCCAGGAAGGCGTCGGCGGCTACGGCATCGTCGCCGTGCTGAAGAACGGCGCAGGCCCCACGCTGATGATCCGTACCGACATGGATGCACTGCCCGTCACCGAGAAAACCGGGCTGCCCTATGCCTCCACCGTCACCGATACCGCCTGGAGCGGGGAGACAAGCGGCGTCATGCACGCCTGCGGCCATGACATCCACATGACCTCATGGTTGGGCGCCGCCCGCGAACTCGCCGCCAACAAGGACAAGTGGAAAGGCACGCTGGTGATGATCGCCCAGCCCGCCGAAGAGATCGGCCTCGGCGCCAAGTCGATGATCGACGACGGCCTGTTCACCCGCTTCCCGAAGCCCGATTTCTCGCTCGCCCTCCATGATAACGCGACTCTTCCCGCCGGCTCTGTCGGCATCGCGTCGGGCTACATCATGGCGAACGTCGATTCAGTCGACGTGCTGGTGAAAGGCGTCGGCGGCCACGGCGCCTATCCGCAGGATGCGAAGGATCCCATCGTGGTGGCAGCCCGCATCATCACGTCGCTGCAGACGCTGATCTCGCGCGAGATCGATCCGCTGGACGCCGGCGTTGTGACGGTCGGCGCGATCAATGGCGGCACCAAGAACAACATCATCCCGGATGAAGTGAAGATGCAGCTCACCGTCCGCTCCTTCGCCGACGCTACGCGCGAGAAGCTGCTCTCCGGCATCGACCGCATCGCCCGCGCCGAATCCCAGTCCGGCGGCCTCGCCGGAGACAAAGCGCCGATCACCACGGTCCGCCCGGACGGCACGCCCTCGCTCTACAATGACCCGATCCTGGCCGGGCGCGTCGCCGATGCGCTGAAGGCATCGCTCGGCGAGGACAAGGTCGTATCCGCACAGCCGACCATGGGCGGGGAAGACTTCTCCCGCTATGGCCGCACCACAGACAAGATCCCCGGCGTTCTGTTCTGGCTCGGCGCCGTGCCGAAGGAAAAGATCGAAGCCTCCCAGCGCGAAGGCGGCCCGCCGCTCCCCGCGCTGCATTCATCAGGCTTCGCGCCCGATCCGGACCCGACGATCGCCACGGGCGTCAAATCGCTGGTCAGCGTCGCGATGCAAATCCTGAAGTAGGGCTCAGCTCGACTTCGGCGCCTTTTTGGCTTTCCGCTCATCGCGGAATCGCAGGAAGGCGACGCCCGCAGACGTGATGCCCGCAAGCGCGGCCAGCACCGCAAACAAGGGCTGCACGCCCTTGGCCCAGCCGATTACCTGATCCAGCTGCTGCACCTCGACCGTGATCTTGTCCTGGTACGCGGCCAGTTGCTCGGCGTCCGACGATCCGGGTTCGTAGCCGAAAATATCGAGCACGAGCGTGTGGGTGCCGACCTCGATCGGCTCGACGCTCCACTGCCAGCGGTTGAGGATCTTTCCCGAAAGCTTTTGGCGCTCGACCGTCAGCGGGGTGATCTTGAACCCTCCATTCAACGCCGTCAGCTGTGCAGTGACGACGTCGGAAAGTTCGACCTGGCGCTCGACGATCTCGCCCTTGGAGCCCTGCAAAGCAGCCTTGCCGGCGTCCGCATCCTCC
>DASYKO010000138.1:0-19069 GCA_035995285.1 Hyphomonadaceae bacterium | reverse complement strand
GGATGCCTTCGGAGAAGACGCGCACTGTTTTGTCGTCGACCTTTCCGTTGAGCCCCTTGGAGTTGCCGACGATGTCGTTGTTCAGCACCGCCAGCACTTCCCAGCCCTGCGCCTTGGCGTAGGCCGCGAGGATGGTTCCGCCGGAAAGCCCCTGCTCTTCCCCGGAGAGCGCCGCGAACACCAACGTCGCGCCGAACTTGCGCTTGGAGAGTATGCACGCGGATTCCATCACGGCCGCGACGCCGGAAGCATCATCATTTGCGCCGGGGGCATCGTCCGTGACGTTCTCGTTCGTGGAGTTCCGGCTGTCGAGGTGGCCTTGGATGATGATGACGCGGTTGGGATCACTCGTGCCGCGCTGGATGGCGACCACATCGACCACCTTCGTGGGCTGCGGGTAGCGGGCGCCGGTGACGGTGTCTTCTGGCAGCACGATCTCGAGACAGCCACCGCAGGCCGTGCCGATCGAGCGGAACTCGCCCTCCACCCACCGGCGCGCGGCGCCGATGCCGCGGGTGTTGGAAACTTGATCTGAGATTGTCGAGCGCGTGCCGAAGCTCACCATTTTCTCGATATAGGCGCGCTGCCCGGCCTCGCTGACTTCGCCCGCAATGGCCGCGAGCTCGGACGAGACGGCGCCGGAAGGCTTCGCGGCCGTGGTGGGGGATACGATTCCGAATGAGCCGTCTGCGGTGCAGGAGGCTGCTGCCGCGGCAAAGCCCGCCACGAGAAGCGTCTTCAATCCCGATTTCATTGCTCGTGACCCCTCAAGCGATGTTCCCGTCTTGCGCGGCGATGCTAGGCTGGTGGTAGAACCGCCTTCAAGTCTGCGGCTGGGGTATCACCGTAAATGTTGATGTCGATGCGTTTGTTAGGCGGTCTAGCTGCAATCACCTTTATGGGAGGCCTCGCCATGGCCCAGACGCCGAAGCTTGATCCCGAAAGCTTCCTGCCCCCTGCACCGGCCTGGAGCGGGGCGAGCGAAAAGCTGATTGCTCAGCCAGGCGCCAAGTGGATCACGCCGGCGGAACCTGCGCTGGTTTCCTCGCCCAGCTTCGACGACACGATTGCGTATCTGAAGAAGGTCGATGCAGCCTCGAGCCTCGTGCGCATGGAAACGTTCGCGACGACGCCTCAGGGGCGCAAGCTGCAGGCGGTGATTGTCTCGAAGGACGGCGCCCAGCTTTCCAAGTCCAAGCCGCTATTCCTGATCCAGGCCGGCATCCACTCCGGCGAGATCGACGGCAAGGATGCGGGGCTGATGCTGATCCGCGACATCGCGTTCAACGGGCGCGATGACCTGATCGAGAAAGTGAACATCGTCTTCGTGCCAGTGTTCAATGCAGACGGGCATGAGCGCTCCACACCCTACAACCGGCCGAACCAGCGCGGTCCCAAGAGCATGGGCTGGCGCAACAATTCGCAGAACCTCAATCTCAACCGCGACTACATGAAGGCCGACACAGCCGAGATGCAGGGCATGCTCGCCCTGATCAACAAGTACGACCCCAGCCTCTACATCGACCTGCACGTAACTGATGGCCTCGATTACCAGTACGACGTCACCTACGCCTTCGACGGCTGGGACGGCCTCTACGCAGACAGCCCCGCCACCGGCGCCTGGCTCGACAAGACGTACCGGCCGAAGGCCGACGCCGCCCTGAAGGCCGCCGGCCACATCCCCGGCCCTATGATCTTCGCGCGCGACGATGGCGATCTCACGAAGGGCATCGACATGAACGCCTTCCAGCCCCGCTTCTCGCACGCCTATGGCGACCTCCGCCGCCTGCCGACCGTTCTGGTGGAGAACCACTCGCTGAAGCCCTACCGGCAGCGCGTGCTAGGAACCTACGTCCTGCTCGAGACCTCGCTGAAACTGCTGGCGAGCGACGGCAAGGCGCTGAAGGACGCCATCGCCAAGGACCGCGCCGCTCGCCCTGCGACGCAGGATGCAAACTGGAAAGCGAAGGCTGAGCCAAGGGGCTCGATGGATTTTCTCACCATCGCCTCGGAGGAAATCTCCTCGCCTGCTTCCGGCGGCAAGGTCACACGCTTCCTCGGCAAGCCAGGCCCGACTGTTAAGGCGCCAATCTATATCTCGGAACCGGGCGCCAAGCTCTCCGTCGCCAAGGCCTACTGGGTGCCGCCGACCAAGCCCGAGGTGATCGCTCGGTTAAAGGCGCATGGCATCCAGATGGAGACGATCAAGAAATCGACCGAGGTCGAAGTCGACATGATCCGCCTCGCCGGCTTCAAGTCGGGCGCACCCAGCGAAGGCCGCGTGCCGATGACGGCTACCGGGTTCACGCATGAGAGCCGCAAGGAGGTCTTCCCGGCAGGATCGGTGAAGGTGTCAACGGACCAGCCGCTCGGCGCCCTCGCCGCCTATCTGCTGGAGCCGGAGAGCGACGACTCATTCTTCGCCTGGGGTTTCTTCTCAGAGATCCTGCAGCGCACGGAATACATGGAGGCCTACGCCATCGCGCCGATGGCCGAGAAGATGATGGCCGACGATCCCAAGCTGAAGGCCGAGTTCGAAAAGCGACTGAAGGACGATCCAGCCTTCGCGGCCTCGCCCCTGCGCCGCCTGCAGTTCTTCTACGAACGCAGCCCGTTCTACGACGACCGCTACCTGCTCTATCCGGTCGGGCGCGAACCTTAGCAGGCCGGAGGCCTCCACAATGGATGGCTGGACCGAAGTGAAATGCATCATGTCCCCCGACGGGCATCGCAAGGTTGTCATCCTGCAGGGCGCCCACGGCCTGTTCAGGTTCGATGTGCTATCCTGGCAGAAATACTACGAGGCATCCGCGGCTGACCTGGAACCGGTTGAGGACGGCATCTGGTACGGCGCCGAGTCTGGCCTCTTTGAAAGCGCGACAGCCGCGGAGGTCGCTGCCCGACAAGAAGTGGATTGGCTCGGGCCCTAGCATCAGCCTTGCGCGGTTTGCCTGACTGCCCGCCGGGGACGGCAGGATGTTGCCCAAAAATCAGCAATCTGACTGTTCCCAATCTCCCCGGACGGCGCGATTGTGCGCGGCGTCACAGGAGTCCCCATGAATCGCTGCATCCCGGCCGTATCCGCGCTCGCCCTTGCTCTTTCCGGCCTGAGCCTCACCGGCTGCTCTCCCGCCAAGCCGGCCGAGACGGGCACGGCAGCTGCGCCTGTAACCGGCGTCGACAAGGCCGGGATGGATGCAGCCGTGAAGCCGGGCGAGGACTTCTTCGTCTACGCCAACGGCGCCTGGGACAAGGCGACCGAGATCCCTGCCGACCGCTCCGCCTGGGGCGGCAACGCGATCCTCGCCGAGCATGTCGATAGCGACGTGAAGGCCATCATCGAAGGCGCAGCCGCCGGCAGCCCGGCGCCGGGTTCGACAGAGGCCAGGATCGGCGACTACTACGCCGCCTTCATGGACGAGGCAGGCATCGAGGCCAAAGGCGCGGCCCCGCTCAAGCCTGTGCTCGACCAGATCGCCGCCATCAAGGACAAGAAAAGCCTGTCGACCTATTTCGGCTCCACCCTGCGTGCCGATGTCGATGTGATGAACAACACGCGCTACGCGACCGACAACATCTACGGCCTCTGGGTCGCCGCCGACTTCGACGAGCCGACGAAGTACACCCCCTTCATCCTGCAGGGCGGCCTCAGCCTGCCGAGCCGCGACTACTACCTCGCCGACAGCGACCGCATGAAAGGCATCCGCGAAGCCTTCAAGGCGCACATCGTCACCGTGTTCGACCTGGCCGGCGTAAAGGACTCCAAGGCGAAGGCCGCGAAGGTCTTCGATCTCGAAACAAAGATCGCGAAAGCCCACGCCTCGATCACTGAAACCGGCGAACCGAAGAACGGCCAGAACCACTGGCCGCGCACCGACTTCGACAAGAAGGCGCCGGGCATGGACTGGGCGGCATTCCTCGACGCCGCCGGCCTCTCTGCTCCGCAGGCCTATGTGGTCTGGCAGCCGCCCGCCTTCATCGCGGAATCGAAGCTGGTCGCCTCCGTGCCGGTAGATACCTGGAAGGACTATCTCGCCTTCCACTATATCGATCGCAATTCAGGCCTTCTCTCCAAGGCGTTCGTCGACGAGCGCTTCAACATGTACGGCAAGACGCTCTCGGGCACACCCGCCCTCACCGACCGCTGGAAGCGCGGCGTTTCGGTGGTCAACGGCGCGCTCGGCGAAGCTGTCGGCAAGCTTTATGTCGAGAAGCATTTCCCGGCCTCGTCCAAGGCGGCCGTGCAGGAGATGGTCAAGAACATCACCGCGGCCTTCGACAAGCGGATCGACGCGCTCGACTGGATGGATCCGGCCACCAAGAAAGAGGCGAAGGCCAAGCTGGTCGCGCTCAATGTCGGCATCGGCTATCCCGACAAGTGGCGGGATTACTCCGCCCTTGAAGTGAAGAAGGACGACGCCTTCGGCAACGCCCAGCGCGCCGCCAAGTTCGACAGCGACTTCAAGATCGCCCGCCTCGGCCAGCCGGTTGACCGCGGCGAATGGGTGATGAACGCCCAGCTGGTCAACGCCGTGAACCTCCCGATCCTCAACGCGCTGAACTTCCCGGCCGCCGAACTGCAGCCGCCACACTATGACCCCAACGCAACGGCGGCGGTGAACTACGCCGCCATCGGCTCGATCATCGGCCACGAGATCAGTCACTCGTTCGACAATGACGGCTCGCAGTTCGATTCAACCGGCCGCATGCGCAACTGGTGGCAGAAGGCGGACTTTGACCACTTCAGCGCATCCGCCAAGGCGCTGGCCGACCAGTACAGCACCTACAAGCCTTTCCCGGACCTCGCTCTCGATGGCGAACTGGTGCTCGGCGAGAACATCGCCGACGTGGCGGGCCTCGCCGCAGCCTACGATGCCTGGAAGGAATCCCTCAGCGGCAAGGAAGCGCCTGTTGTCGACGGCTTCACAGGCGACCAGCAATTCTTCATCGCCTTCGCCCAGGCATGGCGGAACAAGGCGCGCGAGGCAGCTCTGCGCCAACAGGTGCTCACGGATGTCCACGCCCCGGCCCATTGGCGCGCTCTCACCGTGCGCAACATCGACGCGTGGTATCCCGCCTTCGACGTGAAGCCCGGCGATCCGCTCTACCTCGATCCGAAAGACCGGGTGAAGGTCTGGTAGGAAGGGCTTGAAGGCCGAACGTTATTGGGTGCAGCGGCCTGGCTTCGAGAGGTCCCCATTCCCACCGAAGCCGCCGCACCCGCGCCCGGTGTGTCCCCCACCCAGCGCTTTGACGTTGGCTGCTAGCTAATACCGGCGGGCGCCGCAGCGGCTACTACCAGATGGTAGAAACGCCGAAGGCCCCGCTTGCGCAGGGCCTTCACGTCAGGCGTTCCAGAGAAGTGGTGAGCCGGGCAGGAATCGAACCTGCGACCCGCTGATTAAAAGTCAGCTGCTCTACCGACTGAGCTACCGGCTCTCTCAAGAGCGGCGGAACCTAGTGTTCGATTCCGGCCCGGTCAACGAAGGATATTGGCCTAGTACAAGCATTTTGCCGCGTCGGGGCCGACGAAGCTGGGGATATGCTACATGCCTGTTTCCAATGGGGATCGGGAGCTCAGGATGCGGGTTCGAGGACTGGTTCTGGCGCTTGGAGCGGCGGCTCTTGCCGTAGCCGGATGCACATCCGGCGGCCAGGCGATGAGCAAGACGGCCCAGGGACTGCCGGGCGCGGTCGGCACGCCCCTCAACGATCTCAACATCACCCGGACCGAGGTCCCCCAGCGTCTGGCCCTGATCGTCTCGTCCTACGAGACCCTGCCGAAGGCGGACTGCCGGTCGATCGCGGTGGAGGTGGTCGAGCTGACCAACATCCTCGGCCCGGACACGGATGCCCCGCCGAACGCCCAGGATGCCGGCCTGAAGATGGGCGATGACGCCGCCGCCCTGATCCTGCGCCAGGTGACCACGACCATGTCCGATTTCATCCCGTTCCGCTCTGCAGTCCGCGAAGCCACAGGCGCCTCGGCGCACGAGCGGCGCCTGCGCGCAGCTTACGAGCGCGGCGTTGCCCGCCGGGCCTATCTGAAAGGCGTTGGCGCCGCCAAGGGATGCGCCCCGCCAGCCGCGCCACAGCCGGGCGCCGGCTTCATCTTCACGCCCTCGCCAACCCCGCCTCAGCCCTCGCGCTCTTCTTCGGGCAGGCCGGGCTGAACCTTCCATCGCGCAGCCATCTCAGCGCGCCACGGGCCGAAGGTCCCGGCGGCGATCTTCTCGCGGATCGTCCGCATCATCTCCTGAAAGAACGCGATGTTGTGCCAGCTGAGCACCATTGGCGCGAGATATTCCCCCGCCTTGAACAGGTGATGCAGATAACCCTTCGAATAATCCCGCGTCGCCGGACAGGATGAGCGCTCATCAATCGGCGTGTCATCTTCCGCGAACCGCGCGTTCTTGAGATTGATCGCGCCATCCCACGTCCACGCCTGCCCATGGCGGCCGGAGCGCGTGGGCAAGACGCAGTCGAACATGTCGATCCCGCGCGCGACCGCCTCCACAATGTCGATCGGCTTGCCGACGCCCATCAGATACCGCGGCCGGCTCTGCGGTAGCAGAGGCGCGGTAAGGCTGATCATATCGCACATCGCCTCGTGCCCCTCGCCCACGGCAAGCCCGCCGATGGCGTAACCATCAAAGCCTGTCTCGACCACGCGCTGCGCGCTCTCCTTGCGCAGGTCGGCATAGGTGGAGCCCTGGACGATGCCGAAAAGGGATTGAACCTCGCGCTGCCCGAAATAGGCCTTCGATCGGTCTCCCCAACGGGCCGACAGGCGCATCGCTGCGGCGGCCGGTTCATACTCGCACGGATTTCCGACGCATTCGTCCAACTGCATCGAGATATCCGCGCCGAGAAGATCAGCCTGAATCTCGATGGAGCGTTCGGGGCTCAGGAACAGCTTTGTCCCATCGATATGCGAGCGGAATTCGACGCCCTCCTCCTTCATCTTGCGCAGTTCGGAGAGCGAGAAGACCTGAAACCCGCCGCTATCGGTCAGGATCGGATGCGGCCAGTGCATGAATTTGTGCAGGCCGCCGAGCTTCTTCACCCGCTCCGCCGTCGGGCGCAGCATCAAGTGGTAGGTGTTGCCAAGAACGATGTCGGACCCTGCCCCGCGGACCTGATCCATATAGAGCGCCTTCACCGTGCCCGCCGTGCCAACAGGCATGAAGGCGGGCGTCGCGATCTCGCCCCGCGGCGTCACCAGCTTTCCGGTCCGCGCATCGCCGTCCGTGGCGTGGATATGGAAAGGGAATTCAGCCATCAGGATTTCGCAGGCAGCAGGAGACAGGCATCGCCATAGGAGAAGAAACGGTAACGCTCCCTCACCGCATGGGCATAAGCACGTTTCATGGTGTCCAGACCCATCATGGCGCTTACCAGCATGAACAGGGTGGACTTGGGAAGGTGGAAGTTGGTCAGCAGGCCATCAGCCACGCGGAACTGATAGCCGGGCGTGATGAAGATGCTGGTGTCGGATTCATATGCCTTCAACTCGCCGGCAGCCGCCGCGCTTTCCAGCGTACGCAGGGCCGTGGTGCCGATCGGTATGCAGCGGCCATCGGAGGAGCGGGCCCGGACGATTGTGGCTGCGGTTTCGGCGGAAAGCGCCGCATGTTCGGCATGCATCCGATGCTCGGAGATGTTCTCCGTTTTGACCGGCAGGAAGGTTCCCGCGTTGACGTGGAGCGTGACTTCGGCGCGGCCAATCCCGGCGGCAGTCAACTCTTCAAGCAGGCGTGGTGTGAAGTGAAGCCCTGCGGTGGGCGCTGCGACGGAGCCGGTCTCCCGTGCGAACATCGTCTGATAGTCGCTGGCGTCCTTCTCATCGGCTGCACGCTTCGAAGCGATATAAGGCGGGATAGGCATGGCGCCGGCGACATCGACTGCCGCATCGAGATCGGCGCCGTTACGGTTGAACACGAGGCGCACTTCCGCTTCGGACTTGGCAGCGACGCGCGCCTCAAGCCCCTCATCGAAGCGGATCACGTCCCCTTCTCTCAGCCGCTTTCCGGGCCGTGCGAAGGCGGACCATTCGGCGGGTCCGATACGTGAGTTGAGGTTCACCTCGATCTCGATATCCGGGCCGTCCGCCCGCGAGGTGCGGCGGCCGAGGAGAGCGGCGCGAAGGACGCGGGTGTTGTTGGCGACGAGGATGTCGCCAGCTTTCAGGAGCTGCGGCAGGTCACGGATCGTGCGGTCTTCGAGCTGGCCATTGCTACGCACAACCAGCAGCCGCGCGGAATCGCGTGGGGAGGCCGGGCGAAGAGCGATCAGCTCTTCCGGAAGCTCGAAATCGAAGTCGGATAGCAACATCTGCGGTTTGTGGCCTGGGTTTACGGGCGCGATAGCCGGGAATGCCGGGCAACGCCAGCCGGAGATGTGCTTGGGGCGCCGTTACGCCCTTGCGCCGCCGTGATTTGGGCTATGCTGGATCTCGGGAGGACTGACACATGAAACGCATTGCTTTGCTCGCCGCTCTCGCTTTGGCCGCCTGCTCGCCCAAGGCGCCGCAAGTCGCCGCGCCCGATGCGCCCGCCCCGCAAACGGCCGCCACGCCTGCAGACCTCAAGGCGCTCGAGCAAGCCCATGACTGGCAATACGACCCGGGCGAAAAGCTCAACGCCTCGTGGAATGACGGTGTGAAGGCGGTCATCGGCAAGATGAGCCGGCCCGATGCGATCAAGGCGATCACGGACGCCGGCTTCGAGTGCACGTATGGCGAGGCGCACGAGAAATATCCCGATCCGATGGCCGTCTGCACCCGCAGCTTTGCAACGCGCGAATGCCAGATGGATTGGGAAATCTCCTCAACCGCCGACAAGGGCATGGTGCAGGATGCAGACGGCAGCTACACCCGCGACTGCGTCGGCGTGGACCGCGACTGGCCGGAGCCCAAGAAGTCTGCAATCGACGACCAGCTCGCGCCGGCCCAACCGCCCAAACCCAATTAGAGCGGACCGAACTAAAGCCCCAGCTTCTTCGCCAGGATCTCGTTGACGGCGGCAGGGTTCGCCTTGCCGCCGCTCGCCTTCATGATCTGGCCGACGAACCAGCCGAGCGTCTTCGGTTTCTCGTGGCCCGCCGCGCGCTGGGCCTTCACTTCCTCGACCTGCTTCGGGTTGGCGGCGATCACATCGTCCACCACCTTCTCGATCGCGCCGGTATCCGTGACCTGCTTCAGGCCCTGGCGGTCGACGATGACCGCGGCGGCATCGCCAGTCGCGATCATCTTCTGGAACACGTCCTTCGCGATCTTGCCGGAGATCGTGTTGTTCGCGATCAGGTCGACAAGGCCGCCTAGCTGCTCCGCCTTCACGGGCGAGGCCGAAACCTCAAGGCCTTCCTTGTTGAGATAGCTGAACAGCTCCTGCGTCACCCAGTTGGCGGCCAAGCGCGCATCCCTGCCCTTCGCCACGACCTCGAAGTACGCAGACTTCTCGGCATCGCTCGCCAGAAGGCCCGCGTCGTATTCCTTGAGGCCATAGTCCTTCACGAACCGCCCGCGCTTCTGGTCGGGCAGCTCCGGCAGCTTCGCCCGGATGCTCTCGACATACTCGCCCGTGAGTTCGAGCGGCAGCAGGTCGGGATCGGGGAAGTAGCGGTAGTCATGCGCGTCTTCCTTCGAGCGCATGGACTTGGTTGTGTTGGTGTCCGCGTTGTAGAGGCGGGTTTCCTGATCGATCTTGCCGCCGTCTTCGAGAATTTCGATCTGCTTCCTTGCGGCTACTTCCGCCGCCATCTGGATGAAGCGGAACGAGTTGACGTTCTTGATCTCCCAGCGCGTGCCGAGTTTGTCGAACTTGCCCGTCTTCAGATAGTGATCATAGCCGCCCGGCTTGCACACCGAGACGTTCACGTCCGCGCGCAAATTGCCCTTCTCCATGTCGCCATCGCAGGTGCCCAGCGCGATGAGGATGGAGCGCAGTTTCTTCACATACGCGGCCGCTTCCGCAGGCGAGCGGATGTTCGGCTTGGAGACGATCTCCATCAGCGCGACGCCCGACCGGTTCAGGTCCACATAGGTGGAATTCGGATCAAGATCGTGGATCGACTTGCCCGCATCCTGCTTTAGGTGCAGCCGCTCGATGCCGACGGTGAAGGTATAGCCCTCCTCGCTCTCCACATCGATCGTGCCCTCGCCGACGACCGGATGCGCGAACTGCGAGATCTGATAGCCCTGCGGCAGATCCGGATAGAAATAATTCTTCCGGTCGAACCGCGAGTAGTGGTTGATCTTGGCGTTGAGCCCGAGGCCGGTCTTCACCGCCTGCTCCACGCAGAACTTGTTGATCACCGGCAGCATGCCCGGCATCGCCGCATCGACCAGCGAGACATTGGTGTTCGGTTCGGCGCCGAACACGGTCGGCGCGCCAGAGAACAGCTTGGAATTGGACGCCACCTGCGCATGCACTTCGAGCCCCATGACGACTTCCCAGTCGCCGGTGCGGCCTGAGATCAGATAGGGCGTGCGGTCTGCCATGCTTGCTTGGCTTTCTTGGCCTCGAACGGGGTGGACGCGGCTTTCTAGCGAGGTTTGTCGGACGCGTCACCCCTTCCCGAAATCATGGAAATCGGGCTTCGCGGGCGCTACCCCTCCAGCTTGTAGGCCGTCACCTTCGTCTGTGCGCCGAAATCGCTCTGCACCACATAGAGGACGAGGTTGCTGGAGAGACTCAGCTTCCCGCCGGTCGCAACCGTCCAGACAGTCTGGTGTGTGGCGAGGTCGATCGCATAGGTATTTTTCGGCGTGCTCACGAAAATGACGTTGTCGCAGATGATCATGTTGTTCTGCACGTCCGTCTCGCCTGCCGGCTGCGGCCACGACCAGAGAACGGCGCCATTGGCCTCGTTCATCGCGCGCAGCGAGTAGCGCCCGGCGCTATAGAACCAGTTGTAGATGACGCCGCGGGCGACCACGGGCTGGGCGCCCTGCTGGATGTCCCCGCGCCAGATGACGCTCGCATTCTCCCCGTCGAGCAGCAGCATGCGGAAGCCGTCAAAGCCGTCGAAGGCGATGACGTGGCCGGACTGAGTGAGCACGGGCGAGGTATTCCCGCCACCGCCCGATCCGACCGGCGGGCCAGTATCCGCGACCAGGCTTCCATCGGACTTGTTGAGGATGGAAACGCCGGCGCCGGTTGCGTGATAGACATACTTGTCGGTGACCACAGGCGACTGGTCCGGATTACGGCCGCTGGCAATGTCCTTCCGCCATGTCCATGTCGTAGCCATCGGTTCGTAGCGATAGACTTGGTTTCCGAAATAGCCTTCCGAATAGAACATGATCCCGTCGTAGACGGTCGGGCTGCTGAACGGCCCGCCCTGCGAATGAAACTGCGCTGCCGACGTTGGCGCGCCGGTCACCGCATCGAACCCGCGCAGATAGGCCTCTCCCGTGAAGACAGACGTTGGTGGGGAATACATCACGGGCGCATAAACGGTTCCGTTGTCATAGGTGAGCCCGCCTAGGCCATTGGCGTAGAGCGGCGATGGCGGAGTGTGCGCCCAGTTCTGCAGGCCCGTCGCCTCGCTGAGACTGTAGATCTTGGCGCTGGTGGAGAGATACGCGCTGCCGTTCACCGGGATCACGTAGTTGAAGAAGAAGGAGAAGTCCGGCGTCGTCCACTCCCAGGCTTTCGCGATCTTGCTCGGGTCCACGCTGACGTTCACCGCGCCGGTGTGCGAGGCGTTGCGCTGGAGCGTCGTCCACGGCCGGAAAGTCACGTTGGCGGATACGCGGTGCGCTGCGCTGGCCCCGGCATAAGGCGTGTTGCAGGCGGCATCCTGGCAGACGCGGAATGTTATCGGACTGCCGAACTGCCCGCCCGGAAATCCATCCCTCGTGGTCGCCGAGATCGAGTAGCTGGTCGTGCTGTTCGGCGTCAGCGTCACGGAGGTGTAGTGCCGCGTGTCGTAGACAAGGCTGGGCACGACCGGCGCCGAGATGACCCCCGTGATCGTGGCGTTGAACCCGATCGTGCTCACCGGCACCGCATCTTCCTGCGCCGCGCCAAGACTGGTCGCGGGCGACGAGAGCGTGACGGTCAGTGGTGGCGGGGATGGCGGAGGAGGGGGTGGCGGAGGAGGCGGAGGTGGTGGCGGCGGCGTGACCGGCGGAGACACGGGCGGCGGAGGCGACACCGGCGGAGGCGGCGAACCGGGAGAACCCGGAGGGCTGGAGGGAGATCCGCCGCCCCCTCCTCCTCCTCCCCCGCATGCCGACGTGACGACCAGCGCAGTCAGGAGCGCGGCAAGCGTACGGGATGAATTCACGCGATACTTCCCCAACTCAACAACGCCCGGACTATGCCAGAATCCGGGCCGATGAGAAGCGGGAGAGATCTAGCCGCGCGTCGCGACAGGATCGAACGCTACCGAAACGTCCGGTTCGCGAAGGGGCATGTCATAGGCATACCCTTGCACGTAGTCGCAGCCGATCGCGTGCAGTTCCTCCGCGACCTGTTTTTCCTCGATGCCCTCGGCCGTGACGGTCATGCCGAGGCCGCGGATGAGGCTGGTGAGCGCTGTGATGATGCGGCAGGCGCGCGGCTGGCGGATCATGCGGGCGAGCTTGGGATCGAGCTTGACGCCGTCAGCGGGGATCTCGGCGAGCCAGGCGAAAGACGAATGCCCCGCCCCGAAATCATCGAGCACGATGCCGGCGCCTGCTGCGCGGAAGGCCGCGAGCGCGCCGAGGGCGCCTTCGAAATCGCGCAGCGCGGCTTGCTCCGTAAGCTCAACCCGCAACACGCCGTGCGGGAGATTTGCATCGCGGATGATCGCGGCGACTTCCTCGACCAGCAAGGGCTGGGCGATCTCAGCAGCGGAGAGATTCACCTGCATAAAGACGGAGCGCCCCTCGCCGCGCAGGCGCGCGAGCATGTCGGCAGATTTCTGCAGCATCACGGGTGCAATGGCCGTCCAGTCCGTGTCCCCGCCCTGCGCCATCAGCGTGTCTGGCCCGACAAGCTGGCCGTCCGGCGCCCTGAACCGCGCAAGCGCCTCGAAGCCGGCGACGGAGAGATCGTCTAGCCGGCGGATCGCCTGGAACACGGGCTCCACATTGCTTTCGCCATGAACGAACCGCGTGCCCGCCTCCGCCGGAACGATCAGCCCGCGGGCGACGCCCAGATCGTGGAACGCGCCGAAGAAGTGCGCCGGGCGGCCATCCAGCAGCGTCACGCGGATATCGATGGGATCACCCGGCCTGCCGGTCTTCAACGGGCTGGCGATGCGCACACGCGCCAGCCCGTCAAATTGTTCGAGCAGGTGCGGCAGGCTCCACCGGCCATCCAGCTTCGAGAGCGGCCCGCCCGGCTCGGCGCGGATCACGAGCACGCCTTCGGCCGCGTTCCAGCTCCACAGAGCGGCGCGGATGGAAGATGGGGTGTTGGCGGTCAGCTGGTTCATGTCCCGCGCCCCGATTCAGTCTCGCGCGGAGACAAACGCTTCGGCGGCGGCAAGTCCAGCCTTGGGTCCAACTGCCGCGGCGATGGCTGGGCCCGCGAGCGAAGCCGCGGCGATCCGGCGGACGTCATCCACTGTCACCGAGTCAATCAGCCGCAGGACTTCCTCGATAGGTATCAATTTGTCGAAGGTAAGCAGCTCGTAAGCGGCGCTTCCTGCGCGCATCGCAGGCGCTTCGGCCGCCATGGCGTAGCTGGCTGCAGCGACAGCACGGGCGCGCGACATCTCGGCTTCAGTCGGCCCCTTGGCTGCAAGCTCCGCCCAGATGGAGCGCGAAAGGCTAACTACCTCTGCGGCATCCCCAGCGGCGCAGCCGGCAAAAACGGAAATGCGGCCCACGTCGGTATATTGTTCTGCCGATGCATCGATCGAATAGGCGAGCCCCCTGCTCTCGCGCACTTCCTGGAACAGGCGCGAGGCCATGCCGCCGCCGAAGATCTCCGCAAAGACGCGCGCGGCGAACCTGTCCGGCGATGTGCTCGATGGGCCAGGATGGGCGAGAACAAGGTGCGTCTGCTCAAGCTTGCGCGCTTCGGTAACCGCGTGGGCCTTGGGCTGAGCCGGCGGCGGGCTGGAGTGTTTAGGACGCGCGGGACGGGCTTCGAGCCAACGGCGGGCGACGGCCACGATGGCATCGCGATCGTATGAGCCTGCGACCGAGACAACCGTGCGGTGCGGCGCGTAGGTCTCAGCAGCAAAGCCAAGAAGATCATCCCGTGTGATCGGCTTCAGCGTCGCCTCGATCCCGAGGATAGGCCGCCCGAGTGCGTGATCCGGAAAGCTCGCCGCCTGCGCCATTTCCATGACGAGGTCGTCCGGCTGGTCTGCCGCCTCGCCGATCTCCTGCAGCACGACGAATTTCTCGCGCTCGATTTCTTCCGGCGGCAGGTCCGGCGCGAACACCAGCGACAGGGCGATATCCAGCATCTCCGGCGCATCGGCGGAAAGGCAGCGGACATAATAGGACGTGCGCTCGTAATCCGTGGCGGCATTCATGCTGGCGCCGCGCGCTTCGACGGCTTCCGCGATCTCGCGGGCGGAGCGGCCCTTCGCGCCTTTGAAGGCCATGTGCTCGAGGAAGTGGGCAAGGCCATTGCGGTCCGCCGGCTCATGCCGCGCGCCTGCTCCCAGATAGACGCCGACAGAGGCCGTGCGCAGGCCGGGCATCGCGTCGAAGACGATGCGGGCGCCGTTCGGCAGAGTGATGACTTCGCGCCTATCCATCAGAAATGAATGTCCATCAGTGCGACTTGACGATGGCGTCGATACGGTCGCGCACGAAGCCGGCGTCCATTGGCCCGGTGTCGAACTGTTCCTTGCGCGTCGCGAACTGGCGCGCACGATCCGGCAGGCCGACCTTGAGGCCAAGCACCTGCTCCACCGTCTCCGGGAACTTCGCGGCATGTGCGGTAGCCAGCGTGACGACGGGTCCATCCGCCGTCCGGTTGCGGCGCGCAGCGGCGAGACCCACGGCTGTGTGCGGACAGACGACCCATCCGGTCTCGGCATAGGTGCGTTTCATTTCCTCCGCTGTCTCGATGTCGCTGACGCGCTCGGCGGAGAGTCCGATGCCGGAGAATTTGGCAACCGCCGCTTTGGGCAGCGGGGCCTCGCCCTTGCTGGCGAGCATCGCATAAGCGCTGGCGACGGCTGCACCGTCCCGACCGGAGGCCTCGAACAGCAGCCGTTCGAAGTTGGAGGGAAGCTGAATATCCATCGCCGGGCTGATCGTCGGCTTGGTCGCGCCCTTCATCAGCGGCATGCCCGAGATGAGCCGAGCCATTGCGTCATTCTCGTTAACCGCCGAGACGACCTCAAAGCGGTTCAGCAGGCCGCAGCGCGAAGCGACATAAGCCGCCAGCGCATCGCCGAAATTGCCGGTGGGCACGACGAAGCGGATCGGCTGGTCCGCGCCCAGCTGCGCCTGCGCCTGCGCGAAGTAGACCGACTGGGCCGCCACACGCGTCCAGTTGATGGAGTTCACCGCAGCCAGATGAGAGCGCCGCCGGAACTGCTCGTCGGCCAGGAGCTGCTTGAGGATCGCCTGCGTCCCGTCGAAATCACCTTCGAGCCCGAAGTTGTGCACGTTGCTCGCGCCTGTCGCCGTCATGAACAGCCGCTGCACCGGCGAGACGCGGTTGTGCGGATGCAGGATCACCATGTCGACATGCTTCGAGCCGGCAAACGCCGCCGCCGCCGCCCCGCCCGTGTCTCCTGATGTGGCGCAGAGGATCGTCATCCGCTCGCCGCGCGCGCCGAGGATATGATCATAGAGTTGCGCGATCAGGCGCATCGCCACGTCCTTGAAGGCGAGCGTGGGGCCGTGATGCAGCTCCATCATCCAGCGGCCCTGCCCCACCTGCACGAGCGGCGCGACGGACTGGTGAGCAAAGGGCGCATAGGCGCGCTCCGCCATGCTGCGGATGGCGGCTTCCGGAATGCTGTTCCCGGCGAAGGCCGAGAGGATGCGCGTCGCCGTCTCGACATAGGTGGCCGATGCGCTCGGCCGTTCGATCTGCGGATACTCGGTCGGCACGAAGAGCCCGCCATCGGGAGCGAGCCCGAGGAGGCTGGCCGAGACGAAGTCGGCGGGCTCGGCGTTGCCGCGGGTTGAGACGTACTTCATGGCTTCTTCTGGTCTTGTGGCGCTGCTTGTTTCCGGAAACGCAGGCGGGCGGCCCGCGCGTGAAACAGGGCGTATATCACCAGGAAGGCAATCGCCATCCCGAACCATGTAACCGCATAGCCTATGTGGCCCGAAGGCGGCGTGCGCGTCAGATGATCCGGCATCCCGTCAAGCTTTGCGAGGATGTAATGCTCGTCCAGCGGCCCGGCGCCGAGAAAAGCCGACATGGCCGGGCCATCGAACCAATGCCACTCGTTCCGGTCCGGTGAGTTCTCGGCAGCCATCATCGGCTTTTCGGGCCAGGTCTCGATGATGTATTTGTCGGCAAATCCGGCGGGAGTCGCGGGCGCAGTGGTTGGCATCTCCCCGATCTGAAGCGGCTCGAACCCGGTCTCGGCGAGGAGGCCGCCGGTCGGTGATACGCACGCAGGATGCACGGCCTGGAACAGCCGCCAGCCCGCATCGCCTCGTGTGTTGTGGCCGAAGACGCGCAACTGCAGGCCGCGAGTGTCGGACAGCTTCACAACGCCATCCGCCCTCACTCCGCCCTGCCCGCAGAATGCTTCGTCCAGCGTGGCGGGTTGGGCGGCGGCGGCCGTTTCGAACGATTTGATCAGCGCCGACTTCCATTGCGCGCGCTGCACCTGCCAGGCGCCTAGCGCCATCAGCGCGACGAACACCGGAATGGCCACGAGGGTGAGGATCGGGAACGGCCGGAACATCATGGGGGTGAGCCTAGCACCCGCTTGGGCGCGGATGCACTACTCGGGCGCCCTGTCTGAAGGCGCAATGTCCGCAGGCGCGACATCCATCTGCGCCTGTCCGGCCTTGTGCTTCCATTGCAGGGCAAACAGCGTCGCCTTGAAGGGGCGCAGCAGGATCATGCAGAAGATCACGATCAGCGGCAGCCACAGCACGGCGTGAACCCAGGCCGGCGGGGAGAAGATCAGCTCGACGATCATGGCCGTGGGCACGATGAAGATCATCGCGATCCACATCACGAAGAAGGATGCCCCATCGCCCGTGTCTGCGACCGTCAGGTCCGCCCCGCAGGCCTCGCAGCGCTCCTTGAACTTGAGATAGCCGTCGAACACCTGCCCCTCGCCGCAATTGGGGCAGCGGCATTTGATGCCGGCGATGAAGGGCGAGACGGCCATCAGGCGCTCCCCCTCAAGATGCCGCATTGATGAAGGGCAGCACGAACAACCCGAGATACATCAGCAGCCACACCACGCTCACCACGATCCAGTTCAGCGCAACGAGATGAAAGCCCAGCGGCTTTTCGGTGGTCGCGACGCCCGCGATCGCCAGCACGGCGCCGACGGCAAGGAACAGGAATCCCAGGACGAGTTGGATCAGGAAGCTGCGCGTCGACATGTAGAGCCAGACGACATTCACCGCCCCGGGCGGGAAGGACGTGTCGCCCGACCATTGCTCGACGATGAAGTAAGCCGCGCCCGCGCCAAGGACGAGAACTGCGCCCGCAAGCCCAGCCGCGATCCAGATCCGCTGGCGGCGGAAGAAAAAGGAAGCGAGGAAAGCACAGACGCCGGAAAGCACCATCAGGATCGTGGCCCAGAACAACGGGCCGGTCGGAGAGAATGGCGCAGACGTCACCGCCGACGAACGCGTGCGGAAGTTGGTCGCGATGTCGGAGAAGACCGCCCCGCTCCACACCCCGGCATCGGTGGAAACGAAGGGGGCAGCCCCAGGCTTGGTGAGCGGCAGGAGCGCCATGACCCAAATGGCCACGATCACCGCCTGCAGCACCAGGAAGCCGATTAACGCCGCCTTCCCGCGCATGGCACGATCAAACCCTTCTTAGCCGCCGTGGCCGGCGCCCGCCGGGCCCGCGCCCCAGACAAGATACGGGGCGACGTAGACGAAGGCGAAGAGGAACAGCCACACCACGTCGACGAAGTGCCAGTACCAGGCGGCGAACTCGAACCCGAGATGCTTGTCCGGCTTCATCCCGCCGGCCATCAGGCGCAGCAGGCAGACGATCAGGAACAGCGTGCCGATGATCACGTGCGCGCCGTGGAAGCCCGTCGCCATGAAGAAGGCCGAGCCGTAGAGCGAGCCGTCATACGAGAAGCCGGCTTCCGAATACTCGATCACCTGGAACGAGGTGAAGGCGAGGCCGAGGATGATGGTGAGGAACAGGCCCCACTTGGCGCCCGTGCGGTCGCCCGTCTGCAGCGCGTGGTGCGCCCAGGTGACCGTGGTGCCCGACAGCAGCAGGATCAGCGTGTTGACCAACGGCAGGTGGAAGGGGTCGAAGGGGTGCGTCTGCACGAAGCTCTGCGCGCCCGCGGCGTCGTGGACGATCTGCGTGACCGGCCAGTCCTTCCAGTGCGTGAGGTTCTCGAGGTCCGGGTTGGCGAGGTCGATGTGGGCCGGGTTGGCCCGGAATTCGTGGAAGATCGCGCCCTCGAAGAAGCCCCAGAACCAGGCAACGAAGAACATCACTTCCGACGCGATGAACAGGACCATGCCGTAGCGCAGGGAGATCTGGACGACTTCCTTGTGATCGCCGCCGCGGCTTTCCTTCAGCACGTCGCCCCACCAGCCGATGAGCACGAAGACGAGCGCAACGAAGCCCGGCACCGGACCCCACCATGCGCCCTTGGGAACGAACCAGAAGCCTTTCAGCATGCCGGCCGTACCCAGCACCATGACGAGCATGGCGAGCGAGCCCAGAAGCGGCCACGGGCTGGGCTTCACCAGGTGGTAGTCGTGCTTGACTGCGGCGCCGTCTGCCATGGTCCAGTCCCTCAATTCTGCGAAGGTTTTTGCCCCTCGCGAGTCTCTATTTTCCTAACCCGGGTCTAGTTGACCGCGGATGCGTCCTCAAGCCGCGCGGAGGCCTTGATGCCCTTTTCCGAACGGTAATACGTGTACGAAAGCGTTATGCCCTGCAGGTCCTTGTCGAGAAACGAGTCCGCCAGTTCCGGT
>DASYKO010000137.1:0-61451 GCA_035995285.1 Hyphomonadaceae bacterium | reverse complement strand
CAACGTGGTGATCCCGCCTCCGGCTTCGATGAAGACAGCAGCGGCTGCTCCTGTGGCGCGGGCTGCGGGCGGCGGCCAGTAGCATCCGGTGGCAGGCGAAGGCGCCTGCTGGCCTGACTTAACAACGGGAAACTCCGGCTCTCCTGCCGGATTGCCCTTGGCGTCAAACCGCCGGAAAACAACGGGATTCCGCTCGCCGTAGGTCAATGCGGCCGCAAGGCCATGTGTCTCGCAGACCGCGGAGGCTGATTTCCTATCTTAAGTTGTGCGCTCGCGCTTGCCAGCGGGCGTCCCCCAGCCATCTTGTACTGCAGTCGCTCGCGCGGATCGCCGGGCCCAGGGCCGTCGGGGGTTCCTGATCGCGGGGCAATAAGGAGCGTAAGAGCCTTTTGAAGGAAGCGGGAGCCTTCGCCATCGCCGAAGAAGAGACCACCACGACCGACTATGGATTGCCGAAGGACGAGGCCGACCGCCTCAACATCGAGCGTACGTCCCACCGCGATGCGCTGGAGCAGTTCAGGATCCTCGTCGAGGGCGTGACCGACTATGCGCTCTACATGCTCGACCCGGAAGGCAAGGTTACGACCTGGAATTCAGGCGCGCAGCGGATCAAAGGCTATCGCGGCGATGAAGTGATCGGCTCGCACTTCTCCCGCTTCTACACCGAGGAAGACCGGCTAGCGGGCGAGGCCGACCGCGCGCTGCGCGTTGCCAGCCAGGAAGGCCGCTACGAAACCGAAGCCCAGCGGCTGCGCAAGGACGGCACGCGGTTCTGGGCGCACGTGATCATCGATCCCATCTGCGGCGAAAACGGCGAGCTGCGCGGCTACGCGAAGATCACCCGCGACATCACCGAGAAGAGGCAAGCGCAGGAAGAGCTGCAGACGGCTCGCGCTGCCCTCATGCACTCCCAGAAGATGGAGGCCATCGGCCAGTTGACCGGCGGCATCGCCCACGACTTCAACAACATGCTGGCCGGCATCATCGGCGGCCTCAATCTGGTGAAGCGCCGCATCGAAGGCGGGCGTTACGACGAGGCCATGAGGTTCATCGAAGCCGCGCAGACTTCTGCGAACCGCGCCGCATCTCTGACATCGCGCCTTCTCGCCTTCGGCCGGCGCCAGTCGCTCGACATCAAGCCGGTGGATGTCAACGCTGCGATCAGCTCGATGCGCATCCTGCTCGACCGCACCATGGGCGAGAATGTGAAGATCGAGACGAAGTTTGACGCCGCCGAATTCTGGGCGTCAACCGACGTCAGCCAGCTCGAATCCGCCATCCTCAACCTCGCCATCAATGCGCGCGACGCCATGGCCCAAGGCGGCGTGCTGACCATTGAAACGCGCAAGGACGAAACCAGCACGCCTGCGTTCGTCTCCATCACGGTGCGCGATACCGGCGAAGGTATTCCCGCGGACGTGCTCGCCAACGTCTTCGAGCCCTTCTTCACCACCAAGCCGCTGGGGCAGGGAACCGGGCTCGGGCTTTCGATGGTCTATGGCTTCGTCAACCAGTCCGGCGGCAACGTGCGGATCGAAAGCGAGGTCGGCAAGGGTACGGCCGTGATCCTGCGCCTTCCGGCAAGCGCACGCGAGGATGCTGCCGAAATCGCGCCGTCCGCGTCCGTTCAGGCGGACGGGCTCGGCAAGACGGTGCTTGTGGTCGAGGACGACCCGCAGGTCCGCATGCTGATCCTGGAAGTTCTGCGCGACCTGAACTACAGCGCCATCGAAGCCTCGGACCCGGAACAGGCACTTGCCGCGCTTGGCCGACGCCAGCGTATAGACCTCATGGTCAGCGATGTCGGCCTGCCCGGCATGAACGGCCGCCAGCTTGCGGAGATCGCGCGGGCCGACCGTCCGCAGCTCAAGGTCCTGTTCATGACCGGCTATGCCGCCGACGCCGCCGTACGCCGCGACTTCCTCGAGCCGGGCATGGAGATGCTGACCAAGCCCTTCGGCCTCGAGACACTCACCAACAAGATCCGCGAGATGATCACCGGCAAGGC
The DNA here is from genome assembly GCA_035995285.1 of Hyphomonadaceae bacterium. Classification (GTDB taxonomy): domain Bacteria; phylum Pseudomonadota; class Alphaproteobacteria; order Caulobacterales; family Hyphomonadaceae; genus UBA7672. Next base: position 59,443 of record DASYKO010000137.1, on the reverse strand, counting down.
CGACGCCTGAGCGTTTATGCCGCGCTCAAAGCTCCTTCTCCGCAAGGCTCCTGAATTCATCGGGCACGGAGTGCTTTTCGCCAAGCGCCGAAGATGCATAGGCGACGGATTCCCATCCGAACCGCCCGCGTATCACATCCATCGCCCTGTCCGCCCGCCCTCGCGCGGCGCCTTTACGCGTTCCGGGGCGCAGCCCGTCATCGGCGAGCCCGAACGGCAGTTCAAGCTGGAGGACGGAATCCTGCCCGAGATTCGACGTCGAGATCGCCAGCAGCGAGATCGTCTTTTCCTCGCGGTAGTCCGCCAGCACGCCGCGCACCAGATCAACCGCGACTTCCATCAGCGGCGTCGTCGCCGAAATCGAGGCGGGCAGGGTAAGCGAGCGCGTGACCGACCGCATGTCGGAAAACCGTACGCGCACCGTCACCGTGCGGCACGGCCTGTCTTTGGCGCGTAGGCGCGTGGCGATCCGCTCTGCCAGGTGAAGCAGCACGGGCTTGAACACGCGCTCGGTGGCGGGCCTTCGTCCCAGCGCCGATTGCGCTCCAGCCGAACGCGCCCGCCGCCGCGTCTCGATCGCCCGCGGATCGCGGTTCCAGGCCAGCTGCGACAGCTTCTCTCCCACCGCCTGTCCGAGCAGCCGCTGCACCGAATTCGGAGACCGCTGCGCCAGCTGCCCGATCGTCATAACGCCGGCCTCGGCGAACTTTGCCTTCGTTACCGGCCCCACGCCCCACATCAGCTCGACCGGCAGGTTGTGCAGGAATTCAAGCTCCGTCCCCGGATCGACCACCACCAGCCCGTCTGGCTTGGCGACTTGCGAGGCGATCTTGGCGAGATGCTTGGTGCGCGCCACGCCGACCGAAATCGGCAGGCCCAGCTCCGTACGCACGCGGCGCCTCACCGTCCTTGCAATGTCCTCCGGCGAACCGAACAGCTGTCTCGAACCCGCCACGTCGGCAAATGCCTCGTCGATCGAAATCCGCTCGACGTCCGGCGTGTAGTCGCGCATCACCGCAATCGCCGCGTCTCCGAGCCGCTGGTACTCGCTGAAGTGTCCGCCAGTGAAGATGATATCGGGACACAGCTCGCGCGCCCGCCGTCCCGGCATTCCGCTGTGAATGCCGAACGCCTTCGCCTCGTACGAACACGCCAGCACCACGCCGCCGCCGACCGCAATCGGCCTGCCACGCAGGCTCGGATTCAACAGCTGCTCCACCGACGCGTAGAACGCGTCGAGGTCAGCATGAAGGATTCCGGGAACGAGATCCAAGTCGTCCATCCAGTCAAAATGCGAAAAGAACATAACGAGAACACGCTGAGTGAGTCAATGCCGGCGGCCCGCGCATCAGCCTGTTTTCGGAAAACGGCGCGGTAGGTGAGCGCCGATATTGGAGGCTGACTCATCACGCTCAACGCGCGCTCGTTTATTCCACGCCGCGGCCTCGATCGGTGCTGCCTACTCCGGCAGCGTCTCGTCCTTCAGTGTGCTGATCGTGGCCGTGTATTGCGGCACGCCGCGGAAGTCGGTTTCGTCGTGCACCTTCACGTGCACGGTGCAGCCCGGGTTCTGCGTCTTGAGGAATTCCATTGCAGCGCGCGCAACGTCGCGTTTCTCGCTGTCTGTGAGGAACCTGCTTTTCATGGCGAACCTCCCCGTCCGTTCGATCACATAGCCTGAAAGGACTGCCTTGGAACACCCCGGTGGTCGAATCGGCCGGGCGGGAGGCCGCTCAGTCGATCAATCGTGCAGTCGTTCAGGTCTCATGCCGAGAGCCGCTGCATGAGGTCGCGGATCGGCATACGCGTCAGGCCAGTCCGGAAGATATCGGGAATTGCCGTTCCCGTTGCTCAGACCTGTCGGTTTGGCCTGAATTCAGGCCGTTTCTGCGTGCTTTACCCGTCATATGATGGATGGCATCAACGTCGTACGCGACGTCCGACCGGAGGCCCAATGAAACCGTCATCCATCCGCAGAGAGCTGACTGCACTCGTGGCAGTGCTCGGCCTTTCGGCCTGTGCCGGCGTCACGGAGCCTGATCAACAAACAGCCCCGTCAGCGACGGCGGCTGCGCCTACCGCTCCTCAGTTCGCATCCCAGCCCGCAACGCCCGCGAAGCCAGCAGGTCCGCTGCTCTCCAGCGAGCGCCAGCTGACATTCGAAGGCCTGCGCGCAGGCGAGGGCTATTTCTCAGGCGACGGCACGCAGCTCATCTTCCAGTCCGAGCGCGAGGCAGACAATCCCTTCTACCAGATGTACCTGATGGACCTTGGCTCAGGCGACGTGCGCCGCGTCTCCCCCGGCCACGGCAAGACGACCTGCGGCTGGATCAGCCCGGACAAGAAGAAGGTGATCTTCGCATCCACCCAGGACGATCCCGACGCGAAGAAGAAACAGGCCGACGAGATCGCTTTCCGCAAGAGCGGCCAGACGCGCCGCTATTCGTGGGACTACGATCCCACCTACGACATCCAGCAATTCGATCTCGCGACGAACAAGTATGTGAACCTCACGCACACGCTCGGCTATGACGCGGAAGGCGCCTATTCGCCGGATGGCTCGAAGATCGTCTTCGCCTCCAACCGCGCCGCCTACAGCCGCACGCTGAATGCCGCCGAGAAGAAACAGCTTGAGCAGGACCCGTCCTATTTCATGGACGTCTACATCATGAATGCAGACGGCTCGGGCGTGAAACAGCTGACCAACGTCAACGGCTATGACGGCGGCACGTTCTTCAGCCCGGATGGCAAGAAGATCATCTGGCGCCGTTTCTCCGAAGATGGCGCGCGCGCCGAAGTCTACACGATGAATCTCGACGGCACGAACCAGACGAAGATCACCAGCCTCGGCGCCATGTCCTGGGCCCCGATCTTCCACCCCTCGGGCGACTACATCATCTTCGCCACCAACCTTCTCGGCTTCGACAATTTCGAGCTCTACATGGTCGACGCCGCCGGCAAGCGCCCACCCGTTCGCGTGACGGAGCGCAAGGGCTTCGACGGCCTTCCGATGTTCAATCCGGATGGCCGCCATCTTGCCTGGACGTCTAACCTCACCAGCAACAACACCTCGCAGATCTTTACGGCCGACTGGAACGACGCCGAAGCCCGCCGCCTCCTCGGCCTCGACGCGAAGGGCGCGCTTGTCGCCAACTTTGCGCCTCGGGTCGCGGTAGCAGACACGGCCGCTGCGATCTCCGAGGCCGACCTGCGCAAGCATGTCTACGCGCTCGCCTCCGACGAGATGGAAGGCCGCCTCACCGGCGCGCCGGGCGGGGAGAGGGCCGCAGCCTATGTGGCAGCCGCCTACAAGGCCGCTGGCCTCGAACCCGCAGGCGATGCCGGCTCCTACATGCAGGCCTTCGAATTCACCGCCGGCGTCTCGCTGGGCAAGGATAATGCGGTGACCGCCACCGTCGCAGGCAAGCCGCTGGACCTCAAATCGGACGCCGATTGGCGCCCCCTGTCTTTCTCGCGCACCGGCAAGGCTGCGTCAGCCGATGTCGTGTTCGCTGGCTACGGCATCGCTGCGCCCAAGGATGGCGACAACGCGGAGTATGACAGCTACGCCCACCTCGACGTGAAGGATAAGTGGGTCCTCGTCTGGCGCGACATGCCGAACAATGTTGACAGCAAGACGCGCATCCATCTCTCGCGCTATTCCGATCTACGTTACAAAGCCGCAACCGCCCGCGCCAAGGGCGCAGCCGGCGTCATCTTCGCGCCGGCCCCTGGCATCAAATACGAAAGCGAACTTCCCAAGCTCGCCTACGAATCCGGCTCGGGCGCCTCGGGCCTTCCGGTTGTCGCGGTCACGGCGAAAACCGCCAACGCGCTGCTCGCCCGCGCCAACACTGACGTCGCCAAGCTCGCCGCGACGCTGGACAAAGGTGACATGGCCAACGGCCTGCCGCTGGCCGGGGTGAAGGTCTCTGCCAACATCGCTCTCGCCTACGAAAAGCATCAGGGCCACAACGTCATCGCCCGCCTCCGCCTCGGCGGCCCGGCCGGCGCTCCAGCCCTGGTCATCGGCGCCCACCTCGACCACCTCGGCCACGGCGAAGCCTCCGGCTCGCTCGCCCGCGGCGACGAACGCGGCAAGATCCACTACGGCGCAGACGACAACGCCTCAGGCGTCTCGGCCCTGCTCGAACTCGCGCAGTACTTCGCCGCGGAACGCGCCGCAGGCCGTCTCACCGCCCAGCGCGACATCATCTTCACCGCCTGGGAGGGGGAAGAACTCGGCCTCCTCGGCTCATCCGCCTTTGTCGAAGCCGCCAAGAAGGCCGCCAACAAGCCGGAGCTGGCCAGCGTCTTCTCCGCCTATCTCAACATGGACATGGTCGGCCGCCTGAAGGACAACCTCATCTTCCAGGGGGTAGGCTCATCCAGCGTGTGGACGCGCGAGATCGAACAGCGCAACGCCGTCATCGGCCTGCCGGTCACGACAGTGGCCGACACATACCTGCCGACCGACGCCACATCCTTCTATCTCGCTGGCGTCCCGATCCTCGCCGCCTTCACCGGCAGCCACGAGGAATACCACTCCCCGCGCGATACGGCCGACCGCATCAACTACAAGGGCCTCTACGACATCACGCGGCTGATGAGCCTGATTGCCCGCTCACAGGCGCAGGCAGCATCCCCGCCCGATTACATCAAGGTCGAGCAGACAGGCAACGCCCAGGGCCGTGTTGCCAACGTCTATCTCGGCACGATCCCCGACTACGCCTCCGAGAACGTGAAGGGCGTCAAGATTTCCGGCGTCGTGCAGGGCGGCCCCGCGGCCAAGGCAGGCCTGCAGGGCGGGGACATCATCGTCGGCCTCGGCGGCGCCGAACTCACCAACATCTACGACTACATGCAGGCGATGAACGGCCTCAAGGTCGGTCAGACCACCGACATCGTGGTGGAGCGCGCCGGCAAGCGCGTGCCCCTGAAGCTGACGCCCTCGGTCAGGGAGTAGACGGGGCAGGCGCTCAGCTCATCGTCTAGAGAATCTGGCAGGCCTCATTGAAGGTGAGGCGCGGCAAGCGGGGGAACAGGTTCTCCGTCGTGCCGTGGCCGATGTTGCAGATGAAGTTTGCGCGCAGGCTGGTGCCCTTGAAGAACTCCTCGTTCACGCCCGGCAGCTTCACGCCCGACATCGGCCCGCAATCGAGGCCGAGCGAGCGCGCGGCGAGCATGAGGTAGGCCGCCTGCAGTGTGCCATTGCGGAAGGCTTCCTCCATCGCCGCCTCGGGCTTGGAGAACCAGGTCGCGGCTTCCGGCTTGTGCGGGAAGAGGAAGGGCATGCGCTCGAAGAACTGCAGGTCATAGGCCATGATGACGTTGACCGGCGCCGCCAGCGTCTTCGGCCGATTCGAATTCGACATATGCGGCGCGAGCCGCACCTTGGCTTCGGGGCTGGTCAGGAAGACGAACCGGCCGGGATTGCAGTTCGAGGCAGTCGGCGCCCATTTTGCCAGTTCATAGATTTCATGGATCAGCGCCTGCGCAATCTGCTCGGGCGCCCAGGCATTATACGTGCGCGCCGTGCGAAAAAGCCGGTCGAGGCTGTCCGGCGGAAGGGCTGCCGAGAGAGTAGAGTCTGTGCGTTCGGTCATGTGAAGCCTGTTAACCCACGGAAATCGGTTGGCGCCGCGTGAGGCTATGCCATGCTGGCGGCGATACAAGACAGGCCTTTGACATGGCGATTGAACAGACATCCGCCCCTGGCGCATTCGGCGAAGCCGAATATGTGATGCTGCCCGCCCGGCCCGAGCCGATCGCGGTGCCGACCGCCAAGACGGCGATCATCGTGATCGACATGCAGAACGCCTATGCCTCCAAGGGCGGCTATCTCGACCTCGCAGGCTTCGACATTTCCGGCGCCGCAAAGGTGATCGAGAACACCAAGCAGGTGCTGGGCGTGGCGCGCGCTGCGGGCATCCAGGTGATCTATTTCCAGAATGGTTGGGATTGCGATTATGTAGAGGCCGGCGGGCCGGGTTCGCCCAACTTCCACAAGTCGAACGCGTTGAAGACGATGCGCAAGAAGCCCGAGCTGATGGGCAAGCTGCTGTCGCGCGGCGGCTGGGATTACGAACTGGTCGACGATCTGAAGCCGCAGCCGGGTGACATCTGCCTGCACAAGACGCGCTATTCCGGCTTCTTCAACTCGCAGCTGGATTCGGTCCTGCGCGCGCGGGGCATCCGCCACATCATCTTCACCGGCATCGCCACCAATGTGTGCGTCGAGAGCACGCTGCGTGACGGCTTCTTCCTCGAATATTTCGGCGTCGTTCTGGAAGACGCCACACACCAGGCGGGCCCCGAGTTCGTGCAGAAAGCCGCCATCTACAACATCGAGACATTCTTCGGCTGGGTCTCCAGCGTCGCCGACTTCAAGGGCGCGTTCGGCCAGACCGAAGCCGGCAAGCCGCGCTAGGCGCGTGCCGCTCAATCTTCGCCCTCTGCCGCGGGACTATCTGGCGCTTGGCGTCGTCGTCGAGCCGACGTCGGCAGGCGACAGGCAGAAGTTAGCGCAGCTGCTGCACGGCGGCAAAGCTCTCGGCCCTGCGCACGTCTCGGACGATCCGGAAAGCGGACTGGTCGTCCTCGGCGCCGCAAGCGAAGCGCAACTCGACGGCGCCATCGAGACGCTCCGTGCCGCAGGCATCGCGATGAATGTCGGCGCCCCACAGGTTGCCTATCGTGAGATTCTCTCCGCGCCAGTCGAAGCGGACCACACGCACAAGAGAGTTGTCGGTCCGAAGGGAGATTTTGCCCGCGTGCGGATGCGCTTCGAGCCGAACGCACGCAGCATGAGCAACACGTTCAGCGTCGCGGAAAGCTCACCCATTCCGGCAGAATACCTGCCTGCGATCGAGAAGGGTTTTCGTGCCGTCATCGGCGGCGGGTCGCTGACCGGCTTTCCCATTGTCGCCTGCCACGCCACGCTGGTCGACGGCACCCATCACGATGTGGATTCCAGCCCTCTTGCCTTCGAGATCGCAGCACGTGCGGTCTTCCGCGAGGCGGTCCCGGCAGAAGCTGTCATATTGCTGGAGCCCTATCTCGAAGTCGACATCACCACGCCCCAGGCCCTCGTTGGCGCCGTTGTCAGCGACTTCAAGTCACGCCGCGGCGTGAATACGCTGAAGGAGGCGAGCCCCGGCGTTGCCGCCATCTACGGCTTTGCGCCGCTGGCGAACATGCTTGGCTACGAGGCGAGCCTCGTCTCGCTCACGCGGGGGCGGGCGACCTACAGCTGGAAACTGGCCGGCCTTGAGGAGGTCCCCGCCGCCAACCGGCCTGACAACTTTTCCCCTGCCGCCGCAAAGCGGGGCTAGGCGGCGGGAATTCGCCCCGCCGCTGGATTTTGATTGAGCGCTGGGCCAACTCGGCTCAGTCTGAGCGCAAATCGAGGAGCTTGCCTATGCCCAAGAAAGTCATCCTGCCGCCCGGCACGCATACGCCGATCGCGCCGTTCTCGCCGGGCACGGTGGCGGACGGGATCGTCTATGTCTCGGGCACGCTGGCCTTCGACAAGGACAACAAGATCGTGTTTCCCGGTGATGCCGCCGCGCAGACGAAGCACATTCTAGAGGTGATCAAGTCCGTCATCGAGACGGCAGGCGGCACGATGGCCGACGTCACCATGAACAACATCATGCTGAAGTCATGGGACGACTACGCCGCCATGAACAAGGTCTATGCGGAGTATTTCCCCGGAGACAAGCCCGCCCGCTGGTGCATCGTCTGCGGCCTCGTGCGGCCCGATGCACTGGTTGAGATCGGCTCGATTGCGCATATCGGCAAGAAGTAGATGCCGGCGACCACCGACGGACTCTGGTACGAGTTGCAGCCCGGCCCATCCGGCGCCGCGACCGTGCTGCTCTCCTCCGGCCTCGGCGGCTCGGCCAGCTTCTGGGCGCCACAGCTCGAGGCCCTAAAGAAACGCTTCAGCGTCCTCCTCTACGACCACCGCGGCACAGGGCGCTCAGTCCGCGAACTGACCGAACCGCATTCCGTCGACGCAATGGCGGCGGACATGCGCATCGTGATGGATGCGGCGAAGGTGAAACAGGCGCACATCGTCGGCCATGCCGCCGGCGGCCTCGCAGGACTGGCCCTCGCACTGAAGAGTCCCAAGCGCATCGGCAAGCTTGTCGTCGTCAATGGCTGGTCGAAACCCGATCCGCACATCGCGCGCTGCTTCGAGTCGCGCATTGCGCTTCTCAGGAAATCCGGCAAGCGGGCCTATGTCCGCGCCCAGCCGATCTTTCTCTACCCCGCTGCCTGGATCTCGGAAAACACCGCCCGGCTGGACGCGGAAGAAGAGCGTATGGTGAAGGGCTTCCCCAGCGTCGATGTCATGCTGGAGAGGATCGACGCGCTGCTGGCCTTCGACATTGACGCAAAGCTGCCGAAAATAGCGGCGCCGGTGCTTGTCAGTGCGTCCGTCGACGACATGCTGGTTCCGGTAACTTGCTCGAAGCGCTTGGCGGAGCGCCTGCCCAATGCCACGCTCGACATCACCCCCTGGGGCGGCCACGCGATGAGCGTGACGGACCCGGAGGTCTTCAACTCGACTCTCGTCGAGTTCCTGAGCAACTAGAAAAGGCGAGCCAAAATGCCAGATAAGATGGAAGTCGGCGTCTTCGTTCCGATCGGCAACAATGGCTGGCTCATCTCCACCACCTCGCCGCAATACAAGCCTAGCTTCGAGCTCAACAAGAAGGTGACGCAGGCTGCCGACAAGTACGGCCTCGATTTTGCGCTCTCGATGATCAAGCTGCGCGGCTTCGGCGGCAAGTCGGAGTTCTGGGAATACAACCTCGAGTCGTTCACGCTGATGGCCGGCCTCGCCGCCGTCACCGAGCGCATCAAGATCTTCGCCACGGCGCCGACGCTGGTCTTCCCGCCCGCCATGGTCGCCCGCATGGCCGCCACGATAGACTCGATCGCGCCGGGCCGCTTCGGCATCAACCTCATCACCGGATGGCAGAAAGCCGAATACGACCAGATGAACCTCTGGCCGGGCGATGCGCACTACAAGGACCGCTACACCATGCTTGCCGAGTACGCGACGATCCTGCGCGAACTCCTCGACACCGGCCGCTCCGACTTCAAGGGCAAATACTACCAAATGGAAGACTGCCTCGTGCGCCCTAATGCGGCAGGCGTGAAGCTCATCTGCGCCGGCTCGTCCGATGAAGGTCTCGCCTTCACCGCGCAATATGCTGACTACGCCTTCGCGCTCGGCAAGGGCGTCAACACACCCACCGCCTTCGCCCCGGTGAACAAGCGGCTGGAGGCCGCCGCCGCCAAGACGGGCCGCAAGGTCGGCTCCTATCTCCTGATGATGGTCATTGCCGACGAGACCGACGAGAAGGCGATGGCCAAGTGGCAGCTCTATCGGGAAGGCGAGGACAAGGACGCCACCAAATGGCTCGCCACCCAAGCGGCGCCTAATGCCAAGGGCGGCGCACAGACCAACACCACCCAGCTCGCCGACCCGACAAGCGCCGTCAACCTCAACATGGGCACGCTGGTCGGCAGCTATGAAAGCGTGGCCCGGATGCTGGACGAAGTCGCCAGCGTCCCCGGTACATCCGGCGTACTGCTTACCTTCGACGATTTCGAAGCGGGGATCGAAAACTTTGGCAAGCGCATCCAGCCCCTCATGAAATGCCGCAAGCATGTGAAGAGCGCGGCGTAGGCGTACGCGGCTAGGGCAGGGGCACGACGTCCACAGCCTGCGTGCTTGTCTGCCCGCCCGAAATACGCACGACGCCGCGCACGGGGGCGACGTCGCCATAGTCACGGCCATAAGCGACCACGATGTGGTCAGGTCCTGCGAAGATCCCGTTGGTGGGGTCGTACTCGACCCATCCCACCTGCGCCCCGCACCATGCGCGCACCCACGCATGCATCGCGTCCGCCCCCTCCAGCCTCGGCTGGCCCGGCGGCGGATTAGTGCGCAGGAATCCAGAGACATAGCCGGCCGGCACGCCGATCGCCCTCAGGCATCCGATCATGATGTGGCTGAAGTCCTGGCAAACGCCATGGCGCGCCGCAAAGGCCTCTTCCGGAGGCGTGTGCGCATCGGTTGCGTCCGGATCAAATTTCATATCGCGGTCGATGGCCCTGCCGATGGCCTCAACGGCGGCGAGCACCGTCATGCCCTGCGCCAGCTGCGCGCGTGCATAGGCGCCGAATTCCAGTGCCACGCGTATGCGCGGGCTGTCGCCCATGAAATGATGCGGCGCATCCGGCGCCAGCGACTTCATGGCGACCATCTCGCGCGCCAACCCCTCCAACGGCGGAGAGCGGTCGTTGGGCCGCCCCCAAGCCTGCCTCTCCACGCGCGCTCGCAACTTGAACTCGATATTGGCGTGCGGCGCCCGGAAGACTGCTTCGACCAGGGTGTTGCCGTAGAAATCGGTGCGGGCGATGCGCTCGTCCGGCGCCGGCGTGATCTTCAGCAGCGATGTGATCGCGCGCTGCTGCCCCGGCAAATCGGCCGGCGTCATGTAGAGAATGTGCCGCCCTCCGCCCGCCGGAGTGGCGTAGGAATAGGTGATGCGCAGGCCGATGTCGTAGAGCATGGGGTCAGCGCAGATAGGTGTTGGTGAGAAGTTCCGACAGTGCGCCAATGTCCAGGCCGGTCTGCAGCAACGCCGCCGAGTCCAGCTGTTCCGGCCGCTTCACCGCGAGGTCCGCGCGCATCTTGAAGGTCGTTGAGGCAAGCGTGGACAGCTGATTGCCATCCTTCGCCCCAGGCAGGAAGCCGACCTGGGCGTCGATCTCCGCGAGATGATAGTGGATCGAACGCGGGTTGTTGGCGTCGCAGGCCAGCAAATCGATCACCGTCGGGCGCGTCGTCGCCACGGCATAGAGCCTGCGGTGCGACAGTACGCTGTCGCCCACCTCCACGACAAGGTCGAGCGCCCCATCCGGTGAATCCGGCGCCGCAAAGTGTGCGAGAAGCTGCGCCATCGCCGAGGCGCGCTCCAGTGATCGCCCGATCGAAAGGAAGCGCCAACCGGCAAAGCGATACATGTTGTCATGCACCAGGCCGGAGAAGCCGGTGATCTGCCGCAACAGTCCGCCCAGCGCCCGCGTCGAGGCGTCGCCCGGCGTCAAAGCGCTCAACGTGCGCCCCGCCGAAGAGAGATCGTTCAGCGCCGTCCAGCCATCGACCGAGAACCTGTCGCGCACCACGGAGGCGCTGGCCGTCGCTGACGCCAAGGCGTCGAGCAGATCCTGCGGAGCGCCCGTGGCGGGATCAAAGCCGAAGAACCCGGGATAGGCGCGCGCATGCTCGATCAGCGGCGTGTCGGCATGGCCGGCCTCGGCGATGCGCACATGGATCGAGCGCAACAGCCGGATCAGGCCCTCGGCCCGTTCCACATAGCGGCCCATCCAGAACAGATTGTCGGCAGCCCGGCTCGGCAGGTCCGGCAATTGCGAGCGCACATAGGGCGAGGTCGGCGAGGGCAGCATGGTCTCGTTCCGAACCGGCTTGTCCGACACCACCCAGACATCCGACACCGACCCGCCGCGCTGCAGCGCAATCGCCGATGCATCCTGTGTGCGTCCGATCCGGCCATAGCCGCCCGGCATCACGCGCCAGCCACGCGACGTCCGCGCGAGGAAGACGCGCAGCGACATCGGGCGCGGCGTCAGCTTGCCGTCGATCCACGCCGGAGACGTCGAAAGCGTGACGGCCTCCTGTCCCACCAGCAGTTCCGCTTCCTTGTCGAGCAGCACGTCGACAAGTCCGCCCGGCTCGCTCTGCAGGTTACTGCCCAGCATCGTCGATCCCTCCGGATCGAACGGCATGCGGGTCGACAGCGCCGAGGCGATCATCATGCGGTGGGCGTTGGCGCGGACATGATTGCGCTCCGTCTCCTGGCCGCACCACCAGGTGGCAATGTTGGGAAGCTTCAACGGCTCCTGCAGCAGCGCTTGAGAGATGCGCGGCAGGAAGGCGAGCAACGCCCGCATTTCCAGGATCCCCGATCCCAGCGCGTTGACCATGGCCAGCTTGCCGCGCCGGATCGCCTCCACCAGCCCCGGCGTGCCCAGCCGCGAATTCTCGTTCAGCTCCAGCGGATCGGCGAAGCTCGCATCGATCCTCCGCCACAGCACGCTGACCGGCGACAAACCTGCAATCGTGCGAACCATGACCCGTCCATTCTCGACCGTCAGGTCCTCCCCTTCCAGCAGCATGAAGCCGAGATAGCGGGCGATGTAGGCATGCTCGAAATACGTGTCGTTCAGGCGCCCGGGTGTGAGAATGCCAACGCGGCTATCGCTGTCCCCGCGCAGGTCGTGCAGCGCATCGCGGAAAGCGCGGAAGAAACCTGCAAGGCGATGCACATTCGAAGATGCATAGAGATCCGGAAACACCCGCGTCGTCGCGATCCGGTTCTCAAGCGCAAAACCCGCGCCCGAAGGCGCCTGCACCCGATCGCCCAACACCCACCATTGCCCGTCGGGACCGCGCCCGATCTCAAAGGCGATGAAATTGAGGAAGTGGCCCGACCGCGGCCGCACGCCCACCATAGGTCGCAGCCATTCCGGCGACATGGCGATCAGGTTCGCCGGTAGGTGACCCTCCTGCACCAGCCGCGCCTCGCCGTAGAGATCAGCGCACACGCTCTCGAGCAGTTCCGCGCGCTGAATCAGCCCGTCCGATATGGTCGCCCACTCGCTCTCGTGGATTAGCACGGGAATATGGCTCAGCGGCCACGACCGGTCGCTCGAGCCTGTCTCTTCGTACTGGCGGAAGAACACGCCCGCATCGCGCAGATACTGGTCGCCCGTCTCGAAGCGCCTCTGCAGTTCCTCCGCGGACATCCCGCCAATGCCGGCAATGAACGAACGCCAGACCGGCCGCAGATTGCCCTGCGCGTCGATCAGTTCGTCTGCAATGCCGGGCAGGGGCCTGTAGTCCGCCAGAAGGCTGGCGGCGGGATCGGACTGCGGCTGGCTCGTCGCGGACACGTCTTCTGGCCTGTACTCTGCTGCGGGCGGACTTTCCGGATCGTCGAATACCAGACGATGCAGCCGGTCTGGAACCCTAGATTCTCCAAAGTCAGATTCCGGGCGGCCGCCGAAGGTCCAGCGTGAAAGGAAACTCCTTGTGGGGCGACTCGGGGGCAAGCTGGTACATTCCGGGAGTATGGCCATGGGGCTGGAAGCGCGCCAGCCGCCGGGCCTCTGCCTCATTTCCATTCACCGGGAAGGTCTCGTAATTGCGTCCCCCGGGGTGCGCGACGTGGTAAACGCATCCGCCGATGGCTCGATCCGTCCAGGTGTCGAAAATGTCGAAGGTCAGCGGCGCATTCACCGGAAGAACCGGGTGCAGCGACTGCGGCGGCTTCCACGCCTTGTAGCGAACGCCCGCAATCGAGGCGCCGTTTCCAACATGGGTTAGCGGCACACGCCGCCGGTTGCACGCGACGGTGTAGCGCTCCGGGTCCGTGGCCGTCAGCTTCACCTGCACGCGCTCCGCCGAACTGTCGGCAAACCGCACGGTCCCGCCGATCGCGCCCGTTTCTCCCAGCACATGCCACGGCTCCAGCGCCTGCCGCACTTCCAGGTGCACGTCCTCGGCCTCCACCTCGCCGCAGAACGGGAAGCGGAACTCGGCCTGCGCCTCATACCACTCCGGCCTCAGCTCGAAGCCATGCGCAGAGAGATCGCGCAGCACGTCCAGGAAATCCTCCCAAACGAAATGCGGCAACATGAATCGGTCATGCAGCGCCGTGCCCCATCGCACCGGGTTGCCAGAAAGCGGCGATTGCCACAGCCGAGCGATAAGCGCGCGGATCAGCACCTGCTGCGCCAGGCTCATGCGCGGATCCGGCGGCATCTCGAACCCGCGGAACTCCACCAGCCCCAGCCGCCCCGTAGGCCCATCGGGCGAGAACAGCTTGTCGATGCATATCTCGGTACGGTGCGTGTTGCCCGAGACGTCGATCAGCAGATTGCGCAGCAACCGGTCCACCAGCCACGGTGGAGTGGTCTTTTCACTCGGCGCACTGATCTGGCTCAGCGCGATCTCAAGCTCATAAAGACTGTCGTGCCGCGCTTCATCGATCCGCGGCGCCTGAGACGTTGGCCCGATGAACATGCCGCTGAACAGATAGGAGATTGAAGGCCGCCTCTGCCACAGCAGCAGCAAGCTCTTCAGCAGGTCTGGCCGCCGCAGGAAGGGCGAGTCCATCGGCGTCGCCCCGCCGACGACCACGTGGTTGCCGCCGCCTGTGCCCGTGTGCCGCCCATCGATCATGAACTTGTCGCAGCCGAGCCGGCACTGACGCGCCTCCTCGTAAATCGTCTCGGTCGTCGCCACGCACTCACGCCAGGTCGATGCCGGATGGATGTTGACCTCGATCACGCCCGGGTCCGGCGCCACCCTGATCACGTTCATCCGCGGATCGTGTGGGGGAGCATAGCCCTCGATATGCACGGGCATGCCGATCGCCGCCGCCGCCGTCTCCGCCGCCGAAACCAGCTCGAGATAGTCCTCGATCCGCTCGACCGGCGGCATGAACACGCACAACCGCCCGTCACGCGCCTCGACCGACATGGCCGTCCGCACGGTGCCTACAGCATCGTCGAACGACTGCTCCTGCCGCTCCTGCTGTCCGCCTTCGGAAGCGGTGAAGGATGAGCGCGCCTGCGCCGCCCGCTGTTCCGGCATGTAGTCCGGCAGGGGGCCGCGCTCTTCGCTCGGATCTGCGGGGTGGAGAAACGGATACTGCTCCGGCGGGATGAACTTCAGCGACTCCAGCGGCAGGCGATATCCCACCGCGCTGTCTCCCGGCGCCAGGAACATGTGCCCGCGCCGCAGCTTCCACCGCTCCGACTTCCAGCGCTTCGGCGTTTCGATATTGCCCGGTGTGCCGGTCTTGCCTACCGCTTTGGTTGGCGGCTTCTTGCCCTCAGTCGCCTTCGCTTGCCAGCGCTGGATCGGCAGTACATAGCCCGAAGGCTCGGTCAGCCCGCGCCCGAACACTTTCGCGATGCGATTGCGCTCCTCCGGGTCCTTCAGCTTCGAATTCTCCGGCGTCACATTCTCCGGCAGATTGCCTTCCTTCAGGATCCAGCTGGCAGGATCCTCGTAAGCCGGGATCACCATCTCCGCGCCGACGCCCAGCTCGTCCGCCATCGTCTGCAGCAGCGCCTCGGCATGCTGCTTCGTCGCGCCCGAATTTCCGCCTTCTTCTGCCACCAGCGCCGGATCATTCCAGATCGGCTTGGCGTCGCGCCGCCAGTAGAGCGAGAACGTCCACCGCGGCAGCGTCTCGCCCGGATACCACTTGCCCTGTCCGTAGTGCAGGAATCCACCCGGCGCGAACTTGTCCCGCAGCCGCCGGATCAGCTTGTCCGACAGCGCCCGCTTGGTCGGCCCATCCGCGCCCGTATTCCATTCCGCCGCCTCGAAATCGTCGATGGAGACAAACGTCGGCTCTCCGCCCATCGTCAGGCGCACATCGCCGTCCTTCAGCACCGCGTCGACCTTCTCGCCCAACGCATCGAGCGCGGCCCAGCTTTCCTCCGAGAACGGCTTGGTGATCCGCGGATGCTCTGCCACCCGCGTGACCTTCATGTCGAACGCGAACTCGACCTGCGGATTGCCCGTCAGTCCGCCCGAGATCGGCGCGGCGTTGCGATAGTGCGGCGTCGCCGCCAGCGGGATGTGGCTCTCGCCCGTCAGCAGCCCCGATGTCGGATCAAGCCCGATCCATCCCGCGCCCGGCAGATAGACCTCGCACCACGCATGCAGGTCGGTGAAATCCACGCTCGTCCCCGGCGGCCCGTCGATCGCCACGAGGTCCGGCTTGAGCTGGATCAGGTAGCCCGACACGAACCGCGCAGCGAGGCCGAGATGCCGCGCCGCATTCACCAGCAGCCAGCTCGAATCCCGGCACGAGCCGGACGCCCGCTCGAACGTCTCCTCCGGCGTCTGCACGCCGGGCTCCATGCGGATGAGGTAGTTGATGTCTTTCGACACCATCGAATTCAGCATGACGATGAAGTCCACCGTCCGCAGCCGGTCCTTCGGAACCTTGGCGAGGAACTGCTTCAGCAGCGGCCCGAGCGGCTCGGGCTTCAGGTAGATCGCCAGGTCGTCCGCGATGTCCTCGGGGTAGTCGAACGGCCACGTCTCCGCCGTCTCCTCCACGAAGAAGTCGAACGGATTATAGACCGTCATGTCGGCGACGAGATCGACCTCGATCTTCAGCTCGCGCACGGGCTCCGGGAAAACAAAGCGCGCCAGGTAGTTCCCGTACGGGTCCTGCTGCAGGTTCACGAAGTGCTTGGCGGGCGCAACCTTCAGCGAATGCGAGTTCACCCGCGTGCGCGAATGCGGGGCAGGGCGCAGCCGTATGATCTGCGGCCCCAGCGCGACCGGACGGTCATACTTGTAGTGGGTCAGGTGATAGATACTCGCCTTCATCGACATGCGTCCCGGTTTCCCACCGTTTGGCTCACCGCCAGCCTCGTTTCTGGGGTTAGCACGTTGCCGCCGCAACCTCCTGCCATTTTCGGGCCTGTCCCCACCCCGATAGCCCAAATATCAGGCAGGCGACGGCGCGGCTGACGGATTTTGAGAAGTCGCCCTCCTTACGCCGCCTGGCGTGGGATCCGCTGTCAGCGTTCGGCTAACTGGCGAATAGCGAGTTTCAGGAGGCGATTGGCGCTCTCGTCGCGACGGATCATCGCCAGCACGTCTTCGACGATCGTCTGGAACTTGGCATCATTGGAAACATCTGTTCCAAATTCATGCATCAAGAGGCCGCGAACCAGCGCTCGTTCAACCTCCGGTTCCGGCAGTTCTTCGTCGCGCAGCAGATTCTGAACGCGCTCGATGGGAGTTTGAGACGGGCCGCTGCGAGAGGGCGCTGCGACAGATTTTCGTTCTCCACGCTGAGCGCGCTGGAGATGGCTCCGAAGGAGCATCAAGACCTGATCGCTGTTCGTGATCCGTGTCACGCCAGCCTTCTCCTGTTCAACCTAGTTCAATGTCCTGCGGCCTGCGCCTTGCCGCAGAATGAGCGACGTTTCCGACACCCCGCCTTCGTCCTCCCCCGGCTTCACATCGGCGATCAGCGCTTCGCATTGCCGGATGATCATCTGCATGTCGCCATTGAGCGGCAGGTTCTCGTTGTTGAGCCGTATGCCTTCGCGAAGGTTCGTGATGGCCCGCGCAAAATCATCTCGGATCAGGCAGCGCAATCCATCGACGAACTTGCGCAGGTAGTGGCTGTCGGCAAGCCCGTCGAGACGGCCAAACGTTTCCAGAGCGTTGACCGCCTCGCCCGAGGTAAGCTGGAACAGGCCGAGCTGGAAGCGGGCGATGGCAAAGTCGGGCGCTAGCGCGACAGCTTTTTTCAGCTCGTTGTGACCTTCGATCAGCCTGCCGGCCTGGACCAGCATCGACCCGCACAGGAAATGAAGGCGAGCATCCTCCGGATATTCCTCCAGCAACCCTTTCACATGCTTCAGCTGATCGGCCCCTGCCTGCATTTCGCGGACAATAGCTTCGAGGGTCGCATCGTTGCAAAGTCCTGCCATAACCCGTTTCCCTATAGCTGACTTCGAATTCGTGTTCTCAACCGTTCAAGCGCAGCGCGATGGAGCTGAGACACGCGACCCTTGCTCAGGCGGAGCACCGATGCAATGTCCTTGAACGACATCTCCTGTAGGTAGTGTTGTTTCAGGATGGTCTGCTCGACCTCCGGCAATTGCTCGACTTCCTGCAGCACGGAAAGTTCGGCCTCGCGCCAGTTCACGGACTCATAGGCGCACAGCTCTTCAAGGTTCCTGGCGCCGGCCGCGTGTTTGGAAGATTCGATCATGAACCCAAGGGCAAGTGCGACCGCCATGTCGGAAAGCTGGGCGATTGCGTCGCCGTCACTCCTGGCCGCGGAAGGGTCATCCAGCGACCGAAGTCTTTCCGTCTCCAGCTTGCGCGCATGACTGTACTGGGCCGCGCCCTCGCTGGACTTAGCGAGGCCGTCCGAGATGGCCCCACGAATTCGGCGGCGGGCGTAAGCGGAAAAGGGTGCGCCGTGAAGAGGGTCGAACCTGTCGATTGCCTCAAGCAGACCTCCATAGGCGAGCTGCAGGAAATCCGTTCGATCCAGGCCGTAGCCAGGACGCCGATGAAGCTCGCTGAGCGCTATGCGGCGGGCAAGACTCTGATATCGCTCGAACAGCAGCTCGCGAGACGGTACATCGTTTTCGTACCGCAAGCGCCGCCACAGCGACGCCTCGACTTCGCGCTGCCGCTCGACGAGGGCCAGCCCGACGGAATGCCGGCTCGCCTTCATCGGAAACTTCCGATCACGCCCTCCAGCACGAGGGCCCATCCGTCGATCATGACGAACATCAGCAATTTGATCGGCAGAGAGATGGTGGCGGGAGGCACCATCATCATGCCGAGAGACAACAATATGCTGGCGACAACGATCTCGATGAGCAGGAAGGGCAGCAGGATCACGAATCCGATCGTGAAAGAGACCCTGAGTTCGTTGAGGATGAAGGCCGGCGCAAGTTTCAGAATATCGACGCCCTGCGGCGTCTCTGGTGTTTTTTCTCCTGCGAGCCGGTAGACTGCGGCGATATCCTCATCGCGCGTCTGGGCAAGCATGAAGTCACGCAGCGGGGCTGAGCCCTCCTTCAGAGCAGTTTCCAGATCGATCTTGTTGGCGAGCAAGGGTTGGATGGCGCCAGTGTTCAGCGCCGTAAAGGTCGGCCCCATGACGAAAGCGGTGAGGAAAATCGCGAGGCTCACCAGAACGGCGTTGGGCGGCGTCTCCGGCATGCCGAATGCGTGCCGGATCATGGACAGAACAACAGCGATACGAATGAACGACGTCATGCTGATGAAGACAGCCGGGACAACGGCCAGGGCGGTAAGGAGCAGTCCTGTTCTCAGCAGATCCGAGGTCGGTGTGGCCGCAGGCCCCGTCTGCGCAATGGCCTCGCCCGGCAGCAGCAGGGCGCCGGCTAGAAAAATGAGGAGAGAGAGGGGTGCTCTCATTGGCGGGCGGCGGCCGGGGGTTGAGCTTTGCCGGAGTCGTCGCCCTCCGAGACATTGAGTACTTCGGTCCCGTGCGCAGACACGATGACGAGGTATTCGCGGCTCGATACGCTGAACCTGCAAAGGTCGGCATGGGGACTGAGGCGATGCGTTTCCTGAACCTTGATCTGCCGGCTGGCGCGCCCCGTGGCTTGCAGGCTGAAGAGCGAGGGAAGCTTGATGCCGGCGCCGAGATGACGCTTCAGTAGCAGCGCCGCGCCGATCGCAATGAGAATGCCGACAATCAGGGCGGCGGCAATGCGGAGAAAGGGGATTTCGAGATCGCCGCCTCCGCCCAATGTCTGGGCATCGACGGGGCCAGCGAGCGCAACAGCAAGAAGCGCGAGGCCAAACCGCCTCGCGCCTCTCGCCATTTCCCCCAACTCCTCACGCTTCATTGCGCGACCTTGACGATACGAACGCCAAACTTGTCCCCGACCGCCACGAGCTCGCCATGAGCGATGGTCACGCCGTTGACGCGCAGCTCCACCAGTTCATTGAGGCCAGCGTCCAGTGCGACGATGCCTCCCGTCTTCAGCGCATTGAGGCGGGCGAGGGGCATCTTGGTTTCGCCGACGAACGTTTCGACCCGCACATCGACATTGTCGAGGACGGTCTGCGTGGGGCCGTGAGAGCCGTTGAGCTTGACGCCCTGGCTTGCGCCGTCTCCGCCCAGATGACCGTTCATGCTGCTCATGCTGCCCTCGTGGTCATCTTTCGTTCGCGCAGAACCAGCGCGGGTCCCGATTGAGCGAGTTCAATCAGCGGATCGGCCGTGGCGCGGCCATCGACATGCAGGACCAGATCCTTTCCGAGCGCGCCGTCCAGCACGATCACATCGTCCGGCATCAGGGAGCGAAGGTCAGATAGTCCGACCTGACCCCATCCGATGCAGGCGCCAACCCGGATTTCTTGTGCTTCCGCCGCTGCCCTTCGCGCGCCTAGCGGCCGCGGTTCGCGAGGTGGCGCAAGGTGCATCTTCCTGGCCGAGACGGCGGCGTCCTGGCTCAGGAAAAGGTCGATGCCGCGCGGCAGGCTCGCCGGATTGAGGATGAAGCGCATGGCTGGATTCCGGGCCAGCCCCGGCAAGTCCGTTGGCTCAACGGCAGAAATCTCGCCTGACAAACCAAGGCCGGCTGCAAGGTCGGTGAGCAGATTTCGAAGGCACGCCTCGCCCACGCTGCGCAGCAGATGCGCATCCGCCTCCTGCATCTTTTTCGGAGGGTTCTTGATGCAAAGAAGCTGGCATGCCAGCCGGACAAGCGCTGCTTCCTCGATTGCGGCGACAAGCCCGCCACAATGAGTTCCCCATGCAGCCGTGTGCGCTTTCACAATCGCGCCTTCGGCGGCGATGCGCGTAGACAGGCCCTTTGGCCTTCCTATCCAGCGTTTTTCCCATTGCGCCACCAAGCCGCCGACACGGCCACTTAGAACGCCGTCGAACAATGCAATCGGTGGAAGCCATGCCTGGCTGGAACTCATCATCCCTGACCTCGGATGCCAAACAATTGCTGGATCATGTCGTTGGACACGCTGACGACCTGCGACGACGCCTGGAAGCCGCGTTGCACGAGGATGAGATCCCCAAACTCCTTGGATAGCTGGACGTTCGACGCTTCGAGCCGGTTGGACATCACTTGCCCGACCTCTTCATGGGCGCTCGTGAGAAATTCGATGCCGTCCTGGCCATTGTAGGCGAACAGGCCGGCGCTGCGTTCCTCGAGCTTCTGCGGATCGCGGAACTTGGCGATGGCTACCGATCCCAAGGTCTTCTTCTGCTCGTTTGAGTAGCTGATCTCGACCTCGCCTTTGTCGTTCACCCGGATGCCCGTGATGTCTCCGACGCCGTGACCGTCAATGCTGGCAGCACGCAGGGTGGAAGCGTCGCCTGAGGAGAAGGACGTGACGTTTGCCGAAAAGTCGAACTCCGCCGAGCGGCCTGTACCTGCCTGCTCAAAGGTGAGTTTCGCCGTCGTCGGATCGATCACCCCGTTGTTGAACTTCAGGGTTTGATGCCCGATTTCGGTTCCCGTGCTGTCCGATACCGTCAGCGTCCACTGGCCGGCCGGATCTGATGTTGCGCGCGTGAATTTGGCTGACCAGTTGTCGGATCCGCCCATTGCGTCGAATACCTTGATATTGGGCAGGTTGTGGGTGGTGGCGGTGGAGGACAGGTTGTCAGCGAACTTCACAGTGGTTGTGCGTTCCGGAGTGCTTGTCCGATAGCCGTTGATGGAGATGCCGACGGGCACCCCGGATTCGTTGAGGACGCCCAGCCGGTTGTTCGTTCCTGAAACGACAAGGTAACCTTCCTTGTCGACCTCGAAGCTGCTTGTCCGCGCGTAGAAGGTCTCGGCGCCTTTGAGCAGCACCAGGAAGCCGTCGCCATCGACAGACAGATCTAGGTCGCGGCTGGTCTGACGAAGTTCACCCTGCGAGAAATCAAGCCACGGGTCGCTCAGCGAGACACCCTGGCCGTTGCCTTGATGGTCGACCGAGCCATGGCTGAACATGCTGGAGAAGCCGAGACCGGTCGACTTGAACCCGGTCGTGTTGATGTTCGTGATGTTGTTGCTGATCTGCCGAAGGCCGTCGGAGAACGCATTCATTCCGCTCAGGCCGATGAATATTGAGTTGAACATGATTAGTTCTCCGCGATCTTGTTGACGGCTGACAGGGCTACGTTGCTGATGGTCTGGTTGTTGGCGGTCAGGATCGTCAGGCGAGGCTCGCCCGACTGGAATGTGATCGACTTGACGACGCCGGTGAGTGTGCTGTTCCCGGAGCTTATGTCGACCTTTCGGGAGAGCAGACCCGTCGCCTGGCTGATGGCGCCCGCTTGCGTAAGCGTCGCCATCCGGTCGCTCATTGTTTGCGTCTGTTGTATCTGGGTGAACTGCGCCAGCTGCGAGACGAACTCGAAATTCTCGACCGGCTTCAAAGGGTCCTGATAGGTGAGTTGGGTCAGCACAATGCGGAGCAGATCCTCGAAGCCGAGGCCGAATGCGCTCTGCGCCGCGTCCTGCGTGGAAGATGACTGCCCCGCGGATTGCCCGCCGACTGGAGAGATGGGCGCTGTTTGCGGCATGACCTATCCTCGTTCCGAAACTTTGCCCGGACGATTGGGCGTTGCGTCGAGAAAGACGCTGGCATCCGCGAACCCATGTTCGGCAAGCAACGCGGTGATTGAATGTTTGAGCTTTGTCCTGTCGGTTTCCGGCAGGATGCCTGCGCGCGCCACAACGCGGATGCCATCCTCGACGGCGACAACGGCGACGTGAACAGCGGTCGTTTGTGCTTGCCGGCGAGCCTGTTCGAGAAGGAGGCTACGAGCCTTTTCCAACTCGCCCGATACTCCGGACCTGGGGGAAGTTTCGGCGCGCACTTCCTGGCGAGCTGGAATGGTGCGCGAGAGCGCCTGCTGCACTGCTGACGTTTCGCTTGGGAGTTTCGCAGGGCTCGAAGCCGTTGGCGTGCCGTGTGGCGGCGCCTGCCGCCTCGCATCGACGTAGTCCTTTGTTGCTTCGCCGGGCGCCTCTACCGCGCCTTCAAGTGCCGCGTTTTGGGGAACAGCGTGCGGCAGTTCGATGACATGCGTTGGCTCTGGCGCGAAGCGGGCCATTTGCTGGCTATGCGCGTCCGCAAGCGCCATTGCAGACGGCCGGCCCGACTCCAGGCCGAACTCGTCGAGCGTGCGAGACGCGCCTGTCGGCGCTGCAGGCTTTGAGTCAGCTCCAAGTGTCCCGTGGCTCACCGTGTCCAACAAATGCGCGCCCTGGCTGTTGGCCCAGCCTGAAGACGCCGGGGCGGGCGCATCTCTGGAGGCTGGCGAAAGCGCGCGGCCGACGAGGTCATTTGCCTGAAATGCTTCAACCGGGTCGGGCAGGGGCAGTCGATCTGATCCGGTCGGCAGGCGAGCGAGGGCCTCGGGCGCCTGTTCTGTAAATTTGAGCGGCCCATAGGCTGTGACCCCGAAGGCTCCTCCGCCGTCTTGCGGCCTCGGCAGCATGGGTTGCTCAAGATCGCCGGATGCGTGTTTCGCGGACAGGTCCGTCTGCAGACGCTTCAGCGCTGGATCGGCCGGTTCGCTCGCCGCCTCGCCATTGTCAGGCAGTAGATCGCCAGCGGATTGCTGCTGCGATCCCGTCATGCGCAACAGTTCCGCAAACGCGCCTTCAGCGCCGGGCGCGCCTGTTTCCCATCGCCGCTCGATGTCCAAAGCGCCCGCGCGTTGATCGGAGGGAAGGTTGGGAAGGATCTCAGCCACGGGGCCTCCAGTCGAATGCTATGCGGTCTTCGATCGTGGACAGCCGCCGTTCTTCCAGACGGTGCTGAAGGCGCCGGCCGAGAACGCGCTCGGTCTCCTGGGCCTGCCCCAGGCGCACCACGCTTTCCGAAACACGCTGACGCTGAATCTCGGCGGTTTCGTCCGCCTGATGCTGAAGTTCGTGCGCCGCAGAAAGACGGCCCTCGCTTTGCGTCAGAACCGCAGAGGCGAGGCCAAGTTGGGCCGGATCGACCACGGCCCCATTGCCAGCGCTGTTCATCCAGAAGGCGACGGCTTCGTCCACTTCCAGTTTGGCGTTTTCGACGTCCTGCGAGCGCGCCTCGGCTGTTGCCCGAGCATCCAGCAATGTCTGCTGTTCGGCGGCTTTCTGCAGGGAGCGAAGGCGCGAGAGCGTCTGGGCGTCACGGGCGTTCTGGCGGTCACGCATGGTTCTGCACCGCGCTGACCAGACGCTTGAACGTTTCTGCGGGCGGCGTCCGCTCGTCGTGGCGCTGCTTCAGGAAGGCAGCGATCGGCTCGCGTGCGCGTATTGCCTCGTCGGTGTGCGCGTTGGTTCCGGATTTGTAGATGCCGCCTTCGATCATCAGGCGGGCATCGTCATATGCGGCCAGCAACCCAAGCGTCCGCTTTGCGACCGGAGCGTGGGATGCGTTCATAAGCTGGCCCGACTGCCTGCTGACACTGCGCAAAACGTCGATCGCCGGAAAGTGCCCCTGTTCTGCCAGCTGTCTCGACAGGACGATATGCCCGTCCAGCAGCGATTTCATGATCTCGACGATCGGATCGTCCACATCGTCCGTTTCGCTGAGCACGGTGATCACGGCGGTTATTGATCCTCCATCGCTGGCGCCTCCGCAACGCTCCACCAGACGAGGCAGGGCCGCGAACACATTGGGCGTATAGGCGCGCAGGGTGGGGGGCGCCCCAGCGGCCAGGCCAATCTCGCGCAGGGCCATGGCGTAGCGAGTGACCGAATCCACGATCAGGAGCACGTGCTCGCCCTTCGCCCGCCAGTGTTCGGCCAGGCAGAGCGCCTGGTGAACCGAACGGACCCGTAAGGGCGCGCTGAGATCGGATGTAGCGGCGACGCAGGTAAACCGGTTCCTGTCGGCGCGTGAAGCGAGATCGCGCCATATCCCTTCAACCTCGCGCCCACGTTCCCCGACCAGGCAAAGGATGCACCTGTCCGCGGTGGCCTGGGTTGCAAGCTGCCGCATGAGCGTGGTCTTGCCGACACCGGCCGCCGCGAGGATCCCGATCCGTTGCCCGTGGCCGAGGGTGAGCAAGCCGTCCAGTGCACGGACGCCTGTCTCAAGCACCCTGTTTGGGTCCAGACGTTCCAGCGGCGCAAGAACGCGGCCTTCCAGCGGCGCCATTGCTTCGGACAATATTGCGCCACCGCCATCGATCGGTTGGCCCATGGCATCGACGGCGCGGCCAGCGAAGGCGTCACCGACCGGGCCGAGATTGCGAGTTGGCCTGACAACCACCTCGGCCTCTGGCGCGATCGGCGCCGTGGGATCGAGCGAGACGAGCACGAGGTGCTCCTCGTGCACCGCCGCGACCTCCGCGAGAACCGCCGCTCCACCAGCGTCAGCGCTTGCGATCTCACAGATGTCCCCGACACTGGCGAGCGGACCGGATGTTTCAATCCTGCCGGGTGATACCTTGCGCACATAGCCGACGCGGCGGGCAGGGCTGAGTGAGGCGATCTGGAGGACGAGGGGATGAGAAATCATGCTCTGGCCTCAATGGCCGCCAGCCGCCTGAATTCCGCCTGAAGAGTCTTCCAGAAATCGGGCAGGGACAAGTCAATATGACCGAGCCGGAGATCCAGCCGGCACCTTCCAGCCTCCAGCTCGGCGTCGTGGACGACTTCGAACGATCCGCCGAGCGTGCGGCCTAGCGCCTGCAGGCTGGACCGATCGGGGAAATCCATTGCGCTGACTCTCACTTTGAGGATCAGCTCGCTCCGCAATTGCTCGGCCTGCCGGCGAATGGCTCGCACCAGAAGGTCTTTTTGTCCGGCGGCATCCGAAAATAGTCTGGACAGGGCGGCATCGCACATGAGGAGCGCAAGCTGTTCGGCAGACGCCAGCCTCTGCAGGGTCTCTTCTGACGTCTCGGACAGCGCTGCTGAGAGGACGGCCAGCGCCTCCTCATCGCGGCGGCGATACTCCGCTGCGGCTTCCTGCCGAGCTTGTTCAACCCTTTGAGCGATTTCTTCCTTGTGTCGCGCTTCGGTTGCCACGATTGACTTGCGAAGTGCTTCGATCTCGCTTTCGGCCCGTGACGGCGCCGAATTCGAAACGGCTGCAGTGCGCCCCGGCGTCTCGGATCGAATGATGCCCGGGCCACCCCAGTCCACGGCATGGACTTCGTTCAGGTCGAGCCAATCACTACTCTTGATCACGGACTTCATCGGGCCGGCTCACACAACTCGTAAAGGCAAAAGGCTGTCACACCCGGGCTGCGGGGCTGTGAAGTGAATCCATCGCGTCGAGAACTGCGAGCCGCACGGCGACGGGAAGGGGCGAGCGCGAAGGCTCAGCTCCGGACCTCGCGATTGGAGCAAGGCGCCGAACCAGCCACGGCGAATAGTTTGAAAGCGCGCGAATGCGGAACGGAATGCGCGCCTCGCGTTCCGCTCTCACGAGCGCCTTGCGTTCGTCTCCGGACAGCCGCTTCAGGATTGCCTTGCGGTCCGCCTGCGGCAGGCCGGACAACTCCTTAAGCATCTTTGCCAGGTCCATGTCAGACGGCATGAGGCGTAGCCTCCCTATCCTGTTCGGCCAGCCCCGCCTTGAGCCGCTCAGCGAATCTGGAGTGGTCTTCGAACGCGAGCAGCGGCCGCGAAACCGGCACACGCCGCGAGAGCATAAGTCCCGCCGCGATGACGACGACGAGCGCAAGCGCCAACCCCAGGATGATGAGCGTGCTCATGGGACCAAGCGGCGAGGGAGCAGGGATTTGAAGCTTGCCTGCGCCGGCGGCGGCGTCTGTCTTGTCTGGCAATGTAGGTGTTGGCGCCGCGGCAGTTGCGCTTTGCAATGCAGGCGCTTCGCGAGGCGCTTGTGGCGCAGCCTCGACCGCAAAGGAGACAGGCGCAGCGGTCGGAGTCAGTTTTGCATGATCGATCGACGCGCGAACAAGCGTCTGCTCTTCCGCCGTCAACGGCCGATCGGCGATGATCTCGAGGCTCGCCTGGGGAAGAGCTGATGCCTTCGGCGTCACAGCAGGCGCTTCAGCCTCGCCCCCCGCCTTCGCAATCGGCGCGAAAGCTACAAGCGCGGGCTGCGCGGCCCTCTCAATTCGCAGCTGAAAGCGGGTTCCGGGCAGAGTCTTGGCAAGAACCGTCATGACGCTTGTGCGGAGCGCCTGTGTGACGGCGTCCTCAGCAGGCACGGTCTCCGGACTGACAGGAGCCTGTGGCGGCACGCTAACGACCTCGCCGCGGCCATTGAGGACGACCACGTCGTCGCTTTTCAGCTCCGGTATTGCGGATGCGACAAGTTGCTGGACGCCCTCGACTTCGGCAGCGCTCATTGGCCCTCGCGAGCGCGTGATCAGCGTCACCGAGGCCTTTGCCAGGGCTGCGTCACCCCGGAAGAGAGACCTCTCCGGCAACGACAGGTGAACACGCGCCTCTGCGACGTCATTGATCAGCAGGATGGTGCGCGTCAGTTCTCCCTGCAGCGCTCGCTGGAACTTTATCCGTTGCGCGAAATCGGTGAGCCCCATGTCGGAATTGTCGAACAGCTCGAAGCCGTTGAGTCCGCCTGCCGATGTGTCCGCCTGGCTGACATCGAGACGCACCGAGTCGAGGCTCGCGGCCGGCACGAGGATGTCCGCCCCGCCATTTGCAAGGCGATACGGAATCCGTTGCTTCTTGAGCTCTTCCACAATCGGGGCGGCGGCGGCGGGTCTCAGATCCTTGGAGAGAACCGCATACTCCGTTCGGAAAAAGAGGAGGTATCCGGCGACGACGACAGCCGTCACGACGGCAAACGCACTCACGATTGCCCAGATCGGAAGAGAGCGCCGGTCCTGTCCTGGGGAGGTTGCGGCCGCCATCAGAGCTGCATGCCCATGAGTTCGCGGTAGGCGTCGACCAGCTTCGTGCGCACCTGCATCGCCATTTCAACCGCGAGCCTGGCTTCTTCGAGCGCAATCGTCACCTCGTGGATCGGCACCGAAGATCCATCCAGCGCAAACGACCGAAGAAGCTTGTCGGCGGTGGCCACCTTCTCGTTGGCTGCGGACAGCCCATGCGTCAGAAGATCACCAAAGCTGCCGAGCGTATTGGCGGACGCTGGGCCGTCTGTCTTCGGCGCTGTTGTCGTCGGAACTGGAAAGGCCGCTGCCGCGCCTGAAAGCGACGATACGCCTGTCGCCATGATTGCATTCACGCCGTTCATGACTGCTTTCCGATTTCAAGGGCCTTGGAGTACATGCCCTGCGCGATACGAACGGCGGCAAGGTTTGCCTCGTAGATCCGCGACGTTTTCACCATCAGCGCCATCTCGCTGGCGTGATCGATGTTGGGTGTTGTCACGAAGCCATCCGGATCTGCGTGCGGATGCTGGGGGTCATAAGTGCGCTTCAGCCCGTCGGGCGTCTCCTCGATGGCGACGACGTGCACTCCGGTCGGTTCGCCCTTGGGATCGCCTGCACCCAGCAAGGCGCCGAAGCTGCTGCCAGGGCCGCTGACCAGACGCATCGGATGATAGACTTCGCCAGCCTCCGTTCGGGTCGAGCTCATGTTCGCAAGGTTCTGAGCAATGACCTCGAGTCGGCGCCATTCCACGTCGAGAGCTGAAAGGCTGATCTTCTGTGCGTCCATGGCCTAGCGTCCTCTATCCGAGATCAATGCGTGCCGAAGCGCCATCTGCCGGCCCAGCAGGTCCATCAGAGCGCCATAGCGGCTGGCCGTCTGCGTGGCCGTTGCGAGTTCGAGATCCAGGCGCACACCCGAATTTCCCTCTTCCAGGGGAACGGCCTCGGCCTTGGGCGTGACATGGCGGATTGACGAGAGCCCGCCCTTCGCCGCGGCCTGGAGACTCTCCTCGAACGTAACGCGCATGGGCGTGTAATTGGGGGAGCCGGCGTTGGCGATGTTCTGGGCTGTATACTGCTGGCGCAGCGACAGGCCCTCCAGCGCCTTGATGATCACGGCTGAACTGATTTCGTCCATGTGCGCCCTCTATTGAACGACAATTTCGGCGTGCAGCGCGCCGGCCGCGCGCATCGCCTGCAGGATGGTGATCATTCGCCTCGTATCGACCTTCGCCTTCGACAGCCCTGAGACAAGATCGGCGACCGTGGTGTCCTTGAATGTGGCGACCACGTCATCGCGTCCGCGCTCAACATCGAGGACAGTGTTGGTGACGATGAGGCTGCGAACCCCCGGTGCATCGTCGATGAAGGAGGGCTGCGAAGCGTAGGACTCCGAATCAACGGTGACGCGGATATCGCCCTGCGAAATCACGACGCTTGAGATAGTGACATCGCCGCCGGCGACCACGGTTCCCGTGCGCTCGTTGATCACCACCCGCGGGGTCCTGTCCGGCTGCACGGAAAGGTTTTCGAGTGTCGAGACGAACCGGGCGAGGGAGCGAGGCTCCGCGTCGAAGCGGATGCGCACCTCATCCGCGCCCTCGGCCCAGGCGACGGATTGACCAAACCGGCCGTTGATGGCGTCAGCGATCCTGCTGGCGGTGGTGAAGCTGGGTTCCTGCAGCAGGAAGGAGAGCTCGTTGTTGGCGCCAACAATGTGCGCCTCGACCGGCGCCTCTACGGTGGCGCCGTCTTCCAACCGTGCGGTAGTCGGATAGTTGCGCTGGCGCACGTTGAGCTGGCTCGAAAAACTGTCGCCGCCGGCCAGGAGCGGCCCCTGAGCCAGGGCATAGGTCCGCCCGTCCGGCCCGTTGAGCGATGTCATGAGCAGGGTGCCGCCGGCGAGGCTTCTCGCATCGCCCGTGGACGACACGGTCACGGTGATCTTGTCCCCGACATTTGCCGATGGCGGCAGCTTAGCGACGACAACCACGACCGCCGCATTGCGGGAACTGATGTCCGCTCCCGCAACCGTTGCGCCCATCCTGCTGTAGACATTGGTGAGCGCCTGCCGGGTCACCAGGCTTCGCTCGGAGTCTCCCGAGCCGGCCAGTCCCACGACGAGCCCGTAGCCGATGAGGGGATTGTCCCTCCAGCCATCGAAGCGTCCCAGTCCCTTGATCGGAACGCCCTGCGCATATGCGCCAGCAGCGAAGCAGGTCAGCGTCAGCAGCGCCACGAAAACGCCGGCCCATCCCCCCAATGAATTTCTGTTGCGATTCATCCGGCCAGCCCGAACGCGTTGAACAGCCAGCCGAGTGGCCCGGATCCGGCATTGCGCGAGACAAATCCCTTGCCGTCATAATCAATCTCGGCGTCGGCCAGACGCGAGGAGACGAACTGGTTGTCGGTGGAGACATCCTGTGGGCGGACGCGTCCGCGAACGCGAATGACGGTCTGTTCGCCGTTCACCTTCATCCTCTGTTCGCCTGCGACGGTCAGATCGCCATTCGGCGCCACACCCTGGATCGTGACGCTGATCTGGGTGACGAAGCTTTCGCTTCGGCGGATCTCGCCATGTCCGTTGAAGTCGCCGTTCAGTGACAGATCACCGGTCTGGTTGAGAACATCGGTCGACAGCTGACCGGTGGCGGAGCGGTCACGCCGCGCCACGCTGTCCGACGAATTGCGCGCCTCTGCCCGCTGGACGACGACGACCGTGAGTATGTCGCCGATTTCGAGGCTCTTGAGATCGGAGGCGACATTTGCGCGCTTCCCGTTGCGAAGAAGGTTGTCGGCAGAGGCGCCGCCGGCAAGGGCCAGCGTGCAGGCCGCAAGACATGCCGCTGTTCGGGCAGAATACCGGGACCGCCTAGTCATGTGGCTTCTCCTGCTTCGTCAGCATGTCGATCGGCGCACCGAAAACGGCGCCATCGGTATCCCGGATGAAAACGCGCCCGCCTTGCGAACCCGGTTCGATGGCGCGCACTTCGCGCTCGACGGTGACGGCGCCGATCTGGATATGCAGCTTCAGCGGTTCGCCCTGGTCCCAGCCTGAAGGCGACAGCGGCATGAGGCGTCCGAGATATTCGCCGTTGACGATCACTTGCGCTGCGCGTGTGACCGACTGCCGGCGGTCATAGACAAGTCGCGCCGCTGCCTGTCCGGCAGAGCAGGCCGTTTCGGTCACCCCGTCCGGCGTGACCAGATCTCCCGCTGCGAAATTCCTGACGGCTGCAAAGCAGCCAGCCTGCGGAGCAACCCTGGCCTTCACGGCTTCTGCGCGCCGGAATGTCACCAATCTCTGGCCGTCGGAGACCTTGAGGTCCGCCAAACCAGGGACGCGCCGTCGGACAAGGTCTGCAACAGCGTCGCGCGAGATGCTGACCTCTGAAGTGCTTGCGGGGAGGGCGGCCACCGAAAGATCGCTGATATTTTGGATATCCGTGTCGCCACACGGCAGATCCACCACATCCTGGATCCTGATTTGGTCTTGCGACAGTGTTATACTGTCGTCGGCACGCAACTCGCAGGGAGTCGTCCCGATTAGCATAAACGCTGCCACCGCCCCCAAAAACAAAATACTATTCCTTCAGATTGTTTGCCATGGCGGCGATCTGATCGGCCGCCTGGACCACCTGCGAATTCGCCGCGTAAACTCTCTGCACCATCATCAGCTGGATCATCTCGTCATTCAGCCGGACGTTCGATTGCTCGAGACCGCCCTGCACCAGAAGCCCTGCACCGTTCTCTCCGGGAACGGAATCTCTCACCTGAACGTCGTCCGGCAAGCGATAGAAGCCGCCGTCAAGTCGTTCCAGTCGCGAAGGATCATCCACACTAACAAGCGTGATCGAGCCCAGCTCCGCTATCTCTCCGCTTCCGGCCAGCAGCGCCGTCACCGAGCCATCTGAATTGATACGAAGATTGCTGGCGTCCTCCGGAACCGACAGCATGGACCGCAGGGGAAGGCCATCGGAGGTCGACAGAACGCCGTCTCGCACCGTGAGTTGCCCGCCGCGCCACAGCAGGCTTTGACCGCCAGGCGCCATAAGTTCGATAAAGCCCTTGCCGTCGATCGCCAGATCGAGCGGGCTGCCCGTGTGCGCGATTTCGCCCTGCGCCTCGATATCGGAGAAGGTCTCGAGACGAACTCCAGCGACCGACGAAAGCTGTTCGAGACTGGCTCCCGGATGCGCCGAGTCCGCTGGCGCAGACAGCACCTCGGAGAACTTCAGCACCCCTCGCTTGAAGCCCGGCGTGCTGAGGTTTGCGATGTTGTTTGCGATGGTGTCGAGCGCTTTCTGTTGGCTCGCAAGCCCGACAGCCGCGATTTCAAATGCCTGATTCATTTGGTCATTTGTCCAAAGGTTGAGACGGATTGCCCGATGAGGGAGTCATAAAGCTGGATAAGCCGAGCGCCGGATTCGCCCTGTCTCAGCGCCTCCATCATGGTGACCATCTCCTTGGCCATCTCCACGTTCGAGGCTTCGAGCATGCCCTGGCGCACCACAGGCGCACCGACTTCGCCCGCCACGCCTGATGGGTCGGAAAATGCGCCGCCGCCGATGGAAACCAGATTCTGGCCATCGGGCGGCCCGAACACGCCAATGCGGGCGACTGGCGCTCCACCCTGAAGTACAACGCCATCGCCGAGGATCTCGAAGTTTGCCGCATCGAGGACAAGATCTTCGCCCGACGCCGTTTGAAGCATGAGACCTTGGGAAGTCGCCACGCGGCCGTCCTCGCGACGGCTGAACTGGCCGCCGCGGACATAGAGGACTTGATCGCCGGCCGTTACCCGAAAGAAACCCTTGCCGGATATCGCCAGATCCAGCGGTGCTCCTGTCAGCTGCAGGGCGCCCTGTGCGAAGTCGGTGTATCCTTCCGCAGGACCACCAGCGCGCTCGCCGCCGGATGCGCCGGCGATGATGTCAGCAAACGGAATCTCGCGCTTGAATCCGGGCGTCGAAACATTCGAGACATTTCTCGAAACCGTTTCGAGTCGCTTTTCGGAGCGGGCGAGAAGAATCTCGCCCAGTTCCATTACCCCGTTCCCCATAACCCACTACCCCAACTGATCTTGTTATATCGAACGTCAAGTCAGCGTTTCCGTATTGCTATCTAACACTCGCATTTTGCAGAGCCGCAAGTGAAGCTTCGATGGCGCGCGAGAAAGCTGTGGAAGAGTCTGTGATGCTCCAACTCTAGATTAAACTTTCTTGCCCACGCTCTGTTCGTGCGGCGTGAGATTTTTTCGCGCGTGGGTGTTCAACGCATTTTCCTGATGCTGTCAGTGCGAGAAGGAAAGCCGCGCGAGCGCGTCGGCTATCTTGTAGCCGCCCCGCCCGATCGGCGTTGTCATTGCACTCTGCAGGATCTGCTGCGCGACATCGGGACGGCCTGCGCCAGCAGCGAGGCAGGCTTTCGCGAATGCTGCGGAAAAAGACTCGCGATCGAGGCGCAGGGCGACTTCTGTCCTGCGCTTGGCCTGATCGACGCGCCCCTCGATCAGATCAAGTACAGCAAGGGATCCATGCGACTCGGCGAACGCGTCATCAAGATTGTATGCAGCCTCGAAGCATCGACGGCTCGCTGCGAGATCATTGGCCAGCAGGTGGGCCCATCCAGCGGCGATCCAGCTTCCGATATGCGAGCCGAACACCTTTGCGCCTTGCTCCATCCCGCGAGCTGCCGAGGGCGCATCGCCGGCCACGAGGTCGACGAGGCCTTTTCCCAACAGCGTGCGCGGAGCGTTGGGCGAGACGGCGATGGCCTTGTCGAAATGGGCCCGGGCCGAGGCCATGTCCTGCGTCGAGAGCGCAAGAATACCCAGCGTGGTCTGGGCATCCGGGTGATCGCCCGCCTGGTCGGCGCATTCTCTTGCGACGTCGGTATCCTCAACGTCCAGCGCCAACACAGACATGGATGCAAGAAGCGTCCTGTTTCCCGGGTGTTTTGTCAGAAGCTCTTTTCCGAGGGCAAATGCGTCCTCGAACTCTCCCTCGTTGTGCAGGAGCTGGACTTTCAGCGCCGCTGCCTGGGGCAATGCGTCTGCGGTCGCCGAATCCAGGAGTTCGATTGCCTCTTCGAACGTCTGCTTCATGGCCAGCGACCACGCCAGATTGAAGCGAAGGGCCAGATCGCCGGGATGCTTCTCGAATAGCGGCCGGAAATGCACGATTGCAGCATCGAAGTCTCCGGCCTGCATTGCGGCAAGCCCCGCCAACCCAGCCTCGCGCTCCGGCAGCGGCCCGTCCTTGGCGTATCGGTCAAGCACCTGCTGGGCGAGATCGGGGCGATTGCAGCCAAGCGCAGCTTCGGCTGTTGCAGAGAGCAGCGAAAGATTGCCCGGATCGGAATCCAGTAGAGCGACCAGGCGATCGCATCGTTCCACCAGTTCGGCAGGGACTGCAGGCGCGGACATCTAGTTCACCCTTTGAGGCGATTGGGTCTTCGGCGTCATGTCTTCGTTGTCGAAGCGTACGACGCCGTGCGAGCGAAGCTCGATATGTGTAGGAATCTCTGACACCGAGAGCACGGCAAGCCTTGGAATGCTGCGGCGCGTGAATGCCCGGATGGCGCGCCGGATTTCGGCGCCGCACAGCAGCACCGGCTCACGTCCCTCACGCATCAGGTCTCCAGTCATGGCCGCCAGCTTCCGGATCATTTTGTCGGCTAGTTTCGGATCGATCAGGATGCTGTCTTTCTTGCCCGTCGCGGCGAGGCTCGCCTGGATCTGGTTTTCCAGGCGTGGGTCGAGGCTGATCACGGCGAGATCGTCGTGCCGCCCCCTCAGGCGGTCGCAGATGGAGTGACTCATGCGCTGCCGCAGCAATTCGGTGAGCTGGGTGAGATCCTTCTCGGTCCGGGCGAGATCCACCAGATGTTCAGCGATCAGGTCGAGAGGCGAGATTGCGATGCCTTCCGACAGGAAGTTCTGCAGGACTCTCTGGACGTCCGAGAACGTCAGCAGATTCGGGATCAGCTCCTCCACAAGGCCCGGCTGACGGCCACGCACATCATCAAGCAGCAGCTGGACGGTTGCCCGGGTCAGGAGGGTAGGCGCCGCGGTCCGCAACACTTCCTGCAGATGGGTGGTGAACACGGTGATCGGATCAATGACCGTAACCCCGCCTTTGCGTGCATCGGCGACATCCGCCTCCTCGATCCAGACCGCCGGCAATCCGAACGCGGGATCGGTTGCGGCGATGCCGTTGAGCGTCGTCCGCGACTGCTCGTTTCGGATTGCGAGCATCCTGTCGCTGTGTATCTCGCCGCTGGCGTAGCGCGATCCGAATATGCGGATTTCATAGGCCTGGGCTTGAAGATCGGGGCCGTCGATCATCCTCACGGCCGGAAAGCCGACGCCGAATGCCTTTTCATGCGTTTGTCGCAGAGTGGTGATGCGTTCCATGATGAGCGCGTTCTTGTCCGTCCAGCTTTCCCCCAGGGTCTTGCCGAAAGCCACGGCAAGCGTGCCCGGCGCGGACGGAGTGGTGATGCTGTCGTTTGCGCCGGTCTCCGCTGCTTCGGCTTCCGCCTGCGGGCGGCGGCGCAGGTGCAACCAACCCCAGACGCCGCCTGCGCCAAGGATCGCGATCGGCCATTTCGGCATTCCGGGCATGAGAAGCAGCAGGGATAGAATGACTGCAACGATCAGCAGGATCCGCGGCACTGACGACAGCTGGCGCAGGACTTCGGTGCTGAGTTCCTTGTCGGCCGACGAACGGGTGACGATAATGCCGGTTGCGATCGAGACGACCAGCGCCGGCAACTGCGAGCAAATGCCATCGCCGACCGTCAGCAGCGTGAATCTTTGCAGGGCCTCCTGCCATGTCATGCCCATCTGAGAGACGCCGATGATCCATCCCGCGATGATGTTGATCAGCAGGATGATGACGCCCGCTATGGCGTCGCCCTTCACGAATTTACTGGCGCCATCCATGGCCCCGTAGAAGGAGGCCTCCTTTTCCAGCGCTGCACGGCGGCGAACGGCTTCCTTCTGGTCAATCAGTCCCATGTTGAGATCGGCATCGATGCTCATTTGCTGACCCGGCATCGAGTCGAGCGTGAATCGCGCAGCGACCTCCGAGACCCGCTGTGCGCCGGATGTCACGACCACGTACTGGACCACGACAAGGATCAGGAAGACGACGAGGCCGACGACGAAGTTCCCCGCGACGGCAAAGCTGCCGACGGAGTCAATCACTTCCCCTGCATGCCCGCTGGTAAGGATCAGCCGCGTCGCCGCCACGTTCAGCGACAGGCGAAGCAGCGTTGTGATCAGCAGCAGGGAGGGAAACGTGGAGAACTCGACGGGCTTTGCCACATAGAAGGTGAGCAGGAGGACCGTCAGGCTGAAGCCGAAGTTGATGAGAATGGCCAGATCCAGCGCCATTGGAGGAATGGGCGTGAACAGGACCGTCAGGATGAACAGCATCCCGAAGGCGAGCGAAAATTCCCGGCTTCGGCTGAGCAGACTCTTGATCATGGGGCGGCCGCCTGCCTGGCTTTTGAACGGGATATATTGAGGTAGATGTCGACAACTGCGCGGTATTCATCCTGCGGCACTTCGGAGCCCACGTCGCATTTGCGGTAAAGCGCGCGGGCGAGCAGGGGCAGTTCGAATATCGGGATCGACAGGAGGCGCGCCCGCGCCTTGAGCAGCAGTGCGAAATTGTTCCGGCCCTTCGCGGTCACCTGTGGGGCGCTCATCGTGCTGGAATCGTATGCGAGTGCGATTGCGAAGTGCTCCGGGTTCACGATCAGAAGATCGGATCCCTTGAGGTTTCCCAGCGCCTTGGTCTGCTTTGCGAATTCTGCGTGGAGCTGCTTGCGCCGGCGCTTGATCCTCGGCTCGCCCTCGCGGTCCTTGATCTCGCGCGTCAGTTCGCTGCGGCTCATGCGCATCTGCTTGAGGAATTCGCGCCTGACGATCACCTGGTCGATCGCGGCAAAGACCAGCGCGATCAGCACGAACACGAACAGAAGCTTCGTGCCCGATGCGCGCAACGCCTCCACCAGGGACGTCGCGTCTTGCACGCCCGGCTCTGCCTGATGGAAGCCTTCTTGAATAATCAGGAAGGCTGTGCAGGCATAGACGGCGAGCTTGGCCACGTTCTTGAGAGTGTCCTTGAGCATTCGCATCGAGAACACACGCTTCAATCCTTTGGCTGGATTTAGTCTGCTGAAGTCTGGCTTCAAAGGATGAGCGGAGATCGCGATCCCCCTCACCTGAATGATCTCGAACAAGAGTACACTCAGCACGATCGTGATCGCGAAAAGGGCAACCGCCTCGAACATGCGCCCCGGGGCTGCGGAAAGCGCCATCATGATGTTCCGGGGATCTGAATCGGAAGACCCGACCGTCACCAGAATCTGGCGCATGGCATCGGCGAGCACGCCGAGCAGCTGTGCGCCGACAACCAGAGTGTAGATCGAAAGTCCGGCAAGAACTGCGAAGAAACCAAGATCCGTCCCGCGCGCAACCTGCCCCTTTTCGCGCGCGCGCTTGAGCTTGAAGGGCGTTGGCTCCTCGGTCTTGTTCTGCTCTGTCTCGGCCACGCGACCTCGCCTACAGGAAATCGAGAGTGGATGATGTCGCCAGACGGACGAGCCGAAGGAACAGCGCGCCGGAAAAAGCGAACACGAAGGGCAGGGTAACCAGCAGCGTAAGCGTCTTCACCTGAAAACCGAGCAGAAGGACGTTCATCTGCGGGAGGGTGCGCGAGAGGAACGCGATAGTGAGGTCGACAAGGAAGAGGACAAGCATCACTGCGCCGGCGATGCCGAAAGCCAGCGCGAAGGCCGATGAAATGTATACAGTCAGCGCCTGCAGATCCGCCATCACAGGCGCGCCGCCGATCGGCACGCGCTCAATCGATGCGCGCCACAAGGCCAGCATATCTGTCGGGCCACTCGTCGTAAAAAATACGGCCGCAGCCGCATAGGCAAACAGGGTTCCGATCAGCGGCATTTGCGTTCGCAGCGCAGGATCGGCAAGCACCGCAAGGCCAAAACCCGCCTGAAAATCGATGACCCTTCCGGCAGTTAGCAATGCCGCAAACGCGATCTGCAACGCCAGCGCCAGCGCAACGCCAAGCAGCAATTCGGTCGCGGCGGCAGTCACGAACGTCGAAATATCAAGGGTAAACCCTGAGGCTGCATTCTGATTTGGAATGGCGATCCAGGCCGCGAGACCGATGCTCAGGAGCAGCTTCACGATTGCCGGCGCCCGCAGGTAGGTGAAGGGCGGAGCAAACGAAAGAGCCGGAGCTATCCGCAAACTCAACAACAGCGTCGCAAGAAAACCGCTGATATACGGCTCCATTCCTGCGCCTATGATCCAAGTGACGGGATGGATTGATACATCGACACCGCAAACTGCGTCAGGCGGCCCAGCATCCACGGCCCGAGAAGGATGAGCAGCGCAGCCGCAGCAAGAAGTTTCGGCACATAGGATAGTGTCACTTCCTGAATCTGCGTCGCCACCTGAAGAATGCTGATGATCAGGCCGATGATGAGCGTCGCGCCAAGGATCGGCGCACTGACGAGCGCTGCGATCCAGAGCAATTGATTCAGCAGGAACAACGCTTGATCAGCGCCCATCCATCTTCCCCCTTATCCCTGATGCGTTTTCACTTCGCTGATGCGAGTGCGATCGCACGTCTCTATCGCCCGAGCATTTGCGCCGCTCGACTCGAAGTCAAGACGAGTGTGTCGACATCGCGTGTGCGTGTGGCGAGGAGACGACAACATGCGATGCGGCGCCGCGCAGGAGTCACGCGCATGACTGCTCTGTGTCAGATGACACTGTCACGACCGATGAGTAGCGATCATCACTTCACACAACTTCCATCCACTGGAGCGTTGGCGTCGCGCGATGTCGGCGCTAGAAATTGCGAGAGGAAGATGATCGCATGATCATTCTTCTTCGTGTTGAGCGTCGCCGCATCGACGACGCGCAACACGGAAACAGAAGTTGGGGGATGCATATGGCCGAGCAGATCGAAGCTGGTGAACGCATTCGCCGCGTTCCGTTCCCGAAGGTGGAACACCGAACGCCGCCAGAGTTTCTTCCGCTCTCGATCTCTCAAAAACTGTGGATCGAATCCGGCATCGTCCCACATCAGGATCAGTGGCTGCCGATCGTGTGGCGGCTCGATGGCCGGTTCGATCTGCAGATCTTCGTCAAGGCCTACGGACGGCTGTTACACCGCCACAACATTCTGCGGACACGGATACTGTCCCGTAACGAAGGCCTCGTTCAGCAGGTCGAGACGGGCGCAGATGTGAGACTAGCGGTCGTGGATATGCAGCAAGTTCCTGCAGACATGCAGGAGCTCGAGGTTCACAGGCAGATCAGGGCGGTGCTGGATCAACGTCCTTCGCTGGAATCCGGCCCAGTCCATCTTCGGCTCTTCCGGCTGCGCGCAGACCTGCATGTTCTTGGAGGATTCATCCATAACTCGGCCATGGACATGGCCTCGCACCGCATGTTCTTCCACGAATTGATGGACGGATATGTCCGCGAGGTTGAGGGCCGGCCCGTCCTTCCGCCTGGAAACCTGCAGCATTCCGACTACGCGCTCTGGGAATCCCAGTGGCTGACGCCTCAACAGGTCGCCGAGGCCGATCAATCCTGGAAAAGAAGACTCGCAGGCGCCGAAGCGCTTCGGTTGCCGAAAGGCCGGATGTACGGCGATCCCGCCACATCGTGGGCTACCGAGCGTCTCCTCATGCCAGCCGAGATGCACGCCGAGACAGTAAGGCAGGCTGCGGCCCGCAAGGTTTCCTTGAGCGCGCATTTCTATGCTGCGCTCGCAATCGCACTTGCGAAGTGGTCGGGCCAGAATTCGATCCTGTTCGGAACCATCCTGAGCGGACGGCCGTCGGGCTTTCGAAGCGTTATGGGCAGCTTCATGCAAATACGGCCGTTCTTCGCCGATCTGCGCAGCAACCCGACGCTCGGAGACTTTGTTGCAGAGGCTGGCCGGAGCCTTGTTGCAGCGCACGATATCCGCATGCCGATCTCGCCTGCAACGCTCCAGCATCTCAGTGCAGGCAACGTGCTGGTGAACTTCGCGCGCACCCGGCAGCAAGCAACTCCGCCGAACGGCGAAGCGCAGGCAGCGAAGGCGCCAGCAACGCCAAAGGCTAGAGTAACAGACCCGTCGATTCCGACCTGGCGTCCGAATATGCAGGGATCGCGGCCTGGTCTGCGTGTCAGCCGCCGCGAACGGGCGACGGCCATGCCCGCGTCCATGCCTACCGCGAGCAACAACCGGCAGGAAGGGCAGCGCCTGGATACTCTGCAAGCCGGAAAGACCCAGGCCCCGGTCTCGGCATTGCGCACAAGCGCAATGGCTTTGCCCAAGCCGCTCGCTCCGGAGTTCAGCCGCGATCTCTACTTCAACATGCACCAGTCGCCCGGCGGCGTGCACGGCCTCGTCACCTATTCCGACACCCGCCATTCGAAAGAGCGGGTGAAGCAGCTCATCGACCAGGTGTTTTCGATCATGGCGGTGATGAACACATCGCCGGACCAGAAGGTATCGTCGGTCCGA
Organism: Hyphomonadaceae bacterium; assembly: GCA_035995285.1. Classification (GTDB taxonomy): domain Bacteria; phylum Pseudomonadota; class Alphaproteobacteria; order Caulobacterales; family Hyphomonadaceae; genus UBA7672. The sequence goes on along the minus strand of DASYKO010000137.1, from coordinate 19,437 downwards.
TAAGCCGCTGGCGCTATTTTGAGGGGGGAACGCATGGAGCTGGCCGCAGTCGTCGAGGAGCTCACACGCCCGGGCGCGACTTTCGAACTCAAAGACTGGCGAGACGGCGAGCGCTCCGGCAAATGCTGGAAAAACGGGCCGCAGTCGCTGAATGACATCTTCGCGGCGACGCGTGCACACGGGGACCAGCCATTTCTCGTCTGCGGACGCGACGCCGTCAGCTACAGCGCGTTCCGGGCGGCCTGCGAACACATGGCGAGCCAGCTTGCCTCGCTTGGCGTGGGGAAGGGCGATGTTGTCGCTCTTTCGGTTGGCCACGAGCCGGAATGGATTGTCACCCTTTTTGCTGCGGCGCGTCTGGGTGCGATTACCGCCCCGATAAACACCGCGTCCGACAAGGATGAATTCGCGCTGCTGCTGCGGATGTCGCGAGCAGCCGTGCTGGTGTGTGATGAGCGAACGCTGGCCAAGGGTGCAGACGCCCTTGCAGAAAGCACTGTCCGCCACGTCCTCGTGGCGCGCTCGCAGAGCCCGTCGAATTCATCGAGCCTGCCTCCGGTGTTGTCGCTGGAAGAAACGCTCGGGGCCGTATCAACCTGGAGCGGGCTGTCTTCCGAAACTGACGCTGCAGCCTCTCGGGCCGCAGTCGACCCCGACGATCCGGCGCTGATCCTGTTCACCTCGGGAACGACAGGCCGTCCCAAGGCCGTCCTGCTTAGCCATCGCTGCTGCGCTTACAGTGTGTTCCACGCCGCATACCGCAACACGCGCGCTGCCCTGCTTGCCGGAAAGCAGCCGGCGCCGCCGCAGCGCGAGGCGTTGTTGCTTGCCTTGCCGCTGTTTCATGCCGCTGGATGCCGCGATGCGCTGCTTCCCCTGATGGTTCGAGGCGGATTGGTGGTGACCATGCCGTTCTGGTCTCCGGCCCGCGCCTGCGCCTTGATCGAGGACAACCAGATCACCATCCTCGCGATGATCCCATCGATTGCGGAACAGTTCCTTCGCCAACCGGGCTTCGAGCAGGTGAAGGCGTCCGTACGGCAGATCATCTGCGGCGGCGCGCCGCCCTCGGCCGAGCTTCCACGCCTGATCGCCGGCCACGGCGCAATCCCCGGACAAAACTGGGGGATGACGGAGACCGGCGGCGCCGTCGTAGGCCATGTCGGTCCGGAATATCTCTCCGCTCCGCATAGCTGCGGCTTGCCTGCGCCTGTCCTGTCTTTGCGCGTGGTAAGTCCATCCGGCGCAGTCCTCGGGCCAGGCGAGGTAGGAGAACTGCAGGTCAGCGGCCCGCAGGTGATGAAAGGCTACTGGGGAGACGAGGCCCTTACCGCCGAGCACATGGCCGATGGCTGGCTCAGGACCGGCGATCTCGCGACCATCGATGCTTCCGGCTATTGCAGCATCGTGGATCGCGCCAAGGACATGATCATCATGGCCGGCGAGAACATCTACTGCAGCGAGATCGAACGCGCTCTGCTGGCCCATCCCAAGATTGGAGACGCCGCCGTGATCGGCGCGCCGCATGAAGGCGTTGGGGAGCGGCCACTGGCCATCATCGTCGTGAAGGATGGCATGACGCCGCCTTCGGAAATGGACGTGCGCATCTTCGTGGCCGGCCATCTGGCCCCGGGCAAGATCCCGGCGTCGATCCTCTACCGGTCGAGCGCCCTGCCGCGCAATGCAATGGGAAAGCTCGAAAAGGCGCGGCTGCGGCAGGAGGTTCTCGCGGCGCGCTGACGCTGGAAGAGGCTGAATCTATGGAGTCTGGCTCACGACGTCGGCGACGATGCGCGCTAGGAGCCGTATTTTCGGCTGCTCGAAGACTTCCACCGGATCCATCACGACGCCGAAGCGCCCGTGGATCGCAATCATCAACTCTGTTGCGCTCAGCGAGTCACCGCCCAGCTCAAAGAAGTCGTCGTCCGGTTTGACTGAAGGCTTTGCAAGGATTTGCGCGAGCATCGCTGCGATTTCTGCGGCGATCGCGTCGGGCTGGTTGCTGCCCGGGCGTGTCGTCTTCTGATTTTCGGTCTTGAACATGAAGGCCCCAACGCATGCATGAGAGACAGCCTGACCATATCGGCTCGATCATCCAAAGCAAACGCACTGCGTCTCGCTCTTGTGAGTGATCGCGATGCTGACGACCTCCACATCAGAAAGTGATCCACATCTAATTTCGATTTCCAATCTTCAAGCGATCTCCGTTTCGTGCAGCCTTCGCTGAAGCGCGCCTGTTTTGGGGGAGAGGTGCATGGACACGCGGACGAGACTTCCGAAACTCGAGACCGGCAGCCGCATCCGGCCGTCGGAAGCGCCGGTATCGATGGCGCAGCTGCCCTGGCTGGACCCGGACAATCTTCCCATTCACGAACAATGGCTTCCCGTCGTCTGGCGCATGGAAGGCCCGCTCGATGTCCGGGCCTTTCTCGGATCTTTCCAGGAACTCACGCGCCGGCACGATGTTCTGCGCGCGCGCTATGCCCCATCAGGCAAGACATGGGTCCAATCATCGAGCGCGGTGGAAGATGTTCTTCTACGCCCTCTCGATATGTCGGATGCAGACGCCCGCGTTCGCGAACTGCTGATCTGGCAAAGGCTGAAGACAATCTATGATGCGCCGGTATCGCTCGATGGCGGAACCGTCCGGCTGGAATTGTTCAAGACCGGGACCGACCGGTATCTCCTCGCAGGTTTCCTGCATCACATCGTGACGGACAACGTCTCGATCGGCATATTCTTCCGGGAATTGATGCTGGGGTATATGCGCCGCGTCTCCGGCGCCGATCCGCTTCCGCCTCCGAAGCTTCAGTATTCGGACTTCGCGCTGTGGGAATCTTCCTGGCTCAAGGGCGGGGGCCGGGAGGAAGCCGCCAGATACTGGAAGAAAGCGCTTGCCCGCGCTCGGCCATTCCACTTGCCGGACGGCAAGGGACGGCGTGCGCCGGTTGGCGCCTGGGCCGGCCAGAGCTTCGAAATTCCATCGGATATCGTCCTTGCCGCGCGGCAGCATGCATTCGGCGCCAGGGCCACACTTGCGATCCAGTTTCAGGCTGCCCTTTGTCTCGCGCTGGCGAAATGGGCGAAGCAGGACCAAGTGCTTCTCGGCTCGTTTACCCAGGGCCGGCCAGCGGGCTTCGGCGGCGTGATGGGCTGTTTCATGCAGCTGCGCCCCTTGTTCGTCGATCTTGGCGGAGCTCCCCGGCTCACCACTGTTCTGGAACGGACACGCGAAGCGGCGATCGCTGTCGCCGATTTTCGAAAACCGATAGAAGCCGAAGTTCTGGAGCGGCTGGGGGTTGGCTCGGTCATTCTCAACTATGTGCGGAGGTCCCGTCGAAGCGGCGACGACGCGCAGTCCGCAACGATTGAACGGCCAGCAGAGGGTGCCCGGCCGGAAGTTTCGGCGAACTGGAGCGAAGGCGCCGCCGTCTCTGTTCCCAGTGGCGATATTGGTCCGGCCGCAGCGAGTACCGAGGCGTGGGCGACGACGGATGCTCTCAGCGCCACAATGTCCCTCGGATCGCCCGGCCGCGAGCGTGCCCTGCGAGGTCTGCGAGTCGGCATGTCGCGTCTGCCGCGTCAGCTTCAGTCGCAGTTCAGCCGCGACCTGCACATCGGCGTGCTGGAAAGCGATGACCGGCTGGATATCCAGACCACGGTTTCAGACAAAGGAATCGACCCGGCGCGAGTTGCAGAGATGATGACTGACATCGTGTCATTCCTTCCGTTGCTGGCCACACAGGGAAACCGCAAGGCGGCCGACCTTATTGGCTGAGCTTTCAGCGGACGCGCCGGTATCACGTGGCGGCCGGCAAGTTGTTGCGGCGCGGGCGTTATTCGAAGGCCCCCGCTCGCTCCGGGCCGATCTGTGAATAACTAGAGAAATCTCACCCTCACCCTAAACTTCGGCCTGATCCCGCCGACTAGCCATAAAGGAGTTGGGACAGGGTTCATCTGCCGGCTCCGATGGATTGGGAGTAGTCGGGGATGGTTGCAATCTTCACGGGCCTTGGCGCCGGTTTCGGGCGCGGCTCTGGGGCGCTTCTTGGCGGGGCCGGCTTGCTTGGCTCGTCCTCATTGGGGCGCGGCGGCGAGGGCGTGTTCCTCAACGCAGCCAACGGCAATCTCATTCTCACCCACCAGGACGAATTCCTGGTCGGCCGAGGCCCGGATGTTGGGATTTCCCGCACTTACAACAGCATGGGAACGCTCGACGACAATGGCGACTACTGGCGCCAGAGCACGGATCGCCGCGTCTATGGCCGGGTCGGGGCGTTCGATATCGCCGGAAGCACGATCCGCCGCATGTCTGCGGATGGAACTGAAATCGTCTACACGTCGAATGGCACCTACTATGAAGACCTGCAGAGCATCGGCCCAAAGGGCCGGCTCTACTGGTCGCCGTCCGGCAGCACCTGGACCTGGATTGATGCCGACAGCGGCATTACCGAAACCTACGACGCCGCAGGCGCCGACTCGTGGCGGATCATCCAGCAGAGCGACACCGACGGAAACTCGCTGACATTTGCCTATACGGCTGCCGGTCAGCTTCAACGGGTCACCACCGCCAATGGCGAGTACACCGAGTACCATTGGTCTGCGGCCGGCACGCATATCGACTATGTTCGTACGGGCTATGTCGATGACGGCCAGAACAAGACACTGACCCGCACATATTACGAGTATGACGGGCAGGATCGGCTGATCACGGTTCGTACGGACCTCACGCCCGACGACAATCTCGCGAACGAACCCAAGGTCTACAGCACGTACTACACCTACGACGGAACATCGCGCCGCGTGGCGACGATCAAGCAGACTGACGGATCCGAGCTCGCGATTCAGTATGACGGCCTTGGCCGGGCATGGCAGTTCACGCAGACAGTGGCGGGCGCCGATGTCCGCACCACGACGATCGACTACGGCGTCGGCCTGACCAGAACCATCACCGATCCGCGCGGGCAGGTCACAACCCTCACGATCGATTCCTTCAACCGGCTGACTTACGTAAACGCTCCATCGGCAGCGCCCGGCAGCCCGGTGCAGATCGTGCATTTCGAGTACGATGCCGACATCGGCGGTAAGATCGGCCACCTGAACAAGGTCACCGGTCCGGACGGTGCGGCGACCACCTATGTGAACGATGCAAATGGCAAGGTGACCCGCGTCACCGACGCGTTGGGCCGCATCGTCGACAAGTCCTACAATGGAGCTGGCGACCTTATCCTGGAGACCCGCACGGGCTCTTCAGCCTCGTCCGGATCGGGATCGCTCTACACCCGCTACGTCTATGATTCCGAGAGGCATCTGCGCTTCGCGATAAGCGGCGAAGGCAATGTCACCGAATACGACTATTCGACCGAGGGCGCGCTCAGGTTCACCTACTCCTACACGCAGCAGACCTATCCTGTCGGCGCAGCAGTCCCGACGCTGACGGACATGCTCAACTGGCGCGCTGGAATCGCCGACAAGTCCACGGTGAAGGTCAGCGAGATCGTCTATGACGGCCGCGGCGCCGTCATCGAGACGATCACCTCCAGCAGCACCACGGCAGCCGGTGCTGCGAGCGCGGCCGGCGGCAAGACCGACACCTTCTTCTTCTACGATCAGACCGGCCTGCTTCGCAGCCGGCAGACCGTTGGGCAGGGCCAGGAAACTTTCGTCTATGACGGCATGGGAAGGCTGACCGGCTCGGTCAACCTGTCTGGCGGACAGACGACTATCGTGTTCGACGACGCGCTGACCCGCACGACCATTTCGACAAGCCTGGGCTACGCGAACGTCTCGGTATTCAACAAAGCCGGCGACCTGATCAGCGCAACGGATTTCGGCCCCGAAGTCCCCAGCGGCACGCAGTACGCCTTCGCCGACAAGAACGGCCAGACCCGCCACGTCATCGACGCCACCGGCAAGCATAGCTATTTCCTTTACGACCGCGTCGGCCGCAAGATCGCGGACATCGCCGAGACCGGCGAGATCTCCGAATACCGCTACGATCTGACGGGGCGGCTGGTCGCATCCGTGCACTATGGCACGCTGTTGTCGGCCGCGCAGGTCAACCAGTTCAACGATCCCAACAGCGAGATCGACATTGCCACGCTGCGGCCTGGCGCGTCGGCCCTCGATGTCTGGCAGTGGAGCATCTACGACATAGCCGGCCAGGTCCTCGAAACGATCTCCGGCGATGGATCCGTCACCGCCTACGCCTATGACGGCGTCGGCCGCCTGATCAAGACAACGCAATACGTCAACCGGCTCGCGTCGGTCGCATCCTTCAAGACAACCGCACCCACGGCCGTTGTCCTGCCGGGCGCCGACGCCAAGGATCGCGTGTCGCGTACATTTTACGATCGCGACGGCCGGCTCATCGGCGCGCTGGACGGCGAGGGATATCTCAGCCGCGTCGATTACGACAGCTCGGGGCAGAAGGTTCGCGAACAGCGCTTCGCCAACGCGACCACGAACGACGCGAATCTGCGCGCGAATGGCACGTTCGACCAGCTTCAGGCCTCCATCACGCTGGATGCCGCTCACGACGCCTCGACGCGCTATGTCTACGACAACCAGAGCCTGCTGCGCTGGACGGTCGACGGGCTCAACCGCGTAACCGAAGTCGTCTATACCGAAGGCTCGGGCACGCAGACCACCGGACAGGTCCGCAAGACGATTGTCTATGCAGCGCCCATCGGCGTCCTGTCGTCCTACACAGCCGCAACGCTTGCAGCCGCCGTTGCGTCTCTGTCAGCCAACCCCGCCAACCGGAGCGGCTACAGCGTCTACAACGACAAGGGCCAGGTCAGCTATTCCGTCGACACAACCGGCGCCGTGACGTCCTTCGCCTATGACGTGGAAGGCCGCGTGATCAAGGCGACGCAATTCGCCGTGCTGCTCAGCGGCGTCGATCTCAACAGCCCGGGCTGGAAGGCCGGCTTCGATACGTGGGCGTCTGCCAACGGCGCCAATGCACGTATCTCCCGCACCTATTATTCCGCGCGCGGCGAAGTCATCGGCACGGCCGACGCCGAGGGCTATGTCACGCTCAGCGACTACGATTCCGAAGGCCGCGTCACTGCGCAACGCAGGTATGCCGGCGCCATCGCCGTCAGCGACGCCACCACGATCGCCGACATCCGCGCCGCCAACAAGGGCGCGATGCGGAGCGAGACGTTCGAATACGATCCGCTTGGCCGGATGTACCGGTCGACAGATGCCGCAGGCGTCGTCAGCCTCTCGACCTTCTACGCCAACGGCGAGAAACAGCAGGACATCGTCGGCTACGGCCTCTCGGGAGAGAGGCGCGTCTATTACGAATACGACGCATCAGGCCGCCTTCTGCGCAAGACCGTCGCCTACGGCCGCACCGAAGCTGCGTCCGAAAGCTATACCTACGACGGCCTAGGCAATGTCTTGACCACGAGAAACGCCAACAACGCCGTGACATCGTTCCTCTACGACCGTGTCGGGCGTGTTGTCAGGCAAACCAATGCCGTGGGTAGCGTCACCCAGTTCGAGTACAACGCGTTCGGCGACACGACCCGCACCTTCGATGCGCGCGGCGCCATCAGCCAGGCGGCATACGACAAGGCCGGACAGGTCAGCAGCCAGACCGATGCGCTGGGCCGCGCCACGCTGTTCGACTACGACGCCTTCGGCGAGGTGGTGAAGACGACCAACGCCCTGGGTGCAGACAGCTATTCATATTACGACCGCGCCGGCCGCGTCATCGCCACGGTGGATGCTGAGCGTTACGTCACCCAGACCACGTACACGGTCTTCGGCGAAGTCTGGACGGTCACTCGCCGGTACGAACGCGCGACTGCCTTCGGCATTGACGTGGCGCCGGTATTCGCCGCTAACGCCCAGTATGATGCAACGACGACATTCCACTATGACCGGCTCGGGCGCGTGGTCGACACAGCGGATGCGCTGGCGAATGCGGGTGCGCCGGAGCATACGGAACGCTACGTCCTCAACGGCTTCAGCGAGCGCACCGATGTCTACAACAAGGCCGGCGGGCGCACACAGAACGAATACGACGTCCGCGGCCAGCTGATCACCGAGCGTTTCATCGGCGTCAATGTCTACGATTCTCTCGGCAACATCGTCGCCGACAGCATCGTCAACCGCTACGAATACGACGCCCTCGGCAACCGTACGAAGATGATCGAGGCCTCGGGCCGGCCCGAACAACGCACCACAAGCTATGAGTATGACGGGCTGGGCCGCCTGACCCGCAAGATCGGCGACGCCTTCCAGGCCAGCTCCACGTCCGATGGCGGAACGGTTCTTTCCACGCCGATCGATCAGTACTTCTACGATCGCTCCGGCAATGTGATCGAAACCCGCAACGCGGTCGGCGCCCGCACGGTCACGTGGTACGATGCGCTGAACCGTGCAACCTTCTCCGTGTCGGCCACAGGCTACAACACCGAAACGCCGCCAAGGCAGGTTGGCGCGCTCGTCCAGAATATCTACGACCCCAATGGCAACGTCACCGAGACGCGCGCCTATGAAGGCATCGAGAGGCTGCCTGATGTTGCCGGCGGCGCGCCGCCGAATCCGACCAGCGCGTACCGCCGCACACTCTATGGCTATGATCTGCTCAATCGGGTCGTTGAAACCCGCATCCCCGCCATTCTGACCGCCACGTACGCCGGTGGCGCGCTGGGCTTCGCCAACCAGGATCTCGTCACCACGGTCGAATACGACGCCGTCGGGAATGTCGTCAGCTCGACGGACGCCAACCAGCAGAAGGTGTTCTCCTACTACGACAAGCTGGGCCGGAAGATCACGCAGATCGATCAGGAGAGCTACCGGACCGACTTTGAATACAACACCGACGGCAACGTGCTGAAGGAGATCCGCTACGCCAACAAGGTAAGCGGAACCCCGACGGTTGCGTCACGGCCGCCGGTGACACCCGACGCTCAAAAAGACCGCATCACGCAATTCACCTACGACAAGCTTGGCCAACGCACCGAGGAGCTCAGGCTCAACGTCCTGATCCATGACGGGGCGGGCGGGAACACGCTGTCGTTCTCCAAGATCGTTTACACCTACAACGCCCTTGGCCAGGTTCTCACCAAGACCGAGGCTGCCGACAACGACAAGATCACCTACGTATACGATGCCGGCGGGCGCATGCTGTCAGAGCAGCGCAGCTCCATCGATGACTTCACCGACATACAGACGAATCCCACCCACGTTCTGCGCCAGGTCACTCCGACCACGCACTATTACTACAACGGCCTGAACGATCTCACGCGCGCTGTCCAGGACGGGGCAGCGGGCGTGGATGCCCGCGTCACGACCTACGAATACGGCCTCGGCGGCCGCCGCATTTCGATGACGGACTCTGAAAACTCGCAGCACACCTACGTCTACGACGTCATGGGGCGCCTGCAGCGCGAGGTGTACGACCAGGGTGGTTCCAACGGGCCGATGGTGGCCGCCATCGGCAACGACTACGATCTGGCCGGTCGTGTCACGCGGCAGGGAATTCTCGCTCTCAATACCAGCGGCCAGTGGGACCGCACGGGTCTCGATTATTCCCAGACGATCTACAACACCTTCGGCGAGGTAACGGGCCAGGGCGTCAACGGGCGGATCAACCAGAACTCGGATTACGACGCGGTTGGGCGTGTCTGGCGTACGACCTCTGGCGATGGAACATGGAAATACTTCCTCTATGACTCGGCAGGCCATCAGACGGTGGCGATCACCAGTTCCGGCGCCGACATCTCGAACCAGACGCTTGCGCAGGTCTTGAATCGCTGGAGCACGACGAACTGGGCGGTTGTGGGTTCCGGCTATGCATCCGGCGTCATCGCCACGATCACCCGCTACAATAGCCGCGGCGAGGCGGTCGAGGTGATTGAGCCGCAGCGCGAGCTTTCGGCGGCCCCGCGTCAGGATCTGCGAACCCTGCGCACCTACACGGCCTTCGGCGAGGTTGCGGCCGAGACCAACGCGCTCAACGCGACGATCGACTACACCTACAACACCATGGGCCGTCTCATCGAGACGCTGAGTCCTCAAGTCTCCATCACCGGAGAGGACGGCGTCCCCACGCTCACGAGGCCCGTCGACAGGAAATACTACGACGCGTCCGGCCGCCTGGTGGCGACGCGGGACGCCAACGGCAACCTCACCACCATGACCCTGCTGAAGGGCACGGGCTTTGGCGGCACGGAGGCGCTGGTTGTCGACGTCAGGACTGCCATCGACGGCGCCACGGTCCACACCGACTACGATGTTCACGGCGACGCGCGGCGCGTCACCGACCAGAATGGCCGCGTTACGTCCCAGACCTTCGACAGGATGGGCCGCCTGGTCACCATGCAGAAGCCGGACGGCTACATCGAGCACTATGAATATGACGCTCTTGGACAGCGCACCAAGCGATGGGTGACCGGACCAACCATCCAGCAGGTTGACGCCGAGGTCACGGAGTACGACCGGCAGGGCCGCGTCACGAGTCAGCGTTCGATCGGCGGCGACACGACGACCTACAGCTATGTATGGGACGGAAGCATTTCCACATCGGGGATCGGAGCGTCCGGCGGCTGGACGAAGACCACAACCTACGCCAACGACAAGTTTTTTTCCACGGAAGTTACCGATCAGTTCGGCCGCGACGTTTCCAAGATCGACCTGTCCAGGGAGCGCACAAGCGTCTTCGTCTATGACGCTGCGGGCCGCATGGTCCAGCGCACCGGCGCTGAACCGGTAAGCTACACCTTCTACAATACTGGCCGCGTGTCGGCGGTGTTCACGCTCGACGGCACCATCGAGAGCTCCACCTGGAAACGCGAGAGAACGAGCTACGAATACGATGCGGCCGGCAATGTCCGGCGCGAACTCACCGCTAAAGACACTTCACAGGCGAACTGGACAGATGAGACCTGGGAAGAGCACTGGATCGACTACGACGTCAATCACGTCTCCTACGAAACGGTCTGGGTTCAGGTCGGCACCCAGCACCACAACGACTTCACCGGCGGCCCGGGCAACTACTACCAGATCACCGGCTACAATCCGCAGACGGTAATCGACCATTACGACACGACCACGGTCGTCACCGGTTACGAGACCGTTCACCAGTTCACCGGCGGCCCCGGCAACTACTACCGGATCACGGGCTATAATTCCTCGCAGGTTTTCGACCACTACGACACGTCACAAGTGCTCGATCACTACGAAACGCAGACGGTGATCGATCACTATGCGACGCAGACGGTCATCGATCACTACGACACGCAGACGGTGCTGGACCACTACAACACGTCCTATGCGATCGACCACTACGACGTCTCATACGTCCTCGACCATTACGACACGTCCTATGTGATCGACCACTACGACACGTCCTACGTGATCGATCACTACAATACATCGCAGGTCGTCGATCACTATGACACGTCCTACGTGCTCGATCATTACGACACCACGCAGCAGTGGCAGACGAACGTCGCGCACTGGACCGGGGGATGGACGGTCGATCCCTACGGCAAGCCGGTCTACGAGGAATATTACGAATACTACGACGACTGGGTCTCGGTGCAGACGCCGGTCTATGTCCCGGTGCAGACGCCGGTCTACACGACGGTCTACACGCCCGTGTACGCTCCGGTTTATACGCCGGTCTACGTTCCGGTTTACACGCCTGTCTACAATACGGTCTACACGCCGGTTTACGTCCCGGTTTACACGCCCGTCTATGTTCAGGTGCAGGTGCCGGTCTACGCACAGGTGCAGGTGCCGGTCTATACGCAGATCCAGGTGCCGATCTACGTCACCGTCAACACGCCCGTCTATACTACGGTCTACACGCCGATCTACCAGCAGGTGAATCCGAACGTCTATTCGGCGGACTACACCGAACTCTACCAGGTCGTGCATACGCCACACGAGCATTGGGAGCCCGAGTACGATCCGGTCACCGGCAAGACTTTGCCGGTCATGCACTACGATTACACGGACGACTACGTCCTGGTTCAGGGGCAGTACTACAACACCTACCAGCAGGCGATCTACGGCACGGTGCAGACGCCCGTCTACCGCACCGATCAGATCCCGATCTACCAGGCCATCGATCCGGCCAACAACTACCTGCCGAACATCGCCACGATGTACCGCCTGCAGAATGGCGTCTACGCCCAGGTCCAGGGCCCGTACTACAACAGCTACGACACGCCGATCCTCGAGCAGCAGACGCACGAGATCCACACGGTCGAGCATGTCCACCAGTACGACCCGATCTATCACGCCCCGCAGCCCTATGTGGATACGACCTACACCCCCATCACCGACTCCACCGCCATCTACGATGCACTCGGCCGCATGACGTCATGGACGACCGCCAACACGGCGACGACGCCCGCCGCGTCGATGAGCTGGGAGTACGACGCCAACGGCAATATCCGCCACACGCATACCGACTTCAACCAGCTCGACGGGCAGGGCAATACCGCTTCCCAGATGAGCCAGGATTTCTGGTACAAGTACGACATCCACAACCGCGTCATCACGTCGAAGGGCAAGCTGATCGACGGCGCCATTCGGCGCGATGTCGGCGGCAGCGACATCTACTACGACCTCGCCGGCCAGCGTGTGCAGCTGCTCTCCGGCGAATTCTACACGGACATCCAATGGCTCGTGCCCGGGGACGTCAGCGCCGGCTACATAACCATGGACATGTACCGGGTTCATCGCGAGGACTATGGCTATGACAGCGCAGGCCGCGTCAACGCGGTCTGGGTCAATGACGGGGCGATGGAGGTCTCGGCATACAATCCCAACTTCATCCCCGCCAAGGGCGCGCTGCGTGCGACCTTCGAGTACGATGGATATGGCCGCCAGATAAACCAGATCGACTACCGCGCGTACGCGCCTCCCGGCACGACGAGCCTGATGTCCTACCAGCATCAGTCCTGGTACAACGCCAAGGGCCAGCTCGAGCGCGACAAGACGATCACGGTCAAACCGGATTCCGCCGGCGCATGGCACGCAGAGGTGTCGGAGAGCGAGTACTCCTACGGGGACGGCGACAAGTACATGCTCGGCTCGGTGGTCACCGTTGAGACCGAGAGCTACCAGAACGCCAACACGTCGAGTGCGCTGCACCAGGTCCAGTACAACACCTATGAATGGTGGGACAGCGCCGTCCTCACGAAAACAACGACGGAGAAAGCGCTCTCCACTATCGAGTTGGCCAAGCAGCGGGCTGCCCAGTACATCCTGGGCGGCATGCTCTACAGCATCCTGGCGCCTGCGACGGGCCCTGTGCACAGCTCGGTCTACACGTACCGCAATATGAGCGGCGTCTCGCGGCTCAAGGAAGTGGTGATCGACGACGACCGCGACCGGCATGTCTTCTACCAGACCGATCTCTCCGGCACGATCACGCGGCGCGACGAGCAGGACGGGTTCACCGCCAACGGCGATCCGCACGAGGTCTGGCACCGCTTCGCCGGCCGCGAGATCGGCTATGTCGGCAACAATGGCAGCTACGAGACCGACTACGCCACGTCGATCTACGCTCACGAGGTCCAATCGCCCCCGGCGAACACCGCCGCCGCCGCCATGCGCACGGGCGCCCTGGGCTCGCCGTTCGACTTCGACCAGGGCCCCAAGGGCATCACCTCGATGTACCAGGGCTCCTCCACCGGCGCCTATGTCGTCCGCGGCGGCGAGACGCTCTCCTCCATCGCCCAGAACATGTGGGGCGACGCCTCTCTGTGGTGGAAGATCGCCGACGCCAACGGCCTCTCGCAGAACGCTGCTCTGAACGCCGGCCAGCAACTGGTCATCCCCGCCGGCGTGATGCGCAACACTTACAACGCCAACACCTTCACGCCGTACGACCCGCAAGCCGCCATGGGCAACAACGCCCCCGGCCCGGTCCTGCCCAAGCCGAAGAAGCAGAACGGCTGGGACATGTTCGCGAAGATCCTGATGGTGGTCGTTGCTGTCGTCGTGGCGGCAGTCGTGGCGCCTTATCTGGCCGGCGCAATATCGCAGCTGGCTGGCGGCACTGTCGCCCTAGGGACAACAGCAACCGTAGGCGGCGTCACCACAACCACATTCGGCGCCGGTGCACTAACTGCGGGCGAGGCGGGTGCAATGGCGCTCACCGCGGCTTTCAGTGGGGGGGCGGTAACGCTGGGCGGTGTCGGCGCAAGCGCCTTCGCTATAGGCGGCGCGATCGCGGGCGCAGCAGCATCAATCGCGAGCCAGGTCGTCGGCGTCGCGAGCGGAGTCCAGGAGAAGTTCTCCTGGAACGCCGTCGCCATGGGCGCGATCGGCGGCGCGCTGGGCTCCGGCAGCCTCGGTATCGCCTCTCCCATACTCCGCGCGATGACCTCGAACGCTCTGGGACAAGGCGCCGCCATGGCGCTGCACTGGCAGAGCAAGTTCTCCTGGAGCGGCATGGCCGCTGCAGGCATCGGTTCCTGGATAGGCGGCCACATGCCCGGGGGCATAGTGGAGCACAGTACGGCAAGCGCAATTGCAAACGCTGCCACACGCTCGCTCATCGATCACACCGACTTCGGCGACAACCTGCTCGCTGCAATTCCGGATGCGATAGGGCAGACCATCGGGCAGATGTTTGCGGGCAGCATCGCGAAGTCGGTCGAGCGCGCGTCCCTCAGCTCCAAGGCGGGCGAGATCGATAGCGAGGAGGCAGCCAGAGCAGTACCGGCGTCGAGTAGATCGCAAAGAGATCCACGGCTGATCGACGCCCAGCTCAAGCTGGGGCCATTTGACGGCTTCGCGCTCCGCTACGGTCAGACAACAAATCGCCAGGCGGTGGCAGACAGCGCAGCGCTTCAGATCGAACTGCTGACCTCAGCTCTCCCAACCGCTACTGGGGCACAAAAACCGATCCTTGAGCAGCAACTCCTGGAAGCCATGGGGCGGATGGAACTCGCTGCGCCGGGCGCGTTGAGAAATAGCGGCCTGACTTTCGAAGCCGGTCAGGTCGAAGCAGTCGAACAGTACGCGATCGCTGCCAATCAAATGGCGCGTGCGCTACGCAACGATCCTGACTTTGTCCCCATCCGGCGAGACATAGTTGCCATGATGGATGGCCCCCAGGCAGCAAACTGGGGCACCTATCTGGATCGCACATTCGCAATGTTTGCCGCGACTGAAATGACGGTGTCGGCGGGGGGAGAAGAAGCACGCCTTAAAGCAATAGGAATCCTTGCTGCGCGCAGAAACGCGGTGAAGCTCACCATCAGCGACGCACTTTGGGGTGACACCCCTAACAACCTCACGACTCACACGCCGATCTACCAAATCGATGAGCGGCTCTCGGTTGCGGCCATCGAACTCATGACGCCCGACGAGAGGCGAGCTGCCGACTTCGGCGCCAGACAGATATCTGGAGCTGAAGAGCTTTACCGCCTGATACCTCTGCTTAACGACACGGCAGTCGGCGCCGTTCAGTACATTGGCATGGCAAGGTCCGCGGCGAAGACAAGCGGCATAATCGATCAGAAGGCCTTTGCGGACGCTTCTAAGCCGCTCTACGGGCCAAGGCCCGCGCCCGAAAGCTATCTCTCCCAAGAATACATTGATGCGCACGCATCGCTCTTCCGTAACGGTGCTGCTAGGGTTCAGAGTTCGACAAGAGGCTTCGGCGCTCGTAGGGACACCTGGGTGATACCAGCTGATCTGGCAAGAAGTGCAATCAAGCAGGCGGGAGGTAATGTTGCTGCACTTGAACGGAGTCTGGGTCTCAACCCAGGGGATTTAGGAACAAACCCGATGCTCGTTGAGATTCCGAAACCCCTCAACCTTCGAATGCCCTCCGGGAATGAAGTGGGCGCGAATAGCTTCTGGCGTCCTGGCGGCTACACATCTGGCGGTGTTCCAGAAGCTGTTATAAACGCCCCTGTGCCGGGTTCGTATACTATGAAGCCAGTTTGGTAGGTGACCTGTGGATCGATACTTATTGTCCAATGAGAACGTTAAAGTGTTAGAGCGGTCCGGAAGATTTTTTATTCGATACGATGCGGGTGCTCATGTTGAGATATTGAGGGAGGATGAAATCTCGGAGAATGAAGCTAACAAGGCCGCAGCCAGTATAGACGGTGTTGAAGAAGTACTCTTGGCCATCCAGGCCCGTTTAAGAAAAATGGGCATCGACCCACACATATCCAACATAAAAGATATCTAGACCTGCTACCCGGCCACTTCGCATGCGTGGCACGACGTACGCTGGGCGGGCGGCGGCCGAAGCGGAAGACGATTGCCAGTTTGCGGTTGGGGGCGAGGCCGTGGCGCTCGATCTCGGGCTAGGCGCGGTAGAAGCGCCGGACCGTCTTCTACCAGACCGATCTCTCCGGCACGATCACGCGGCGCGACGAGCAGGACGGGTTCACCGCCAACGGCGATCCGCACGAGGTCTGGCACCGCTTCGCCGGCCGCGAGATCGGCGCCGGGCCTGCCAGGGGCAGGCCCTGACTTGAGATGCTCCGAACGGACAAGTCCGTTCGGAGAGCGGCAACAATGGCGGGTACGAGACCGACTACGCCACCTCGATCTACGCTCACGAGGTCCAATCGCCCCCGGCGAACACCGCCGCCGCCGCCATGCGCACGGGCGCGCTAGGCTCGCCGTTCGACTTCGACCAGGGCCCCAAGGGCATCACCTCGATGTACCAGGGCTCCTCCACCGGCGCCTACGTTGTCCGCGGCGGAGAGACGCTCACCTCCATCGCCCAGAACATGTGGGGCGACGCCTCGCTGTCGTGGAAGATCGCCGAAGCCAATGGCTTGTCCGGCAACGCCCCCCTCAACGCCGGCCAGCAACTGGTCATCCCCGCCGGCGTGATGCGCAACACCTACAACGCCAACACCTTCACGCCTTACGACCCGCAAGCCGCCATGGGCAACAACGCCCCCGGCCCGGTCCTGCCAAAGCCGAAGAAGCAGAGCGGCTGGGACTTCCTCGCCAAGATCCTCATGGTGGTCATCGCCGTGGTGGTTACGATGGCGCTGCAGGGCGCGACAACGCAGCTCTTTGCCGGAATGCTCCAGGGCTTGGGCGTCCCACTTGGCACCGCGACGGCAGTCGGAGAGGGCGCCAGCCTCATCGTGGCTGGCTCAGCTGGCTCTATCGCCAGCCAGACTTTCGGTATCGCCACCGGCGTACAGGAAAAGTTCTCGTGGAACCAGGTCGCCGAGGCGGGCATCGCGTCTCTTGTCGGTGGCGGAGCGTCAGCGCCAAACAATTGGGGCGAGGCCGTCATGACCGCGATGGCCGGCAATCTCGTCAACCAGGGCGTCGCCATGGCGCTTGGCTGGCAAAGCAAGTTCTCCTGGGCCGGATTGGCTGCCGCCGGAGTTGGCGCAGGCATTGCGGAGGGCGTTGCTTCGACGGGAACCATGAAAGCAATTGCCGCGCTGCACACCCGGGCATCCTGGCAATACGCCGGCGCAATGGTCGCAAGGAGTACGGCATCGGCTGTCGCGAACGCGGCAACCCGGACGCTCATCGACCACACAGACTTTGGCGACAACATGCTGGCCGCCCTGCCGGATGTGATCGGCGGCGTCATTGGAACCGCTCTCGGCTCCAGGATGTTAGGCGAGAAGCCGGCCGCGCCGGCGGCGCCGGCGGCTAAACCAGCACAAGCTGAGCAGCCGCCTCCCCCGGAAGTCGCCGCGAACACGGAAGCCGGAAATGAGCTGAAGACAGCCGTACAAAAAGTCGAGTTAGAAGCCAGAGCTCGAGTAGCCGCAACGTCGCCGGAAGAGGCAGAGAAGCTACTCGACCTGCCGAAGTCTGGCGGATCTAGCGCAGTGTGGATCAAAGGCTACAAGAGCGCGGAGGGAACGTACGCCGGCAATGATCCATGGTGGCAGGTCATGCTTGACCGGGTCTATCGGGCCAAAGAAAACCCCGAGCATGTGGCGCGATGGTTTGTCCAGAAGTTCGAAGGTTCGCCGGAACTAGCCGCGAAAGGTCTGGAAGACCTTAAGTCCGTCCCGGACTACTGGCGAGCGCAGAGAACGATCGACATTTTGATGTCGGACAGCTCCTACGCGAACACCGCTTTCTTCACGAAAGGATTGATGGATGACTATCAGGCCAGATTTGCACCTGGCGATGAACTAGCTGGCCGGCACACGGCGGAGTTCTTTGCGTACGCTGGGACAATCGCCCTGTTCGCGGCGACAGCCGGACTGGCCGAAGCAGCTGGCGGAGGTTACACCGTGATCCGAGTTGTGGGGGCGGCTGCCAAACCGAAACCCATATCGATACCACCGCCGCCTATTCTCTTTCCGGGTTCTTCGAAGCCGCAGCCGAAGCCTCCGAAGAAGCCGGACCCGACGCCCGGACCGAGGCCGATCCCATATCCTCGTCCACGTCCAGGACCGCGTGATCGAGATAACGACCCGCTCCTGTGCGATGATATTGGGAAATGGGTGATTGATAATAGCTCAATGTCTCTTGAGGCGTTCAACTATCAAGGTTTCATCACCGGCGCTCCCGGCATGGAGTTCGCCGTGCTGACCCGCCCCCTTCAAATGCGTCCACCCGTGAAGTTAGGATGGACCCTATTTTGGAGGACTGGACATGCCCCGGAAGCGTCATACGCCCGAGGAGATCGTCGCGAAGCTGCGGCAGGTTGAAGTGATGACGGCGCAAGGCAGGCCGCTTGCCAATGCGGTAAAGAGCATCGGCGTGACGGAGGTGAGTTACTATCGCTGGCGACGTGAGTTTGGCGGCCTGAAGACCGACCAGGTGAAACGGATCAAGGAGCTGGAGATGGAGAATCTCCGGCTGCGGAAGGCGGTCAGCGACCTGACGCTGGACAAGCTGATCCTGAAGGAAGCCGCCTCGGGAAACTACTGAGCCCCGCCCGCCGGCGGGCCTGTGTTGAGCACGTGAAGGAGACATTGTTGGTATCCGAGCGGCGCGCCTGCGCGGCGCTCGGACACCATCGCTCAACGCAGCGCCGGCCGCCGAAGACGCCGGAAGATGAGGCGGGGCTGGTTGCTGACATTGTCGAGCTGGCGCGGACCTACGGCCGCTATGGCTATCGCCGGATCAATGCGTTGCCGCGGGCGGCCGGCTGGCTTGTGAACGTCAAGCGGGTCGAACTGATCTGGCGGCGGGAGGGGCTCAAAGTGCCGATGAAGCAGCCGAAGCGGGGCCGTCTGTGGCTCAACGATGGATCATGCATCCGGTTGAAGGCAGCGCATCGCAACCATGTCTGGGCCTATGACTTCGTCGAGCACCGCACCCATGACGGGCGCAAGATGCGGATGCTGTGCGTAGTCGATGAGTTTACGCGCGAGGCGCTTGCGATCCGCGTGGCGCGGCGGCTCCGGTCGGGCGACGTCATTGATGTGCTGGCCGACCTGATGCTCGAGCGCGGCACGCCCGAGCACATCCGCTCGGACAACGGGCCGGAGT